>NZ_JBDPMJ010000003.1:0-521694 GCF_039880665.1 Nonomuraea sp. B5E05
GGTTACGGCGGTTATGGCGGGAAGGAAACACCCGGTTACATTCCGAACCCGGAAGTTAAGCTTCTCTGCGCCGATGGTACTGCACTCGGGAGGGTGTGGGAGAGTAGGTCACCGCCGGACAATCTTTCAAGAAGGGCCCCGACGCCAAGCGCGTCGGGGCCCTTTCTGTATGTGGCGGCTCAGCGCAGTTGCGGGCGGGCTACGAAAACGCCCCAGCCCAAATACTGGCGTCCGTATTCGAGATGCGAGCGGCGCGCGTGAGTGAGGAAGTCACGCATGGCGGGAGCGTCGACATCGTCGGGGTTCTCGCGTAGCCAGTCGCTGATCGTCCACCATTGGCTGGCCACATACCTGTCCCAGCCGTCCTGGTCGGCGAGCACCATTTCCAGGAGTTCGAAACCTGCATCTTCGAAGCGGTCCGCCGTGCCGGCCAGCGACGTGAACAGACCATCCGCTATGCCGAGGGCCTCGTATGCCTCCTGCGGCGGCGGCGTTATCCAATAACACTCACCGACCAGGGCGAGACCGTTCGGACGGAGATGCCTGCTCATCAATGACAGCGTGCCCTCAAGACCATCGCCGATCCAGGTCGCACCGATACAGGACACGATGTCGAACGACTCCGGGGTGTCTTCGTACGTGGCTGCGTCGGCCTCCACCAGATTGAGCTGATCGGCGACGCCGAGTTCGTCGGCGCGAGCTCTGGCCGCTTCCAGAAAGACCTTGCTGATGTCAACGCCGACGCCCTGAATTCCATAATCGGCCGCCCACCGAGAAAGCAGCTCGCCTTTTCCGCAGGCGAGGTCGAGTTGGCGGGAGCCGGGAGCGATGTGGCAGATCCGGCCCAGGAGATCGAGCTTTTCATCGGTCAGAGGATTGAGCGTGCGGTGGTTGGACTCGGCTATTTCATGGAAGCGCAGTGACATGCGGACCAGTCTTGCCGATTGGCCGGTTTCCGGTCCAACGGTTAGACCGGTTGCCGACAGGCTCATGGACGTGTCAGGGCTTGCTACCCTGGAAGGACCGGGCCACCCCACAGGTGGCCTTCGTCGCGTTAGGCCCGAGGGCGGGCGGCGACCAGCCCCGGCAGACCGTTGTTGTGAGTCCGCCGGGTGAGCCAACGAAATGGACCAGAAGTGAACAGAGATAACGGATCGGACGGCGGACAGCGCGGCCGCGGAGACAACGAGGACCGGCACTCCGGCGGAGGCGGCCGAAGCGGCGGCTACGGTTCGCGCGGGCGCGACTCTGGCGGCGACCGTCCGTTCCGTTCCGACGACAGGTCGCGCTGGGGCAACCGAGGAGACAGAGGACCGCGACGGGACGAGGGTCACCGCGAGCCGCGCGGTCCGCGGCGTGAGGATGACGATCGTCGTTCGTTCCGGGATCGCGATGATCGTGGTCCGCGTCGCGAAGGTGGTTACGGTTCGCGTCGTGAGGGCGAGCGTGGTCCGCGGCGTGAGGGTGGGTTCGACCGTGGTCCCCGTCGTGAGGGTGGCTATGGGGAGCGGCGTGAGGGCGGTTACGGTCCTCGTCGTGACAGTGATCGTGGTCCGCGGCGTGAGGGTGGATACGATCGTGGTCCCCGTCGTGAGGATGATGGTCGTCGGCCGTTCCGAGATCGGGACGACCGTGGTCCCCGTCGTGAGGGCGGTTACGGTCCTCGTCGTGACAGTGATCGTGGTCCGCGGCGTGAGGGTGGATACGATCGTGGTCCCCGTCGTGAGGATGATGGTCGTCGGCCGTTCCGGGACCGGGACGATCGCGGCCCCCGACGCGGCGGTTATGGGGAGCGGCGTGAGGGCGGTTACGGCCCTCGCGGCGACAGCAGCTCTCGCGGTGACCGGCCGTTCTCCCGGGACGACCGCGAGGAGCGCACCGGATCGCGAGCCAGATACGGCAGGTCCGACCGCGAGGCCGAGGCGCCACAGCGCGAGCGGTTGCCCGAGGTCGCGCCCGACATCACCGCGGACGAACTCGACAAGGAAGTCCTGGAAGAACTCCGTTCGCTGCCTGGTGACCTCGCCGACCTGGTCGGCCGGCACCTGGTGGCCGCCGAACGCGCGCTCGAGGACGACGACCCCGACCGGGCGCATGAGCACACGAAGGTCGCGCGCAGGTTCGCGGCACGCATCGGTGTCGTACGCGAGGCCGCAGGCATCGTCGCCTATCGCGCGGGCCATTTCTCCGAGGCGCTGAGCGATCTGCGGGCGGCCAGGCGGATGACGGGCTCGGATGTGTACCTCGCGGTCATGGCCGACTGCGAGCGCGGCCTCGGCCGTCCGGAAAGGGCCATCGATCTCGTACGCTCGCCGGAAGCCGAACGTCTCGACAGAGCCGGGCGCATCGAGCTGACCATCGTCGAATCCGGGGCCCGGCGTGACCTGGGCCAGCACGACGCCGCCGTGATCACCCTGCAGCGCCTGCCCGAGCTGCGCGACCCGCAGCCCAAGCCGTGGTCGGCCCGGCTGGCGTTCGCCTACGCGGACGCGCTGGCCGATGCCGGCCATCAGGAGGCGGCCACCGACTGGTTCGGGAGGGCGATGGCGTTCGACGAGGACGGGGAGACGGACGCGGCGGAACGGTACGCGGAGCTGACCGGGTCCGTTATCGAGGACCTTGAGGAAGACTTCGACGAAGAAGTCCCCGGCGACGGCGAGAGCGAGGCCGGTGACCTCGCTACGGGGAGCCTCCTGGAGGCGGAGCAGGTCAGGGCCGTCGAGGTGCCGGACGCGGAGCAGGCGGACGTACCTGATGAGATGGGCGCGGCCGCTGAGGAGGCACCCGGGCCGGAGCGAGCTTCGGCAGGCGTTCAGGGCGTCGAGGTCCGGAAGGCGGAGGTCGAAGCTCCTGAGGCTCGTGACGCCGGCGTTGGTGAAGGTGAGGTCCGGAGGGACGAGGCCGCGGACCCAGAGGTTCGTGACGTCGAGGTCCAGGAAGCTGATGTAGCGGACGCGCCGGGCCGGGACGCGGACCGAGACGTTCGGGACGCGAAGCCGGCAGCTGAGGGCGAAGGGCCGGAGCAGGGCGAGAAGTCACCGGATCGCGCTGCTGACCGGCAGGATGCTCCTGCGGCCAAGGATGAGGATGGCGAAACCCCGGCTATCACACCGGCGTTCATCGAGCCTGACTTCGGCGACGTACTCGACGAGCCCACCTCAGACCGGCCCAAGTCGGACGACTGACGCCGGCCACCCCGCCGCTACCCGATCTGGGGCGGCGGGGTGTCGCGTCCCCAGGGCTGCCATCAGTCCTGCGTCACGCGCAATGATCACCCGTCATGGTGAGACGCGGTCGAGCCAGTGGAGAATCCCCGCCACGTTTGAGGGTGCTCCGCTCAGCAACTCGAAGTGCTCGGCTGTCGGGTCGTCGGCCTTGAGCGCGGTGTAGCGCTCCTTGGTGCGGTCTCTGACCATGGCGACGGCGTGGTCCAGGTCCATGCCCTCGGAATGGGCCTGCCGGGTGAGATCAACCCAGACGCGCAGCTCCTCCGCGGACCGCTCAAGAGTCTCCTGTACGGCGTCGACCGGCCCGTAGTGGCTGAACAGCAGACGTTGTGGCCCAAGCGCCTCGAACAGCGCGATCGAGTTGAGCGCCGTCTGCAGGTCGAAGTCCGGCGGAGGCGTCGCGGGGCGCAGATCGCCCGTCTCGGGCAAGTAGACGCCTGCGGCGTCGCCGACGTACAGATCGCCGGTGGCGGAGTCGACCAGCCCCACGTGGTGTTTGGCGTGCCCGGGCGAGTAGTGGCTGCTCAGCGTGCGCCCGTTGCCCAGGTCGATGGCGCCGGTGTCGCCGAGGGCGACGATGCGCTCGGACTCGGTGGGGGACAGTTCGCCGAAAAGCGTGTCGAGACGGTCACCCCAGACCATGCGCGCACTGGCCATCAACCGGGCCGGATCCGCGAGGTGCCGGGCCCCTTTCTCGTGGACGACGACCTGGGCAGAAGGGAAGAATCTGGCGATGTCCCCCACGCCTCCGGCGTGATCCAGATGAATGTGGGTCACCACGACGGTGGCCAGGTCCTCCGGCCCGACGCCGAGTGACGCGAGCGCGTCACGCACCACAGGAGCGGAGGTCGAGGTGCCCGTCTCCACCAGGCACGGTCGATCGCCCAGAATCAGATAGCCGGCCGTGATGCCCGAGTATCCTGCCATTTTGGTGTCGATCTCATAGACGTCGCCGCCCAGAGCGGTGATGTTGTCCACAGGCACTCCCGCGCGTTCAGCCGTTATCCCCAGAACGGCGTTCCAGCCGGTCCGGCTTCCTCCTCATCGTAGAGAGTGATCTCCACCAGAGCACCGACAGGGAGGATGACAAGTGGACCGCAACGAGGTCTTGCTGGTGGGGAGGCTGTCAGCGGCGGCCGAGGAGCACGCGCTGCCGAGTGGCGACACCGTGGCGAAGTGGCGCGTCATCGTGCGCCGCCGACGGCACAGGCGTGGCGCCGCCCTGACGGACAGCATTCCGTGTGTCACCTTCAACCCGGAGGTCGCCGCCATAGTCCGCGCTCTCAAACCTCGCGACTACATCGAGGTGGCAGGGGCATTCCGCTGCCGGGTCTTCGGTCCGTCGGCGGCCAAGATCTGGAGGTATGAGGTGGAGGTGAGCTCCGCCAAACCGTTCGAGGCCGAGCTCACCGACCCGGCCACCGATCCGCCCTCCGACTTTGAGGGGAGCGTCACCGCTCTGATCCCCAGGCAGGTGGCCTACCTGGCGCGAGCCAGCTGATCTCGGCCGCTCGTCCGGGTCCGCACGGCCGCGGCACGGTTCGCTTGGTCGTCGCAGCCTTGGACGGTCGTGGATGGGCGATCCGACGAGTCGGAGTCAATCTTGCGCGGTCGGAGCTCCCGGAGTACGGGGCTTCGAGAGTGGGCGCTCGTGGTCGCGGCTACGGAGGACACGGTCGGGCGGCGGTGTCCGGCTGCCCCGAAGCAGTGCCTCACCGCATCGGGCCGGGCATCGAGGAAAAAAGGAGGCCTCAGTCGATCGCGAACGTGCGCAGGACCAGACCGGTCCTGGGTTTCGGGCCGAAGGAGGTGCTCTTGCGGGGCACGCGTTCGCCGCCGGCGGCGACGGCAAGCACCTCCTCGGCCTTGAGGGGTCTGAGAATCACGGCGGTGCCGCCAGAGCGGGCAGCCAGCCGCACCGCTGCCCACGCGTCGTGATGCACGATGCGCACGGTTCGCTCGTCGTCGCGCATTCCCCACACCTTGGGCATGACGAACTCGGAAAGGACGGAAGTGTTGAGGGAGTTCCAGCGGCCGGAGCGGTCGGGCGGCATCGCGTGGGCGAGCTGCACCGGGTCGGGATCGGTGAGCAGGTGCGCGCCGCTCTCCCCGGCGAGCAGGAACGCCGGCTCCGCAGCCTCCTCGAGCGCCGCCAGCCCCAGCGCCAGGTCGTCATAGTCGTGCACGCGCCACGACCCCTTCGCCCTGGCGGCCGCCTCGTCCAGAGGAAGCCCGGGGATCACGCGGTGGATCGCCTTCAGGTCGGGTGGGTACGCGGACGTGTCGACGAGCAGGGCCAGCCCGAAGTCCCACGGCCCGGCCGCCGAGCGGCCCGCGTCCGCCGCAGGGCGGTCCTTACCGGCCTGGGCTCCATCGACCTGGTGAGAAGAGTCGTGCTGCCCAGCCCTGGCGCTGTCGACCTGTCGCGACGCCGGATCGATCGGCTCCGGTGCCGGAAGGGCCGGTTCGGCCGCCGGCCCGCTCTGTTTCGGCGTCGGACGGGGCGTGTCGGCTGCGGGCCCGGTTTGTTTCGGCGCCTGGTCGGCTGGTCGGGCTGGTCGGGCTGTCGGCCCGGTCGGTTTCGCCGTCGGGCCGGCCGGTGGCGGCGTGGGCTGGTCACCGTTGGCGGTCGTCGCGCCGGCCGGGTCGGCCTGAAGGTGTGTTTCGTGCTCCTGGCGCTGGAGGACGCGGTATGTCGCATACCTGTGGTGTCCGTCGGCGATCAGCGCCTGCCGGTCATGGAGGTCGGCGTTGATGGCGGCGATCTCTTCCGGGTCCGTGATGGCCCAAAGGCGGTGTGTGAGGCCGTCCTCCGTGCGGGCCGACACCTGGGGCGCCCGATCCGAGGCCACTGCGTCGACCAGGCGGGTGGTGGTGCCGTTGGCGCCGTCATAGAGGAGGAAGATGGGCTCGAGGTTGGCCTGAGTGGTGCTCATCAGAGCGAGCCGGTCGGCGACGGGGCCCGGCATGACGTCCTCGTGCGGAAGGATGATGCGCTGCTCGGGGTCCGTCAGGCCCACGTCGCCGATGAGGCCGCGCTGCAGCACGCCTGCCCCGCTCTGCTCGTAGACGTAGAGCGCCGGCACGTCGTCGGCCACCAGCACGCCGGAGTCCAGCCACGCCCTCAGCGTGTCCCTCGCCCCGGTGTACCGCGATTCGAGCGGCGCCTGGGCCAGTGGGGGAGTCACGGTGGCGGGCTGTCTTCCGAACGGCGCCTGAGTCGGTGGGGGAGTTGCGGTGTCGGGTTGTCTTCTGGGCGGCGCCTGGCGTTGCGGGGACGACCCGGCGCCGGGGCGCTTCTCGGGCGCCGTGCCCGTGTGCGAAGCCCCGGGTCCTGTGCCTGGGTGGGGGCTTTCGGGTCCTGTGCCTGGGTGGGTGTTCCCGGGTCCTGCGTCCGGAGAGGAAGGAGTGTTGCCGGCGGGCTGGGGCTCGGTGTCTCGCCCTGGGATGGAAGCGGAGGACGAATCGCCAGCGGGCGAGCAGGGAAGGATGAGCCGGACGACGTTGTTGGGGTGGGAGTCGAGGAGGGCTTCCACGTCGGCGTCGGAGATCAGGTCGTACGGCGGGGAGGTCACCTTGGCTGGATCTTCGACAGCGAAACGCACGCCACGGAAGGGCCGTAGCACCAGTCCATCAGGCACCGGCAGTTCAGGAGTCCCCATACCGGGCATGCTCCCATAAATGTCTACGCCGTCCGGAAGTCGCCCCGGGGTTGCAGTCGGTCCCGTTCCGCAACAGGGCGAACGGGGATCATCATTCAGAGATGAAGGAGTCCTCACGTATGGATCAGAGTGGCAACGTTCACGATGAGAGCTCGGGAGCTCCTGAGGGCGGTGTTTACGACTGGTACCAGCGTGGGGTGCGATTGTTGAAAGACGGCAGTCCGGCGGCGGCCGCGGCTCTGCTGGAGAGGGCCGCCGCTGCTGAGCCGGAATCACGCAGCATCTTGGAAGCGCTGGCCAGGGCGCAGTTCAACTCCCGGCAGTACGCCGAGGCGGCGGCCAGTTTCCGCCAGATCGTGGACGCCAATCCGGCAGAGGATTACGCCTATTTCGGGCTCGGATTGTCGTTGTGGCGGACCGGGGATGTGAAGGGCGCGCAGGAACCGCTGGCCATCGCGGTCGCGATGCGGCCGGACGAGCGGCATTACGTGTCCGCGTTGAAAAGCGTCCGCGCGACCCTGCGTGCACGCCGGGAGACGTAGGCGTCTGGCCTGCCCCAGGCTGTCGCGGGACGTACGCGCCGGCCGGCACGGCCTCCGCCGCGTGCTCGTCCGGATGGAAATCGCCGAACAGTTCGGTGCGTTCCTCGGTAATGAGGTTCAGTTCCGCGTACATGGTCATCCCTTCTGCGGTTGCGTACGAGGGCGACGCTAAAGTCTCACGCGACGTGAGAGCCGAAGAGGAAGAGGCGCTGTGCTGATCGACGGCTATGACACCCTGCTGCTCGACCTCGATGGCGTGGTCTACCTCGGCGGTTACGCGGTGCCCGGGGCTCCGGCGGCGCTGGAGGAGGCGCGGCGGAAGGGGGTGCGGCTGGCGTATGTGACCAACAACGCCTCCCGGACGCCGGCGGCCATCGCGGCGCACCTGCGCGAGCTCGGGGCGCCCGCCACGGCCTCCGACGTGGTCACGTCGGCTCAGGCCGCCGCCCGGCTGGTCGCGGAGCGGGTTCCGCCGGGGTCGAACGTGCTGGTGGTCGGCGGGTCCGGGCTGCGGCTGGCCGTACGGGATCGAGGGTTGCGGCCCGTTTCGGCCGCCGCCGAGTCTCCTGCCGCCGTGGTGCAGGGGATCGCGCCCGGCCTGTCGTACGAGCTGCTGGCGGAGGGGACGCTCGCGGTGCGGCAGGGGGCGCTTTTCGTGGCCTCCAACGGCGACAGCACGATGCCCACGCGCCGGGGCGAGTTGCCGGGCAACGGGTCGATGGTCCGGGTGATCGCCTCTGCCACGGGGGTCGAGCCGGTGTACGCGGGCAAGCCCGATCCGCCGCTGCACCGGGAGTCGATGCTGCGTACGGGGGCCCGGCGGCCGCTGGTGGTGGGCGACCGGCTCGACACCGACATCGAGGGGGCCTCCAACGCCGGGGTCGAGAGCCTGCTGGTCCTGACGGGGGTGGCCACGCCGGTCGAGGTGCTGACGGCGGCGCCCCGGCACCGGCCCACCTATGTCGGGGAGGATCTCGGGACGTTGCTGCGGCCCTATCCCGAGGTACGCGACGGCTCGTGCGGCGGCTGGCGGGCCCGGTGGCGCGACGGCGAGTTGTGCCTCGACGGTGACGGCAGGCGGATCGACGGGCTGCGGGCCGCCTGCGACGCCGCCTGGTCCGCGGCCGGCGACGGGCAGATCGACGAGGGCGCCGTCAAGCCGGTGCTGGATCGCGTCGGGTAGCGGCGGACCACGGTCACGCGATCCGTTCGCTGGTCTGGCGGGCGAACTGCCAGGCGCCCACGGCGAGGAGCAGGACGCAGGCCACGACCAGCACCGCGAGGGACAGCGGTACGCCGCCGCCCCAGCCCCGCAACACCAGCAGCCGGATGGCCTCGATGGCGTAGGTGAGCGGGTTGACCCTGGCCACGGCCTCCATCCACGCCGGCATGGCCGACAGGGGCACGAACGCGTTGCTCATGAACAGCAGCGGCAGCGAGACGAACCCCGTGATCGCGAAGAACGTGCCGTGCGAGGGCACCGCGCAGGCCAGGGCCATCGCCGCGGACGTGAGTGCCAGTGTCAGCAGGGCCGTCGCCACCAGGATCGCCGGCACCCCCAGCGGCCCGGACTCCAGACGAACGCCCAGGACCAGCGCGACGACCAGGATCACCAGCGTCTGAGCCGCGTTCATGCCCGTCTGGAACAGGAACCGCGAAAGGATCAGCGAGCTGCGCCTGATCGGCATGCTGAGCAACTTGTCCAGATATCCCGTCTCCTTGTCGAACAGCAGCGGCATCGCCGCCGTCACCCCGTTGCCCACCACGGTGAAGGCGATGACGCCCGGCACCGCGAACGCGATGTAGTCGCCCGTCCCCACCACCCGGGGATCGACCGCGCCCCCGAGCGCACCGGCGAAGAAGACCAGCCACACGGCCGGCTGCAGCACGCTGAACAGCAGGCTGAGCCGTTCGCGCAGCGCCACGAGCAACCATCGCCTGGACAGCGCCAGCACCTCCTGCGCCACCATCATGCGACCTCCTCCCGCAGCGCGTGCCCGGTGTGCCGGAGGAAGACCTCGTCGAGTGACGGTGCTCCGATGGCCGCCTTGAGCTCGGCCGGCGTGCCACCGGCCACCTGCCGCCCGCGATCGATGATCGACAGCCGGTCGCAGAGCCGGTCCGCCTCGTCCATGTAGTTGGTGGCCAGCAGGACGCTCATGCCCTCGTCGCAGAGCGAGCGGATGTGCTCCCAGATGTGATGGCGCGACTGCACGTCGAGACCGAGCGTCGGCTCGTCGAGGATCAGCAGCTCGGGCCGGTGCAGCAGGCCGCAGGCCAGGTCGAGGCGTTTCTGCATGCCCCCCGAATATCCCGCCACGAGGCGGTCGGCACTGTCCGACAGCCCCACCAGCTCCAGGACCTCGCGGGCCCTGGCCTTCACCTGCCGCCGCGGCACGTGGTAGAGGGACGCCTCGATCTCGGTCTTCTCCCTGCCGGTCAGCAGGTAGTGGCCCATGGGTGAGACCTGCTGCATCACGTAGCCGATGCGGCGGCGTACGGCTCCCGCCTCCGTCACCACGTCGAACCCGCACACCCGCGCCGCGCCCGCGCTCGGCGGGAGCAGCGTGGACAACATCCTGATCGTGGTGGTCTTGCCCGCGCCGTTGGGGCCGAGCAGGCCGAAGATCTCGCCGGGCGCGACCGCCAGGCTCAGCTCCTCGACGGCGTGGTGGTCGCCGAAGGCGCGGCAGAGGCCCTCGGTCTCGATGATCCCATGCATTGCTTAACTGTATCGCCTAACAATTAACCTGTCCATTAATTAATTAGGCGATGGCGCGGGTCAAAGGCCCTTCAGATCAGCCTGCGCAGCCGCAGCAGGTCGCCGAAGCTGGCGTCGACCTTCACCCGCCCCCCGAGCAGCGCGCGCGCCAGATCGAGCTCCCCGTCGACCAGCGCGATCAGGTCGCCGCTCACGATCGTGAGCTTGACGTCGGCGGGCTTGCCGTCACCCGGCGGCGTCTCGGTGAACGGGTCGAGCCCTCCGTGGGTCAGGCGGCCGTAAAAGGTCACGTCGAGGTCGGAGACCCGGCAGCTGACCGTGCGCTCGACGACGTGCTTGGCACGATCTGCCTCGTCGATCTCGTCGAACTGGTCGACGAGCCTGGCCAGTGCCGCCCGGCACTCCTCGACGCTTGCCATGATGCGCATCCCTACTTTCTTTCGCGGACGGTAGCGTTCCACATCAGTAGCACCCCGTACGAGCTACAACGACTGACGGGCCTGCCAAGGTCCCGGACGCTCGCGGGAGGCGTTAACGTCAAGACATGAGTGAGCTGCCGGAAGGGACCGGCGACGAGCGGGTCGACGCCATCGTGACCGGCCTCGGCCGCCTGGGCGAGCAGCCGGTGAGCGAGCACGTGGCGATCTTCGACGAGGCGTTTGCCGGGCTGGAGAGCGCGCTGGCGGTCGTGGACGAGCCGGGCGGGCAGGCCACGGGCGAGCGGCCCGCGGGAGAGCGGTGAGCCGCAGGATCCGCCTCGACAGCGAACTGGTGCGCCGAGGGCTGGCCAGGTCGCGCGAACAGGCCACCCAGCTCATCGAGGCCGGCCGGGTCAGCGTCGGAGGCCGGCGGGCCGGCAAACCGGCCACCCAGGTCGACACCGCCTCCGCCATCGTCGTCGCCGACTCGCAGGACGGGCCCGACTACGTCTCGCGCGGAGCGCACAAGCTGCTCGGCGCGCTGGAAGCGTTCGCGAGCCTGGCGGTCGAGGGCCGCCGCTGCCTCGACGCGGGCGCCTCCACCGGCGGATTCACCGACGTGCTGCTGCGCCGCGGGGCCGCACACGTGCTGGCCGTCGACGTCGGATACGGCCAGCTGGCCTGGTCCCTGCGCACCGACGAGCGGGTGACGGTGATGGAGCGCGTCAACGTGCGCGACCTCACCCCCGGCATGGTCGGCGAGCCTCCCACGCTGGTCGTGGGCGACCTGTCGTTCATCTCGCTCCGGCTCGTGCTGCCCGCCCTGGCCGAGGTGGCGGCGTCGCGAGCCGATTTCCTGATGCTGGTCAAACCGCAGTTCGAAGTGGGTAAGGACCGTGTCGGGGCGGGTGGCGTGGTGCGCGATCCCGGGCTGCGGGCGAGTTCCGTGCGCGACGCCGCCGCCAAGGCTCAGGACCTGGGGCTGACCGTACGCGGCGTGACCGCGAGCCCGCTGCCGGGGCCGTCGGGAAACGTGGAATATCTCCTCTGGCTGGGCAAAGGGGAAGGCGAGCCACCGGTCGCCGACCTCGACGCAGAGATCCAGCGGGCCGTCGAGGAAGGGCCGCAATGAACCGTACCGTGCTGGTCGCCGTACACACCGGGCGTGACGCCGCGGTCGAGAGCGCGCGCCTCGTCGTCGACCGGCTGATCGACGCCGGCATCACCGTCAGGGTGCTCGATTCCGAGGCCGGCGAGATCGGCAGCGACCGGGTCGAGGCCGTGCCGGGCGATCCGGGCGCGGTCAAGGACGCCGAGGTCATGATCGTGCTCGGCGGCGACGGGACGTTGCTGCGCGCGGCCGAACTGGCCAGGCCGGCCGGCACACCGCTGCTGGGGGTCAACCTCGGGCACGTCGGCTTCCTGGCGGAGGCGGAGGTCGCCGATTTGGCCACGGCCGTCGACAGCGTCGTGGCGGGGCGCTACGACGTCGAGGAGCGCATGACGGTCGACGTGGTCGCCAGGCTGAACGGGCAGGTGCTGGCCGACACCTGGGCGCTCAACGAGGTCACCGTCGAAAAGCAGGAGCGCCTGCTCGAGGTCGTCGCGGAGATCGACGGCCGGCCGCTGTCCAGGTGGGGCTGCGACGGCGTGATCTGCGCCACCCCGACGGGCTCGACCGCCTACGCCTTCTCCGCCGGCGGCCCCGTCGTGTGGCCGGAGGTCGAGGCGCTGCTCATGGTGCCCATCAGCGCCCACGCGCTGTTCGCCAAACCACTGGTCATCTCGCCGCGCTCCACGCTGGCCGTCGAGATCCTGCCCGACACGCCGTGCGGGGTCCTGTGGTGCGACGGGCGCCGCAGGTTCGAGCTGCCGCCCGGCACGCGCGTGGAGGTCCGCAGAGGCTCCGAGCCCGTACGCCTGGCGCGCCTGCACGGTGTGGAGAGCACCGGCGCGCCCTTCACCGACAGGCTGGTGGCCAAGTTCGAGCTGCCCGTGCAGGGATGGCGCGGAAGGGTGCGACCCTGAATGAATGGAGGGCAGAGCGCGTAGGATCACGTGGGCGTACACGTGGGCATGGTGGGCCGCCCCTAGCGGTCCAGCGCCGGCAGCGGCGACTGCGGCTGCGGGCTTCCGGAGGCGATCCGGGTGACCATCAGACAGGGCAGTGAACGGGAGTGGGCAGTGCGACCAAGGGTCGAGGAGGTCCGCATCCAGGGGCTCGGCGTCATCGATGAGGCCGTTCTCGAGCTCTCGCCGGGCTTCAACGTGGTCACCGGCGAGACCGGCGCGGGCAAGACGATGGTCGTCACCGGGCTCGGCCTGCTGTTCGGCGGCCGGGCCGATCCTTCGCGCATCCGGCCGGGGGCCGACAAGGCGACCGTCGAGGGCACGCTCGTCGTCCAGCCGGGCGGTCACGTCGCTCAGCAGGTGGAGGACATCGGTGGCGAGGTCGAGGACGGCACGCTGATCATCTCGCGCGTCGTCTCCGCGGAAGGCAGGTCAAGGGCCTGGCTCGGCGGGCGCACGGTGCCCGTCGGCACCCTGACCTACCTCGCCGACGACCTGGTGGCGGTGCACGGGCAGATGGACCAGCAGCGGCTGCTCCAGGCGACCCGGCAGCGCGCGGCGCTCGACCGTTACGCCGGCGACGAGCTGGTCAAGCCGCTGCGGGCCTACACGCAGGCGTACAAACGGCACAAGAACGTCACCGCGCTGCTCGAGGAGCTGACCACCAGGGCCAGGGAGCGGGCGCAGGAGGCCGACATGCTCCGCTTCGGGCTGGAGGAGATCGAGAAGGTCGACCCCAAACCGGGCGAGGACGCCGAGCTGCGCGGCGAGGAGGAGCGGCTCTCGCACGCCGACGCGCTGCGCAGCGCCGCCACCACGGCGCACACGGCGCTGCTCGGCGACCCGATGGAGGCCGCGGGCGGCCCGCACGACGTGGTCTCGCTGCTCGGCGAGGCGAAGTCGGCGGTGGAGGCGGTGCGCGACTTCGACGCCCAGCTCGCCGGTGTGGCCGACCGGCTGGCCGAGGCCGGCTACCTGATCTCCGACGTGGCCACCGACCTGGCGGCGTACGCGGAGTCGATCGAGGCGGACCCCGCGCGGCTGGCGGCGGTGCAGGAACGCAGGTCGGTGCTGTCCGGCCTGATCCGCAAGTACGGCGAGGACAGCGCCGGGGTGCTGGCCTGGGCCCAGCGGGCCGCCGCCCGCCTGTCCGAGCTCGAAGGCGACGACGAGCGCATCGACGAGCTGACCCGCGAGTGCGACGAGCTGACCGACCGGCTCACCGAACTGGCGGCCGAGCTCACCGAGGTGCGCCAGGCCGCCGCCGAGCGGTTCGGCCAGGCCGTGACCGAGGAGCTGACGGCGCTGGCCATGCCGCACGCCAAGGTCGTCGTCCAGCTCGGCCAGAGCGAGGAGTTCGGCCCCGAGGGCCGCGACGAGGTGGAGCTGCGGATGGCCGCCCATCCGGCCGCGCCGCCGCTGCCGCTCAACAAGGGAGCGTCCGGCGGCGAGCTGAGCCGGGTGATGCTCGCGATCGAAGTGGTGTTCGCCGGCGCGGATCCGGTGCCGACGTTCGTGTTCGACGAGGTCGACGCGGGCGTCGGCGGCAAGGCCGCGGTCGAGATCGGGCGCCGCCTCGCCCGGCTGGCCCGCACCGCGCAGGTGATCGTGGTCACCCACCTGCCGCAGGTGGCGGCCTTCGCCGACCAGCATCTGGTGGTCGAGAAGGCGAGCGACGGCAGCGTCGTGCGCAGCGGGGTCGTGGCGCTCGACCACGAGGGGCGGGTGCGTGAGCTCTCCCGCATGCTGGCGGGTCTGGAGGACTCCGAACTGGGCCGCGCGCACGCCGAGGAACTGCTGGGGCTCGCCGCGGCCGACAGGTGATCCTGGGTGACATAGTGGACACGCCGCGTCATGCGTGGCCCCTGCACGGTTTCTCTCTGGCAGGATGGTCATGATGAAGGTTCCGGGGAGCAGGATGCCGGGCCTCCGCGGTTGGAAGGCCGAGAGCCTTCCCGGTGTGACGGCAGTGGCGAGAATCGACCGGCGGACCAAGAGGCTCACCAAACGCCTCCAGCCGGGGGAAATTGCGATCATCGACCATGTCGACGTAGACCGGGTCAGCGCGGAGGCTCTTGTCGCATGCGAGGCTGCGGCCGTGGTCAACACCGCCGCCGGCATCAGTGGCCGCTATCCCAACCTGGGGCCGCAGATTCTGCTGGAAGCTGGCGTTCCGTTCATCGACAACGCCAACCAGGAGTTGTTCGAGCGGGTCAAGGACGGCGACGTCGTCCGGGTCTGCGACGGCGTCGTCTACCTCGACGACGACATCGTCGGCAAGGGCGACGAGCAGAGCGTCGAGACGGTCGAGGCCGCCATGGCCGAGGCACGCGCGGGGCTGGCCGTCCAGATCGAGGCGTTCGCCGTCAACACCATGGAATACGTACGCGGTGAGGGCAGGCTCCTCATCGAAGGCGTCGGCGTGCCCGAGATCCGCACCTCCATGGAGGGCAGGCACGTCCTCATCGTGGTGCGGGGCTACCACTACAGAGAAGACATCGCCACGCTGCGGCCCTACATCCGCGAATACCGTCCGGTGCTCGTCGGCGTCGACGGCGGCGCCGACGCGCTGCTGGACGCCGGCTACCAGCCCGACGTGATCGTCGGCGACTTCGACTCGGTCTCCACCAAGGCCCTGACCTGCGGTGCCGAGCTCGTCGTGCACGCCTACCGCGACGGCCGGGCCCCCGGGCTCGAGCGTGTCCACCAGCTGGGCCGCGAAGCCGTGATCTTCCCCGCCACCGGCACCAGCGAGGACATCGCGATGCTCCTGGCCGACGACAAGGGCGCCGAGCTGATCGTCGCGGTCGGCACCCACGGCACGCTGGAGGAGTTCCTCGACAAGGGCCGTCCCGGCATGGCCAGCACCTTCCTCACCCGCTTGATCATCGGCAGCAAGCTCATCGACGCCAAAGGCGTGAGCAGGCTCTACCGCAGCCGCATCACCACCCCGCAGCTCCTCCTGCTGGCGATCACCGCGCTGATCACCATGGGGGTCGCGCTCTTCCTCTCGCCGATCGGCCAGACCTGGCTGAACGGCCTGCAAGACGTCTGGAACGCATTCATCTTCTGGCTGGTCGGACTCTTCTCGTGATCGATTTTCGTTACCACCTCGTCTCCATCGTCGCGGTCTTCCTGGCGCTGGCGGTGGGGATCGTGCTGGGCACCACGCTGTTGCAGGAGCCCGCGGTCAAGTCGGCGCAGGAGTGGACGGCGCAGCTCACTGAGGGCAATAAGGAGCTGAGGACGCAGATCGACACGCTCCAGGGCCGTGCGGCCGCCAACGACGCGCTCATCACCTCCATGACGCCCGACATCGTGGCGGGCGACCTGGCCGGGCAGAGCGTGCTCCTCATCGAGACGCCCGGCTCCAGCACCACGATCCGCGAGGCGGCGCAGCAGGTGCTCGGCCAGGCGGGCGCGGAGATCTCCGGGCGCGTCACGCTGACGGAGAAGTTCCTCGATCCCAAGGGCACCGGCGTCCTCGACGGCCTGGTCAACCAGCTCAAACCGGCCAACATGATGTTCCCCGAGACCGCCACCGCCTGGAACCGCGCTGCCACATTGCTCTCCGCCGCCCTGGTCACTTCCGATCCCGCCCAGGTCGGCACCCCCAATGCCGCCACCACCGAGGTGCTGAGCGCCTTCGAGACGGGAGGGCTGCTCAGCGTCGACGGCGACCCCGGCAAGCGGGCCACGCTCGTCGTGGTGCTCGCGCCGGAGAAGCCGTTCGAAGGGGAGAACGCGGAGGCCCAGGCGGGGGCGATCGCCTCGATGGCCGACGCGCTCGACGTGGGCGGCAAGGGCACGGTGCTCGCCGGAGGCCCGGCCGCCGCCACCGCCGTCCCCGGCGACCCGATCGGCCACGCCCGCGACGACAGCGACATCGCCAAGCGCGTCACCACCGTCGACGCGGGCGACATGCCGCTGGGGCGCGTCGTGATCGTCCAGTCTCTCCAGGAGCAGCTGGCCGGGCGCTCCGGTCACTATGGCGTGGGCATCGGGGCGTCGGCCCCCATGCCGGCGGTGCCGTCCGCCACTCCATCCCCCACCAGCGAGTCAGGGAGCTGACATGCCTGCGAGCCGGGCCCGTGGCCTGCTCTACGCCCTAGCAGGAGCCGCGATCGGCGCCGTCGCCGCCCGCGCCGCCTACACCGCGTTCACCCGCAACCGGCCGGCCGAGCTGAGCGGCCGGTGGACGCGCAAGAACCACCGCGGCGAGCCCATCACCCTGCTGGAAGGCCCCGCGTTCGTCGCCGGCGCGGGCGCCGCCGCCGCGCTCACGCCCGGCATCCCCGGTCGCGTACGCGCCGCCGCGCTGCTCGCGGGCGCCGGCAGCGGCGCGCTCGGCGCCTACGACGACCTCTACGGCACCACGGCCTCCAAGGGCTTCAAGGGGCACCTGACCGCGCTGGCCCGCGGCGAGGTCACCAGCGGAGCCGTCAAGATCCTCGGCATCGGCGCCACCGGCCTCGGCGCCGCCGCCCTCGTCTCCGACGGCCCCGCCGACACCCTGGTCAACGGTGCGGCCATCGCCGGCGCAGCCAACCTCGCCAACCTCTTCGACCTGCGCCCGGGCCGCGCCATCAAGGTCGGCCTGCTCGCCGGCGGGCCGCTGCTCGCCGCCTCGGTCCTGCGTGACTCGCCCGCCGCCGCGGCGCTCGCCGCCGTCCCGCTCGGGGCCGCGGCCGCGCTGCTGCCCGACGACCTCGGCGAGCGCGCCATGCTCGGCGACGCCGGCGCCAACTCCCTGGGCGCGCTGCTCGGGCTCGCAGCGGTGACTAAGCTCGGCAGGCCAGGCCGCTACGTCCTGCTCGGCACCGTCGTGGCCCTGACCGCGGCCGCGGAGAAGATCAGCTTTACCAAGGTCATCGCCGGAAACCCGGTGCTCAATCGTCTCGACATGATGGGCCGCCGTCCCGTCGGCCCCGCGTGACCCGCCTTCTGTCGGTACGACCTGCCAGGATGTCTGCGTAAGCATGATCGTGCGCGGGGAGGCGGCGTGCGGGTGGTGACGGCGCGGGGCGTTGCCGGCGGGGCCCTGCTCATCGGGGCGCTCACGGTGCTGGCACGCATCGCCGGCTTCGCCAAGCAATATGCCTTCGCACAGACGGTCGGCACCAACTGCCTGTCCACCGCCTACATGACGGCCAACCAGATCCCCAACATCGTGTTCGAGGTGGTCGTCGGCGGCGCCCTGGCGGGGATGGTCGTTCCCGTCCTCGCGGGGGCGTCCGGGCGCGGCGCGGACGCGGCTGACGACGGCGGGCCCGGCGAGCGGGCCGGGTGGATCAGCTCGGCGCTGCTGACGTGGGTGGTCGTCGTGCTCGTCCCGCTGGGCGTGCTCACCGCGCTGCTCGCCGAGCCGATCACCGGGCTGTTCTTCGGCGACGTCATCGACAACGACTGCGACGCCGGCGCTGTGACGGCCGTCGCCACCCGGATGCTGGTCGTCTTCGCCCCCCAGATCCCCCTGTACGGCGTCGCCGTCGTGCTCTACGGCGTGCTGCAGTCGCACAAGCGCTTCGCCGGGCCCGCGGTCGCGCCCCTGGTGTCCAGCATCGTGGTCATCGTGGCCTACCTGCTGTTCGTGCCGCTCAGCACCGGGGTCCGCGATCCCGCTGAGGTGCCGCGGGCGGCCGAGCTGGCGCTGTCGATCGGCACGAGCCTCGGCGTGCTGTCCCTGGTGCTGGCCGTGGCCGGCCCCGTGGCCCGGCTGGGCTTGCGGTGGCGGCCCACCTTACGTTTCCCCAGCGGCGTGGCCGTGCAGGTGCGCAGGCTCGCCCTGGCCGGGATCGCGGCCCTCCTCGCCCAGCAGGCTGCCATGATCGTGGTGCTGCTGCTGTCGAACAACGCGATCGGCAACGGCGCCATCACCATCTACAACTACGCGTGGGCGATCTACCTGATGCCGTACGCCGTGCTGGCCGTGCCCATCGCCACCAGCGCGTTCCCCCGGCTGTCCGCGCAGGCCGGCGACCCGGAGGCGTTCTCGGCGCTCGCCGCGCGCACGACGCGGGCCGTGGTGCTGGTGTCAGGGCTGGCCGCCGGGGTGCTGGCCGCCGCCTCAGGACCGGGGGCCGTGGTGTTCCTCGGAGCCAGGAGCGAGGTGCCCGCGCCTCAGCTGGCCGCGGCGATCGCGCTGTTCGCGCCCGGTCTGGTGGGATACGGGCTCATCGCGCACGCGAGCCGGGTGCTGTACGCGGCCGGCCGTGGCCGGGCGGCCGCCACCGGCACCGTGGCGGGGTGGATGGTGGTGATGGCCGCGCAGGTCGTCTTCGTGCTGCTGCTGCCCGAAGGGTGGAAGATCGGCGGGATGGCGCTCGGCATGAGCGTGGGCATGAGCGTGGGCGGGGCGCTGCTGCTCGTTTCGGTCGTGCAGGCGCGGGGGCGCGGCGCCGTGGCGGGGCTCGCCAGGGCCGTCGGCGCCGCCGCTGCCGGTGGGGTGTTGGGTTACCTGGCGGGGGCATCCGTGGCTGGATGGCTGGACTGGGTCGGCGGCTGGGCGAGCCTGGGGGCCGCGGCGGTGGCGGCGGCCGTGGCGCTGGCCGTGGGCGTCGCGGTCGTGGCCCTGGCGGACCGGCCCGACGCCGCGGCAGTCGCCGAGCTGCTGCGGCGCAGGCGGACGTGACCGGCGGGCATGGTGGCGGTGCGCCGGTTGCGCGAGGCGCGGTGTTGTGCGGGTCGGGCGAGGAAGGAGAGGGTCGTGCGGGTGACTTTCGTACTGGGCACCACGTCCGGAGGCACCGGGCGGCATGTCCTGATGTTGGTTGAGGGGTTGGTGCGGCGGGGGCACCGGGTGCTCGTGCTCGGCCCACGCAGCGTGGAGGAGCAGTTCTCGTACGCCGGGGCCGGTGCGCGTTTCGTGGAGGTCGCCGTCGCCGATCGGCCGCATCCGGTCAACGACCTGCGCGCGGTGCTGGCGATCAGGCGGCTGACGCGCGACGCGGACGTGGTGCACGCCCACGGGTTGCGGGCCGGGGCACTCGCCGCCCTGGCCAGGCCGGGCACCTTGGCCAGGCGAGGCACTGCGGCAGGCCCGGATGCGGTGGCGGCGCCGGGTGCGACCACCGGTTTCGGCGGGAGCTCCGGAACGGTGGCGGCGCCGGATGCGGCCGCAGGTCCAGGCGGGAGCTCTGAAACGGTGGTGGAGCCGGGCGGGGCGGACCGTCCGGGCTCGCGGGGAGCGGGACACCCGGGGAAGGCCGGTGGGCGGGGGAGAAGCGCGCCCAGGCTGGTGGTCACGCTGCACAACGCGCTGACCACCGCAGGCTTCGTCGGGGCCGTCTACGGGGTGCTGGAGCGGCTCGTGGCCAGGGGCGCCGGGCAGGTCGTCGTGGTGTCGCCCGACTTGGGCACGCGGATGGCGCGGCTCGGTGCCAGGGACGTGCGGGCCGCGGTGGTGCCCGCGCCCGTGCCGGGGCCGGCCAGGCGCACACCCCAGGAGGTCAGGAACGAACTGGACGCCGGCGAACGGCCGATCCTGCTGACCGTCGCCAGGCTCGCCCAGCAGAAGGGACTCGAGACGCTGCTCGACGTCGCAGCCGGGCCGTGGGAGGAGGGCCATGCAGCGGGGCCGTCGGCAGCGGGTGGCGTACGCGGTGGCGCGAGGGTGCCCCTGTTCGTGGTGGCGGGTGACGGGCCCCTGCGCGTGGAACTGCGGCGGAGGATCGACGCGGAACGCCTTCCCGTGAGGTTGCTGGGGCACCGGGAGGATGTGCCCGACCTGTTGCATGCCGCCGACGCCCTGGTGATGCCGAGCCGCTGGGAAGGGCAGCCGCTGACCCTGCGGGAGTCGCTGATGACGGGCACGCCGGCGATCGCGTCCGATGTCGGTGGCATTCCAGAGATCCTGGGCAACGCTGGAATTCTGGTCCCCTATGGGGACGTGGAGGGGTTGCGGAGGGCCGTACGGAAGCTGCTCGCAGAACCGGGAACCGCGCAGGCGCTCGCCGCGGAGGCCGGGCGGCGGGGGCGGGAGATGCCCGGCGAGGACGACGCCGTGCGGAGCGTGCTGACCGTCTATGGAGGGGAGGATCCCAAGGATGATTAGGCGGGCTCAGGGCGTTCTCGTATACTGCCTGGGTTAGGGAGGGGAGTATCCCTTCGCGACAGCCTCGTCATCACGGTGCAGCCCCGCTCCACGGGGCCCCCGGGGCTGCCGGTCCGCAGGTTGATGCGGGCGGGAGAGACCTCCGGCAATGATTCGTGTATGCCGGAGGCTTTGAGTGAGCGTACCCGCGTGGGCCTGGATCGCCGTGATCGGCGGTCTTCTTGTTGTGCTGGCCGTTGATCTGTGGATCGTCGACCGCGGCGAAGCCCGTGAGTTCTCCATGCGGCAGGCCGGCTACTGGGTGACGTTCTACGTCGCTCTGGCCGCGGCGTTCGGTGTCCTGTTGTGGACCACGTACGGCGGCGACAAGGCGGGTGAGTTCTTCGCCGGCTACATCACCGAATACAGCCTCAGCGTCGACAATCTTTTCGTCTTTTTCATCATCATGGGCAGGTTCGCCGTGCCGCGGGCCTACCAGCACAAGGTTCTGCTCGTCGGCATCGTCCTCGCGCTCGTCATGCGCGGCATCTTCATCGCGCTCGGCGCCGCCGCGCTCCAGCGGTTCAGCTGGCTCTTCTACGTGTTCGGCGCCTTCCTCATCTACACCGCGCTCAACATCGTCCGTGACCACCTCAGGGGCAAAGAGGAAGAGGTCAAGGAGAACATCCTGCTCCGGTGGGTTCGCGGGGCGTTCCCCACGACCGAGGGGTATGTCGGGTCGAAGGTCACCGTCAAGATCGACGGCAGGCGCATGGTGACGCCGATGCTCATCGTGATGGTCGCGATCGGGAGCACCGACCTGTTGTTCGCGCTCGACTCGATCCCCGCCATCTTCGGGCTCACCAAGGATCCGTTCATCGTCTTCACGGCCAACGCGTTCGCCCTGATGGGGCTGCGTCAGCTGTACTTCCTCCTCGGTGGGCTTCTGCAGCGGCTCGTCTACATCAGCTATGGTTTGGCGTTCATCCTCGGGTTCATCGGGGTTAAGCTGGTTATGGAGGCCTTGCACGCCAGCCATGTCTCCTGGGCGCCCGAAATTCCTATCTGGGTGTCGCTCTCGGTCATCGGTGCAACCATGGTCATCACCACCGTGGCGAGCCTGGTCAAGGCCCGTATGGACACGCGCAAGGGCGAGGCGGCTCATTCAGAGCAGGTCTAGCTGTTGGGCTTCGTGGCGCTTTGCTTGTGTAGTTGCGCTGTGTCATAGTTGCTAGCTTTGTAACGTCACAGCAAAGCGCCCAGTCCAGTCCACCACCAAAGGTTGTACGTGTCCGATTCTGCCAAGTCGAGCCGCGCAAAATCTGTCAGGCTCGCACGCGGGGTCTCCCCGTGGCTCTTCCCCACAGCGGCCGCGGCGGCCGCCGCCGCGTTGTTGACGCGCAGAGACCGGCGATGGGCGCTCGCGGCGGTGCCGCTGGGCGCGCTCACCGGGGGCATGCTCTGGTTCTTCCGCGACCCTGAGCGCACGCCAGGTCAGGGACGCATCCTGTCGCCCGCCGACGGCGTGGTGCAGAGCATCGACCCGTGGCCGGACGGCCGCACCCGGATCGCGGTCTTCATGAGCCCGCTGAACGTTCACGTCAATCGAGCCCCCCTTGCGGGAAATGTCACATCCGTGCAGCATGTGCCAGGTGGGTTCTTGCCGGCGTTCAACAAGGACAGCGACCAGAACGAGCGCGTGGTGTGGCATTTCGAGACCGCGCTGGGCGACATCGAGATGGTGCAGATCGCGGGCGCGGTGGCGCGCAGGATCGTGCCGTACTTGAGCGCGGGCGCGAAGGTCACGCCGGGCGAGCGAATCGGGCTCATCCGGTTCGGTTCGCGGGTCGACATCTACCTTCCCGAAGGGATCACTCCTGCGGTGTCCGTGGGAGAGAAGACAGTTGCGGGGGTGACCAGAATTGACCGCGGCTGACGCCGGTAGCTGGCAGGCGGATGAGGAAGAGCCTCGTGGCCCCGTCGGCAAGGCGTTCCGCCTGTCCGCCGCCGACTCCCTCTCGCTGGGCAACGCGGTCTGCGGGTTCATGGCGGTGTGCGTCCTGGCCTACTCCGCGATCATGCAGCTCCAGATGGCCGGCGGCCCGTTCGTACCCAATCCGAGCTATTTCGCCACCGCCATCGTGCTGCTGCTCATCGGGGCGACGTGCGACCTGTTCGACGGCCTCGTCGCGCGGCGCTTCCGCGCGTCGGCGATGGGCGCCGAGCTCGACAACCTGGCCGACGTGATCAGCTTCGGGTTCGCGCCCGCGTTCATGGTCGTGATCTGGGGCGGGTTCACCGATCAGGTGCCGTTCACCGCGGTGCTGGTCGCGGCGGCGTCCGTGCTGGTCGCCGGGGTCGTGCGGTTGGCCAGGTTCGCCTGCGTCAAGACCAAGAGCGGCGACTTCATGGGCCTGCCGATCCCGATGGGCGCCATGACGGTGATCTCGATCGTGCTGCTGTTCCAGCCGAGCATCTATGCGTTGCTGGGCGTGCTCGGCGTGGCGTGGCTGATGGTCAGCCGGATCGAATATCCCAAGCCGAAGGGCCAGCTCGCGGCGGTCGTGCTCGGTTGGATCATGGTGAACGTGGCGTTCCTCACGTTCTGGGTCGCCTGGCCGGAAGGGGGCGACCTGCCGATCAAGATCGGTGCGAGCATGCAGATCGCGCTCGTGGCGGCGATCCCGCTCCGGATGCTCTTCTACAAGCGCGAACTCCGCAAAGAAGCCGAGCGCATCGGCAACTGATGGGATTTTCCGCCCTCCGTCGGATGTGATGGAACCATGCCGGCCAAGCCACGCGAGCACACGCGCACCTACTTCCTCGCCAAGCTGGCCGAGGAACTGGAGCAACGCGGGCTGACCGCCACCCTGCGGTCCTATCCGCCGGCGTTGCGGATCAGCGATCCCGACACGATCCTGCTGGCCGAGACAGTCGACTGCGTACCCCTCTCGGAGGGGTGGTTCTACCGGTGGTCGTGGGGCGAGCTCGTCGGCCTGGCCGACGACCCCGCCCTCGCGGCCGAGCGGATCGTGCACGTGCTCGCCGCCCGGCACTGACCCTGCCCGGCGGGCGCGACTACCAGCCGCGGGCTTTCCACTCGGGCAGCGCGGGGCGCTCGGTCCTGAGCGTGGTGTCCTTGCCGTGGCCCGGATAGACCCAGGTCTCGTCGGGGAGGCGGTCGAAGACGCGCTCCACCACGTCGTTGTAGAGCTGGGTGAAACGCTCGGGATCCTTCCACGTGTTGCCGACGCCGCCGGGGAACAGGGAATCTCCCGTGAAAAGGTGATGGCCCGCTTCGCCGCCGTCGTAGAGCAGCGCGATCGACCCCGGCGTGTGCCCCCGCAGGTGGATGACCTCAAGGCTGACCGCGCCGGCGGTGATCGTGTCGCCGTGCTCGACCGTGCGGTCGACCGGAACGGGCAACTCGGGTGCGTCGAGCGGATGGGCGATCGCCTGAGCCCCGGTCACCCGGATCACCTGCTCCAGCGCCTGCCAGTGGTCGGGGTGCTGGTGCGTGGTGACGACCGCGCGGATCGGCTGGTCGGCGATCAGCGCCAGCAGACGGTCGGAGTCGGCGGCCGCGTCGATGAGCAGGCCCTCGCCCGTCTCCGTGCAGCGCAGCAGATAGGCGTTGTTGTCGTAAGGGCCGACGGCGAGCTTGGAGATCGTGAGCGCGGGCAGCTCTCGCACGTCGGCGGGGCCACCGACCTGGACGTCACCTGTATAGGTCATGGGTAGTCCTCCGGGGGCGTCGCGGGCAGATCAGCGGGGGCCGTAGCCGTCAGCCACGGCGGAGGCGCCGGAAGCGCCGCCGGGTCTGGTGTCGACAACCGCCCCATGGGCACCAGCGTAACGCCCTCGCCGCCCGACCTGCCGGTGAGCCAGGCCAGCATGGCCGCGGGGGCTCCTTCGACGGCGGGGCCGGAGCCGAGCCGCGACCACCTGGCGACGGTCCCGCCCGACTGGCTCCTGAGGACGATTTCGCTCACCGTGCCGCCGTCGCGGGGCCAGCACGCCCGGCAGTCGTGGAGTTCGCGGGTGACGAACGGCTCCGGCCAGTCCGCCGGGCCGTACCCGGCGTCGAGGTCAACGTGGTGGAAGCCGATCTCGCGCAGGCGGCGTACGAGGAGGTACCAGGCGGGGTGCGGCGGCGGGCGCATGCCCTCCACCTGCGCGGACCAGCACTCGTCCGGCATGTCGCGGATCGCGGCGGCCACGCGGGCGGCGCCCTCCTCGAGGTCGGCCAGGTGACGGGCGACCGGGCGGGTGGCCGCGGCCTCGATCGCCGTGGCCCTGGCCTGGAGTGAGGCGTACTGCGGGGTTCGTACGCCGGTCCTGGCCCAGGCCAGGAGGTTGAGGTGGGAGCCGGCGTTCTGGGCGACGTGGGCGAGCACGTGGCCCCTGGTCCAGCCCGGCAGGAGGGAAGGGGCGGCCAGGTCGGCGTCACTGAGCGACGCGGCCGTGGCCAGCAGCCGGTTGGTCGCGGCGGAGAGTTCGGCTTGGAGCGCGGGTAGGACCACCATGTCAGGATTTTTCATCATTTCTAGGTGTCCCCACTGGATCGGGGATGAAAGCGGCAGGTCAGGAGGTTGAGCGGTGAAGGGCTCCTGCGAGGTGGGAGATGGCCGTAACCTGTGATGGACGCGTTTCGGGGGCCGGTCACTCGCACGTGAGTCCGCGCCGCCGAAATTGTCGGAGCCCCCGTCTACCATCCGCCGTGGACCTATCCGCCTTTCGACCTCCGGGATCGCCGTGGCAGACCGCCTGATCGTGCGTGGTGCACGAGAACACAACCTCAAAGACGTCTCGCTCGACCTGCCGCGAGACTCGCTGATCGTCTTCACCGGCCTGTCCGGTTCCGGGAAGTCGAGCCTGGCCTTCGACACGATCTTCGCCGAAGGCCAGCGGCGCTATGTCGAGTCGTTGTCGGCCTATGCCCGCCAGTTCCTCGGTCAGATGGACAAGCCCGACGTCGACTTCATCGAGGGCCTGTCTCCCGCGGTGTCGATCGACCAGAAGGCGACCAGTAAGAACCCCCGCTCGACGGTCGGCACGATCACCGAGGTCTACGACTACCTCAGGCTGCTGTGGGCGCGCATCGGCAAGCCCCACTGCCCGGTGTGCACCCGCCCGATCGCCAGGCAGACCCCGCAGCAGATCGTCGACCGCGTGATGGACCTCGATGAGGGCACCCGTTTTCAGGTGCTCGCCCCGGTCATCAGGGGCCGCAAGGGCGAATACGCCGAGTTGTTCCGCGAGTTGCAGACGAAGGGCTTCGCCCGGGCCAGGGTCGACGGCACCGTCGTCCGCCTGGAGGAGCCGCCCACCCTGAAGAAGTACGAGAAGCATGACATCGAGGTCATCGTCGACCGCCTGTCGGTCAAGGAGTCGGCCAGGCGCAGGCTGACCGACTCGGTCGAGACGGCGTTGCAGTTGTCCGGCGGCACCATCACGCTCGAGTTCGTCGATCTCCCCGAAGACGACCCCAACCGCGAGCGCTTCTACTCCGAGCACCTCTACTGCCCCTATGACGACCTGTCGTTCGAGGAGCTGGAGCCGCGCTCGTTCTCGTTCAACTCGCCGTTCGGCGCCTGCCCCGAGTGCACGGGCCTGGGCACCAAGATGGAGGTCGACCCCGACCTGGTGGTGCCCGACCCCGAGCGCACACTGCGCGACGGCGCGTTGCACCCGTGGTCAGGCGGCCACACCAGCGAATACTTCGGCAGGCTGGTCGAGGCGCTCGGCCACACGGTCGGATTCACCCTCGACACGTCGTGGGAGAAGCTGCCGAAGAAGGCGCAGAAGTCACTGCTGTACGGCCACGACGAGCAGGTGCACGTCCGCTACAGCAACCGTTACGGCAGGCAGCGCTCCTACTACACGACCTACGACGGCGTCATCCCATGGGTGCAGCGCAGGCACGCGGAGGCGGAGAGCGACACGGCCCGCGAGCGGTTCGAGGGCTACATGCGGGAGATCCCGTGCCCCACCTGCAAGGGGGCCAGGCTCAAGCCGGTCACCCTCGCCGTGACGGTGGCAGGGAAGTCGATCGCCGAGGTGGCGGCGATGTCGATCGGCGAGTGCGCGAAGTTCCTGGCCGCGCTCAAGTTGTCCGACCGCGACATGCAGATCGCCGAGCGGGTGGTCAAGGAGATCAACGCCCGCATGGGCTTCCTGCTCGACGTCGGCCTGGACTATCTCACCATGGACCGCGCGGCCGCGACCCTCGCGGGCGGCGAGGCCCAGCGCATCAGGCTGGCCACCCAGATCGGCTCCGGCCTGGTCGGTGTCCTTTACGTGCTCGACGAGCCGTCCATCGGCCTGCACCAGCGTGACAACATGCGCCTGCTCGACACGCTGGTCAGGCTGCGCGACATGGGCAACACGCTGATCGTCGTCGAGCACGACGAGGACACGATCGCGGCGGCCGACTGGGTCGTCGACATCGGGCCGGGCGCCGGCGAGCACGGCGGCCAGGTGGTCGTCTCCGGCACGGTCCAGGACCTGCTCACCAGTGAGGGGTCGCTCACCGGGCAATACCTGTCGGGGCGCAGAAGCATCCCGATTCCCGCCAACCGCCGAAAGCGCGACAAGAAGCGGCAGATCACCGTCAAGGGTGCGCGCGAGCACAACCTCCAGGGCGTCGACATCGAATTCCCGCTGGGCGTGTTCACGGCGGTGACCGGCGTGTCGGGCTCCGGCAAGTCGACGCTGGTCAACGACATCCTCTACAACGCGCTGGCCAAGGAGCTCAACGGCGCCCGCACGGTGCCGGGGCGGCACTCGCGGATCAACGGCATGGACCAGGTCGACAAGGTCGTTCACGTCGACCAGTCGCCCATCGGGCGCACGCCACGCTCCAACCCGGCCACCTACACCGGCGTGTTCGACCACGTGCGGAAACTGTTCGCGGCCACGTCCGAGGCCAAGGTGCGCGGCTACCAGCCGGGGCGCTTCAGCTTCAACGTCAAGGGCGGCCGCTGCGAGGCGTGCGCGGGCGACGGCACCATCAAGATCGAGATGAACTTCCTGCCCGACGTCTACGTCCCCTGCGAGGTCTGCCACGGCGCCCGCTACAACCGGGAGACGCTGGAGGTCCACTACAAGGGCAAGACGATCGCCGAGGTGCTCGACATGCCGATCGAGGAGGCCCTCGGCTTCTTCGACGCGATCCCCGCGATCAAGCGCCACCTGCAGACACTCAACGACGTGGGCCTGGGCTACGTGCGTCTCGGACAGCCGGCCACGACCCTGTCCGGCGGCGAGGCGCAGCGCGTCAAGCTCGCCTCCGAGCTGCAGCGACGGCAGACCGGCCGGACGATCTACGTGCTCGACGAGCCGACCACCGGCCTGCACTTCGAGGACATCCGGCGGCTGCTCGGCGTGCTCGGGCGGCTGGTCGACGGCGGTAACACGGTGATCGTCATCGAGCACAACCTCGACGTCATCAAGACCGCCGACTGGATCATCGACATGGGGCCCGAGGGCGGGTCGCGCGGCGGCACGCTCGTTGCCAGCGGCACGCCGGAGGAGGTCGCCCTCGTGGACGAGAGTCACACGGGGCGGTTCCTGCGCAAGATCCTGGCGCACTGACCTCCGTACGAGCGGCGCATCGCCGGGCGGCGACAGGGGCGCGGCCGGGCGGGGCGTGGTCCGCAGGGCGGCGACGGCCCGGGTTCGTGGTGGTCGCCCCACTGCGGTTCACGGGTCGGTGGCGGTTCACGGCGTGACGGTTGTCACGCCGTGGCTGACGAATCGGTGGTGGGCCGTCGTGCCCGATCGGGTGTGCGGTGCAGCGCCGGGTTTCGCTCGCAGGGCTCGGGGTGGTTCAGCTCTGCGGCGTACGGAGGTCCGCTGCCACCGGCGTCGTTGCCGCGTGCCTGCGGGCGAGGCGGCGGCGCTTGGCGGCGTCGCCGCGCTTCAGCCACCACTCGGCCAGCAGCAGCGGCAGCACCCAGCCCAGCCAGGCGCTCAGCGCCGCCACCGTGTTCATCATGGCGGCCTCGTCGCCGCCGAACGTCGTTTCGAGCTGCGGTATGAACAGGATGGCCAGCGCCACGCCATAGAGACGGTTCGTGATGATGGACATGGTCAGGGCGAAACTGCGCACCATCCACCTGCGGTGATCGACGAACCTGCGCTGCCTGGCCATCCGCCACCCGGCGAACGTGCAGCCCAGCCAGAGCAGCGCCAGCAGCACGTTGCTGGCCATGGTCACCGGGCCCCACGGGGTGGCCACCCCGACCACCAGGCCCATGACCCCGCTGGGAAGGCAGCCGCCGAAGACGTACACGCGGCCGATCCAGCGGTGCGCTCGCGGATGACGCGCGCGGAACCACGGCCAGATCTGCAGGCAGCACGTGATCATCGCCACTGAGCCGAACACGACGTGCGCCGAGAGGACCACGAAGTGCGGCGGGAAGAAGTCCGGTGCGGGAACGCGCGACTGGCTCGGGTCCAGGGACAGGTACGGCGGAAGCGAGAACGCCAGGAACGCCGTCGCCACCACCATCAGCGGCGCCACCCAGGGACGCCGCCACCATCGGGGCCTGGCGGGCGCGGCGGGCGACTGTGTCGAGGAAAGAGTCACGACCGCAGGTTCGGCGCCGCCGCTGACCGCGCGCCTACCACCCGCTGACCGGACCGAGGGGGCAGGCCCATAAAGTTGACATTGACAGCGGCCTGACCTGCAGGGGGTCAGTGGCGACGCGAAGGGTCGGCAGAACAATGACGGTTACGGAGCCGGGCGGAGCCATGCCCGGAAACGGGGACGCTCCGGCGGGCGGGCGCGGACACGAGCCGGCGGCGGGGCGGGGGTGCGCGCCGGGGGCCGGCGGGCCCGGGCGGCGTGCGGTGCTGGGAGCGGCCGGGGTGGCGGCGTGCGGGCTGGCGCTCGCCGGATGCGGGGCGGGCGGCCCCGAGGTCAAGCCCAGCCTCCAGGGCAAGGTTCTGGCCAAGACGGCCGACGTGCCCGTGGGCGGCGGCACGCTGGTCGAAGACCTGAAGATCGTGGTCACGCAGCCGACGCAGGGCGTCTACAAGGCGTTCAGCGCGCTCTGCACCCACAAGGGCTGCGTCGTCAGCACGCCCGAGGACAACGTCATCGCGTGCGCCTGCCACGGCAGCGAGTTCGCCGCCGACAGCGGGAGAGCCACCAAGGGCCCCGCCACCGGCGCGCTGGCCTCGTACCAGGTCAAGGTCGAGGGCGACGGCATCGTGGTCGCCTGACGTGGCGCGCGAAGCGGTGGGCTGAACAGGTAAATGTGCGTGGTCACCGGGATTGGGCTCAGGCACGCTGAACCGGCGCGGGAGCGCTGGCGTACCTGAAGTGGAACCGATCTGGGAGGACGCACCATGACGGAAACGACACGCCGGAATGTGGTGCTCGGCGCTGGAGGCGCCGGGCTCGCGGCGATTCTGACGGCCTGCGCGAGCTACGGTTCGCCGACGACGGACGCGGTCGCGGAACCACCGGCGGAGGAGCCGTCGTCTGAGGCGCCGGAGAAGAAGCCGGAGAAAAAGAAGGCGGCGGCCGGCGGAGGAAAGGCCCTGGCCGACACCAGCGACATCCCCGAGGGCGGCGGAAAGGTCTTCGAGAACGAGAAGGTCGTCGTCACGCAGCCGACAGCGGGCGATTTCAAGGCGTTCAGCGCGGTGTGCACCCACGCGGGTTGCACCGTCGCCACGGTCTCGAACAACACGATCAACTGCCCGTGCCACGGCAGCAAGTTCAGCATCGAGGACGGCTCGGTGGCGGACGGGCCGGCCGGCGGGCCGCTCGAGGAGAAGAAGATCAGCGTGGACGGCGATAAGATCAGACTCGCCTAAACCTCGTCTCATGATTTTCTCACCTAGGTGCGTTTGGGTGAGGCGCATGGGAAACGACCTTCAGAGCCGTCGGGCGGTGATCGCGGGTGTCGGGGCCGGTGGCCTCGCGCTGGCGGTCACCGCGTGTGGCGGCGGCACGGACACCGCACAGGACGCCGGCACTGCCGCAGAGTCGAGCGCACCTCAGCCGAGCGCACCTGAGTCCGGCGCGCCGCAGGTCGGCGGTGCGCTGGCCAAGACCGCTGACATCCCCGTCGGAGGCGGCACGATCTTCAAAGACCAGAAGATCGTGATCACCCAGCCCACCGAGGGCGACTTCAAGGCGTTCAGCGCGCTGTGCACGCACAAGGGCTGCCCGGTCGCCAGCGTCGAGGGCGGTTCGATCGTCTGCCCGTGCCACGGCAGCAAGTTCGCGATCGCCGACGGCGCGGTGACCGACGGCCCTGCCGACAAACCGCTGGCGGCGCAGGAGATCAAGGTCGACGGCGACCAGATCACCCTGGCGTAGCGGGCGCGGCCGGCCGGCCGGTTGCGCCGTGGCGCGGGCGGGGCGGGCCGGGCAACCTTGTCGGTAGGGGCTACTAGTCTTTGAACCGTGGCGAGATCAGCGGGCAGCCCCTTGAGTTTCCGGCCCAAACCAGGCGCGATCCCCGATTCCCCGGGGGTCTACCGGTTCAGGGACGCGCACGGCCGGGTGATCTACGTCGGCAAGGCCAAGAGCCTGCGCCAGCGGCTCAACTCCTACTTCGCCGACTTCTCCGCGCTCCACCCGCGCACCCAGTCGATGCTGACCACGGCGGCCGACGTCGACTGGACGGTGGTGGGCACCGAGGTCGAGGCGCTGCAGCTCGAATACTCCTGGATCAAGGAGTTCGACCCGCGCTTCAACGTGAAATACCGCGACGACAAGTCCTACCCCTATCTCGCGGTCACCATGGCCGACGACTTTCCGCGCGTGCAGGTCATGCGCGGGGCCAAGCGCAAGGGCACACGTTACTTCGGCCCTTACTCCCACGCGTGGGCCATTCGCGAGACGGTCGACCTGCTGCTGCGGGTCTTCCCTGTGCGCACGTGCAGCGCCGGCGTGTTCAAGCGGGCCGGGCAGATCGGCCGGCCGTGTCTGCTCGGCTACATCGACAAGTGCTCGGCGCCGTGCGTCGGCCGGGTCACCCCGGAGGAGCACCGCGAGCTCGCCGAAGACTTCTGCGACTTCATGGCGGGCAACACCAGCCGCTTCATCAAGCGGCTGGAGAAGGAGATGCGCGAGGCGGCCGCCGAGCAGGAATACGAGCGTGCGGCGCGGCTGCGCGATGACGTCCAGGCGCTCCAGCGCGCCCTCGAGAAGCAGGCGGTCGTGCTCGGCGAGGGCACCGACGCCGACGTGATCGCGCTCGCGGAGGACCCGCTCGAAGCCGCCGTGCAGGTCTTCTACGTGCGCGGCGGCCGCATCCGCGGCCAGCGCGGCTGGGTGATCGACAAGGTCGAGGAGATCACTGCGGGCGAGCTGGTCGAGCAGTTCCTGCTGCAGATGTACGCCGAGGCGAGCCCCGACGCGATGCCCCGCGAAGTGCTCGTGCCCGCGCTGCCACCCGACCACGAGGCGGTCGCCGAGTTGCTGACCGAGCAGCGGCGCGCCCGCGTCGAGGTGCGCGTGCCCCAGCGCGGCGACAAGAGGTCGCTGATGGAGACGGTCGAGCGCAACGCCAAGGAGTCGCTCGCCCAGCACAAGGTCCGCCGGGCCGGCGATCTGACCACGCGCAGCAAGGCCCTGCAGGAGATCGCCGACGCGCTCGACCTCGACCAGGCACCGCTGCGGATCGAGTGCTACGACGTCTCCCACCTTCAGGGGGAGAACGTCGTGGCGTCGATGGTGGTGTTCGAGGACGGCCTGGCGCGCAAGAGCGAATATCGCCGCTTCGCCGTCAAGACCAAGGAGGGCGACGTCGCCTCGATCCACGAGGTGATCATGCGACGCTTCCGCCGCTACCTCGAAGAACGCTCCGCCACCGGTGAGCTGGCCCCCGACACCGAGGACGGCCACGGCCCGATCGATCCCGAGACGGGCAAGCCCCGCAAGTTCGCCTATCCACCCAACCTGGTGGTGGTCGACGGCGCGGGGCCCCAGGCGGCCGCCGCGCAGCGGGCGCTCGACGAGCTCGGCATCGACGACGTGGCCGTGTGCGGCCTGGCCAAGCGGCTGGAGGAGGTCTGGCTGCCCGGCGACGACCAGCCCGTGATCATGCCTCGTTCAAGCGAGGGCCTTTATCTGTTGCAGCGCGTGCGTGACGAGGCACATCGGTTCGCCATCACCTACCATCGTTCCAAGAGGTCCAAGACGGTGAAGGAGAGCGCGCTCGACGGCGTTCCAGGTCTCGGGCCGGCGCGCAGGCAAGCGCTTCTCAAGCACTTCGGCTCCGTGAAGAAGCTCCGCGCGGCCACGGCCGCCGAGATCTGCGAGGTTCCCGGCATCGGCCCGTCCATCGCCGAGGTGATCGTGTCGACGCTGAAGGGAGATTCGCCTTGATCTCGCCAGGATGTCAGGACGTCCACGTCGCCGGCCGCCCGTTTGCCCGCCTCCGCTATGGTGATGAGGCCGGGAGGGCCGCTGACATGGACATTCGTGAGGCCGAGCCGGCGGACGGAGTGAGACAATGAGCACCGAGCCGGCGTTCGTCATCGTCACCGGCATGTCGGGCGCGGGGCGCAGCACGGCGGCCAAAGCGCTTGAAGACCTGGGCTGGTTCGTCATCGACAACCTGCCACCCGGGCTGTTGTTCGCGATGGCCGAGGAGGCGGGCAAGGTCAAGCTGGCCGCCGACAAGGTGGCGGCCGTCGTCGACGTGCGCAGCCTGGCCTTCACCACCGACCTCAACGCCGCCATCGAGGAGCTCGAAGGACGCGGCGTACGCGTGCGGGTGGTGTTCCTGGAAGCCAGCGACGAAGAGCTGGTGCGCCGGTTCGAAAACGTCCGCAGGCCGCATCCGCTGCAGGGCGAGGGGCGCCTGGTCGACGGCATCGCCAGGGAGCGGGGCATCCTGCGTGAGGTCAGGGCCAACGCCGACCTCGTGATCGACACGTCGTCGCACAATGTGCACGAGCTGCGTCACAAGATCGTCTCCTTCTTCGGCGGGGAGGATCGGCCGGGACTGCGGGTCAACGTCGTGTCGTTCGGGTTCAAGTACGGGCTCCCGGTCGACGCCGACCTCGTGGTCGACTGCCGCTTCCTGCCCAACCCGCACTGGGTGCCCGACCTGCGGCCGATGAACGGGCTCGACACCCCGGTCCGCGACTACGTGCTCGGGCAGCCAGGGGCCAAGGAGTTCCTCGACGCCTACGAGGAGGTCCTGCAGGTGGTCGCCGCCGGCTACGCGCGCGAGGGCAAGAGCTACGCCACGCTCGCGGTGGGTTGCACGGGCGGCAAGCACCGCAGCGTCGCCATGGCCGAGCAGGTCGCCGCCCGCCTGCGCGACCGCGGGATGGAGGTCCAGGTGAGCCATCGGGATGTGGGGCGGGAGTGACCGATGAGGGCGTCCAAGCCGCCTCGCCGCATCCGGTAGCCGGCGGGGCGCGAGCTCCGCGCAGCGGTGCGGGGGAAGTCGCCGAAGGCCCGGCGGAGAGTGGCCCGGGTGAAGGTGCCGGGGATTCGTCGGGGAATGGCTCGGGCGGAGTCGTTACGGGTTCGTCGGCGAGTGGCCCGGGTAATGGCGCGCGAGCGCTGGGCGACGTCGCGGATGAGGGTGTGCGGTCCCTCAATGCGGACGCTGTCGATGGTGAGGAGCCCTCGGGCGGTGACGCCAGGTCGCTGACTGCCGGCCCGGATGGGCGCGGGGCCCGGGTCGGCGGGATCGGGCCGAAGGTGGTGGCGCTCGGAGGCGGGCACGGGCTCTACGCCTCCCTGTCGGCCTTACGGATGGTCACCGACCAGTTGACCGCCGTGGTGACCGTCGCCGACGACGGCGGATCGAGCGGCCGGTTGCGACGCGAGCTCGGCGTGCTGCCGCCCGGCGACCTGCGGATGGCGCTGGCCGCTCTGTGCGGCGACGACGAGTGGGGCAGCACGTGGAGCGAGGTCGTGCAGCACCGCTTCCGCAGTGAGGGCGAACTGCACGGGCACGCCGTGGGCAACCTGCTGATCGTCGCGCTGTGGGAACTGCTCGGCGACTCCGTGGCCGGGCTCGACTGGGTCGGACGGCTGCTCGGCGCGCACGGCCGGGTGTTGCCGATGGCGTCGGTGCCACTCGACATCGTTGCCGAGGTGGAGCTGGACGGCGTCATCTCGACCGTACGCGGGCAGGTGGCGTGCGCGCTGACGCCCGGCAGGGTGCAGGCGATCTCGCTGGTGCCCGACAACCCGCCGGCGCGGCCCGAGGCCGTCGCGGCCGTGCTCGACGCCGACTGGGTGGTGTTCGGGCCGGGGTCGTGGTTCACCAGCGTGTTGCCGCACCTCAAGGTGCCCGAGCTGGCCAGGGCCCTGCACGCGACCAGCGCCAGGCGGCTCGTCACGCTCAACCTGGCGCCCCAGCCGGGCGAGACCGACGACTTCTCCCCCCAGCAACATCTGGAGGTGCTCAGACAGCACGCTCCCGACTTGTCGATTGACGTCGTGCTCGCCGACACCGGGATCGTCGACGATCTGGGCGCGCTGGAGAAAGCCGCCGCCGGCCTCGACGCCCGGCTGGTGATGGCCGGCGTGGCGGCCGCTGACGGCTCTCCCCGGCATGACCCACGACGTCTTGCCTCCGTCCTGGACGAGATTTTCCTCCAGAAGCGTTGATCCTGGTCGGCGTGGCGCCAAGGTGCGAGAGACTGACGGGAGCCGGTCTGAATGGGGGAGGACTAACGCTTATGGCGATGACAGGTGTGGTGAAAGACGAGCTGAGCCGCCTGCCGGTGCTGAAGCCGTGCTGCCGCAAGGCGGAGGTTTCGACGCTGCTGCGGTTCGCCAGCGGCCTGCACCTGGTGGGCGGGCGGATCGTGATCGAGGCCGAGCTCGACACCAACGCCACGGCGCGGCGGCTGATCAAGGACATCGGTGAGGTGTTCGGGCACAAGGCGGAAGTCCTCGTGCTCGCGCCCGCCGGGCTGCGCAAGGGCTCGCGCTACGTGGTCCGCGTCTACCGCGACGGCGAGGCGCTCGCCCGGCAGACGGGCCTCATCGACAACCACGGCAGGCCGGTTCGCGGGCTGCCCCGCCAGGTGGTCGCGGGGGCGGCCTGCGACGCCGAGGCCGCCTGGCGCGGGGCCTTCCTCGCCCACGGCTCGCTGACCGAGCCGGGCCGCTCGATGTCGCTCGAGGTCACCTGCCCGGGGCCGGAGGCCGCCCTCGCGCTGGTGGGCTCGGCACGGCGGCTGAAGATCCACGCCAAGGCCCGCGAGGTGCGCGGCGTCGACCGCGTCGTGGTGCGCGACGGCGACGCGATCAGCGCGCTGCTCACCCGGCTCGGGGCGCACGACAGCGTGCTCGCCTGGGAGGAGCGGCGCATGCGCCGCGAGGTGCGGGCCACCGCCAACCGGCTGGCCAACTTCGACGACGCCAACCTGCGGCGTTCGGCACGGGCCGCGGTGGCGGCCGGAGCGCGGGTGCAGCGGGCGCTCGAGATCCTCGGCGACGAGGCGCCCGAACACCTGGTCGTGGCCGGACGGTTGCGGGTGGAGCACAAGCAGGCGTCCCTGGAGGAGCTGGGGCAGATCGCCGACCCGCCGCTGACGAAGGACGCGATCGCCGGCCGCATCAGGCGGCTGCTCGCCATGGCCGACAAGCGCGCCTCCGACCTGGGCATCCCCAACACCGAGGCCAATCTCACCGTCGACATGCTCGCCCCCTGATCGTCGTTACGGTGTCTCCCCCCCCGCACCGACCTTTTTCCCATCTTTTACGGCACAGCACAGTGCACCGCACGCGCCGACGTGCGTTGCCGTCCGTCCTGGCCGGTCGTGAAGGCTCACGGAGTGCTCGCCGTGACGAGCGCGCTGTCGGCCGGGTTCCGTGGTTCGGAGCGTCGGCGGGGTTCGCCCGGCAGATGCGCCTGGCGGGATCGGCGCGTTCGGTGCGGGCACTGGTGAGGGGCGGTGATGGTCAGTCGCGGGCCGGTTTACGGGGGGTGAACAGGTCCGTGGTGGGCTTGGGCGCCGGGGCCTGGGCGGGCTCGAACGGCGCCCGGTACTCCGGCTCGCGCGGCTCCTCGGCCTCCTCCACCTGGGCTTCCTGGACCCGCTGGGAGCGGCGTACGCGGGTGACCCGGAGGGCGACCAGGACGAGGGCGGCCAGAGCGGCGACGGCGATGTAGAGCCAGGCGGGCCAGGTCTCCGTCAGCGGGTCACGATAGAGGGCCAGCGCCTCGGGCAGGCCTTCGGTGAGGGAGGGCAGGGTGATGTCGGACAGACCGGCCGGGGTCTGCTTGCCGGGTGCGCGCTGGGCGGAGCCGATCATGATGGCCAGTCCCGTGATCTGTCCCGTGGCCACGGCGCCGCCCGCGTACAGCGTGGCGATGGGCACCAGGACGAAGGTGCGCGGGCGCACCGAGCCCATGGCGAAGGAGACCACCAGAGCGATGACGAGAGACAGGGCCAAGGGGAGAGGAAGCCCGTTGCCGAACGTCGTGATGTCGCCGGGCAGGCTCTCCTGCAAGAGCACGGCCGCCCCCAGCCCCGCCGCGCAGAGCAGCCCCGCCAGCAGGCCGACGATCAGTCCGGATAGCAGGCCGGACCGCTTGTGTGACATCTCAGCCCCCAGAGAATCACGAATTTACTCCGACGAGTCGGGCACTTTACTCGAACCTCGCAAAACGCGCCCACAGAACGACGATTCACAGCGGGGCACCTGAAGTGGTCTAAACCAATTTGAGTCCGATAAGGTGCGTGGTTGAGGTACCAGCCCGCCATCATTTGTTCGAGGAGATCGGTTCCCGTGAGCATCCGAGTAGGCGTCAACGGCTTCGGCCGCATCGGTCGCAACTTCTGGCGCGCTGTCGCCGCCAGCGGCAAGGACATCGAGATCGTCGCGGTCAACGACCTGACCGACAACGCGACGCTCGCTCACCTGCTGAAGTACGACAGCATCCTCGGCCGGCTGCCCTACGAGGTGAAGGCCACCAGCGACGAGATCACCGTCGACGGCAAGGCGATCAAGGTCTTCGAGGAGCGTGACCCGGCCAAGCTGCCCTGGGGCGACCTCGGCGTCGACGTGGTGCTCGAGTCCACGGGCCTGTTCACCGACGCCACGAAGGCCAAGGTGCACGCCGACAACGGCGCGAAGAAGGTCATCATCTCCGCGCCCGCGAAGAACGAGGACGTCACGATCGTCCTGGGCGTCAACGACGGCGCCTACGACCCGGCCAAGCACACCATCATCTCCAACGCCTCCTGCACCACCAACTGCCTGGCGCCGATGGCCAAGGTCCTGCACGACACCTTCACCATCGAGAAGGGTCTGATGACCACCATCCACGCCTACACGCAGGACCAGAACCTGCAGGACGGCCCGCACAAGGACCTGCGCCGCGCCCGCGCCGCCGCGCTCAACGTGGTGCCCACCTCGACCGGCGCCGCCAAGGCCATCGGCCTGGTCCTGCCCGAGCTCAAGGGCAAGCTCGACGGCTTCGCCATGCGCGTGCCGATCCCCACCGGCTCGGCCACCGACCTCACCGTCGACGTCAGCCGCGAGGTCAGCGTCGACGAGGTCAACGCCGCCGTCAAGGCCGCCGCCGAGGGCCCCCTCAAGGGCATCATCAGCTACACCGAGGACGCGATCGTCTCCTCCGACATCGTCACCGACCCGGCCTCCTGCATCTTCGACGCCGGCCTCACCAAGGTCATCGGCAACCAGGTCAAGGTCGTCGGCTGGTACGACAACGAGTGGGGCTACTCCAACCGCCTCGCCGACCTGATCGAGCTGGTCGGCCGCGGCCTGTGATCCTGCGAGGGAGTGCCGCCGCCTGGAGGAGCGGCGGCAGTGAAGCGATCACGGCGGTGGAAGGCGGCGGCATATGGCGACCGGGCCTGTCTCACGGAGTGAGGCCATGAGCATGCGCACGCTCGACGATCTCGACGTGAAGGGCCGGCGCGTGCTCGTGCGCGCCGACCTCAACGTCCCCCTCGACGGGGAGAAGATCACCGACGACGGCCGCATCAGGGCGTCCGTGCCGACGATCAGCGCCCTGACCGGCGCGGGCGCCAAGGTCGTGGTCTGCGCCCACCTGGGCCGGCCCAAGGGCCAGGTCACGCCGAAATACTCGCTCCGGCCGGTGGCCGGGCGGCTCGGCGAGCTGCTCGGCCAGGACGTGGCCTTCGCCTCCGACGTGGTCGGCGACAGCGCCCGCGGTTGTGTCGAGTCGCTCGAGGACGGCCAGGTCGTCCTGCTGGAGAACCTGCGCTTCGAGCCCGGCGAGGAGTCGAAGGACGACGCCACGCGGCGCGCCTTCGCAGAGCGGCTGGCCGGGCTGGCCGAGCTCTACGTCGGCGACGGCTTCGGCGCGGTGCACCGCAAGCACGCCAGTGTCTACGACGTCCCCCAGTTGCTGCCGCACGCGGCGGGCGGGCTGGTCGTGGCCGAGGTCGAGGTGCTCAAGAAGCTGACGCAGGAGCCCGAGCGGCCCTACGCGGTCGTGCTGGGCGGCGCCAAGGTCTCCGACAAGCTGGGCGTCATCGCCAACCTGCTGACCAAGGTCGACCGGCTGCTCGTCGGCGGCGGCATGGCCTACACCTTCCTCAAGGCGCAGGGCCACGAGGTCGGCAGGTCACTGCTCCAGGAAGACCAGCTCGACCAGGTCCGCGGCTTCCTCGACGAGGCCGCCGAGCGGGGCGTCGAGCTCGTCCTGCCGGTCGACGTCCTGGCCGCCGTCACCTTCGCCGCCGACGCGGAGCACGAGGTGGTCGACGCCACGGCGATCCCGGCCGACCGGGAGGGTCTCGACATCGGGCCCAGAACGCGCGAACTGTTCGCGAGCAAGCTGGCCGACGCCAGGACCGTGTTCTGGAACGGCCCGATGGGCGTGTTCGAGTTCGACGCGTTCGCGGGTGGCACGAGGGCGGTGGCCGAGGCGCTGATCGCCCGGACCGGCGGCGAGGGCGCCTTCACCGTGGTGGGTGGCGGTGACTCGGCGGCGGCCGTGCGCAGGCTGGGGCTGCCGGAAGACGGGTTCTCGCACATCTCCACAGGTGGCGGGGCCAGTCTCGAATATCTCGAGGGCAAGACCCTTCCCGGACTCGCGGCTCTGGAGGCGTGACATGACCACTCGCAAGCCGCTCATCGCCGGCAACTGGAAGATGAACCTCAACCACCTCGAGGCCATCGCGCTGGTCCAGAAGCTGGCCTTCGGGCTCAGCGACAAAGACTTCGACAAGGTCGAGGTCGCGGTGCTGCCGCCGTTCACCGACCTGCGCAGCGTCCAGACCCTGGTCGACGGCGACAAACTGCGCATCGTCTACGGCGCCCAAGATCTCTCCGAGCATGACGGCGGTGCCTACACCGGCGAGGTGTCGGGCGCCATGCTGGCCAAGCTGGGCTGCACGTATGTCACGATCGGGCACTCCGAGCGGCGGCAATACCACGACGAGGACGACGACCTCGTCAACGCCAAGGTGCAGGCCGCCTACCGGCACTCGCTCACGCCCATCCTGTGCGTGGGCGAAGGGCTGGAGGTGCGTCAAGAGGGCCGCCATATCGCGCACAGTCTTGGCCAACTCGACGGCGCGCTGCGCAAAATCACGGCCGAGCAGGCAAAATCGATAGTGGTGGCCTACGAACCGGTGTGGGCGATCGGCACCGGCGAGGTGGCCACCCCGCAGGACGCTCAGGAGGTCTGCGGAGCTTTGCGAGTCAGACTCGCTGAGCTCTACGACTCCGAAGTGGCCTCCGCGGTCCGTATCCTTTACGGTGGCTCGGTCAAGTCAGGCAATATCGCAGGGATCATGGCTCAGCCCGATGTCGATGGCGCGCTCGTTGGTGGTGCGAGCATCGACGCTGGGGAGTACACGAAGATCTGCCGTTTCTCCGATATGCCCGGCTAACTGAGCCGTTCTGGGGGTGCGACTTGACATCAGGCCGTACCCTCAAGAAGCAAGTCTGAATCGTCACGCGTAACAGAGCATTGAAGGAACAGGCATACCGTGGAACTCGGAATCTCTATCGCCCTCATCCTGGCGAGCCTTCTCATGATCCTGCTCGTCCTGATGCACAAGGGCAAGGGCGGCGGTCTGTCCGACATGTTCGGCGGCGGGTTCTCGTCGAACTTCGGTGGTTCCTCGGTGGTGGAGCGCAACCTCGACCGGCTGACCGTCATCACCGGCATCATCTGGTTGGTCTGCATCATCGCTCTCGGCCTGCTCGTGCGGCCCTGAGCAAGCAAGTCAACGCGTGACAGTGATTCTCCCCCCGTGTCTGCGCGCGGGGCGATCGAGCGAGGAGTTCATCCGTGGGTAGTGGCAACGCGATCCGTGGCAGCCGAGTCGGCGCCGGCCCTATGGGGGAGGCCGAGCGCGGCGAGGCAGCTCCGAGAGTGCGGGTCTCGTTCTGGTGCGCCAACATGCACGAGACGCGCCCCAGTTTCGCCAGTGACGCGGCGGTCCCCGAGCTATGGGACTGCCCGCGGTGCGGCCTCCCAGCCGGACAGGACGAGGAGGCCCCGCCTGCCCCGCCCAAGAACGAGCCGTACAAAACGCACCTGGCTTATGTGAAGGAGCGCAGGAGCGACAAGGACGGCAAGGCGATCCTCGAGGAGGCACTGGAGCGCCTGCGCAGCAACAAGTCCCCCTGGTAGGCGTGTCAACGGAAGGGTCCCGGCGTCGTGCTGGGGCCCTTTCGCCGTTCCCGGCCCAGGAGGGCCGGGCTCGTCAGCCCCGTTCGTGGACCGGCTCGCCGTCCACGAACGTCATGCGCACCCGCGTCGTCCAGAGGTCGCCGGGCGGCAGTTCGAACGGGTCGCGGTCCAGGACCACCAGGTCGGCGGGGCGCCCCGGTTCGACGACGCCCGCCGGGGAGCGGTTGATCCAGGCCGAGCCCGCCGTGTAGGCGGTCATGGCCGTCGCCAGGTCGAGGCGCTGGCCGGGCAGGAACGGGGTCTGCGCGGTGGGGTAGCGGGCGTGCACCGAACCGCCCGGCTCCGTACGGTTCACCGCGACGTGCATGCCCTGGAGCGGGTCGGCGTCCGAGACCGGCCAGTCGCTGCCGGCGCAGCACCGGGCGCCGTGCGCGACCAGGTCGGCGAAGGGATACTGCCACGACGCGCGCGGCTCGCCCAGGAACGGCAGCGTCAGCTCGTCCATCTGCGCGTGGTGGGTGGCCCAGAGCGGCTGCAGGTTGGCCGTGACGCCCAGGGCGGCGAAGCGCGGCACGTCGGAGGGCTCGATGATCTGCAGGTGGGCGATGTGGTGGCGGTTGGCGGGGTTGGTGCCCTCGAAGCCGTCCAGAGCCTCGCGTACCGCCCGCTCCCCGATGGCGTGGACGTGCACCTGGAAGCCGTGCCTGTCCAGCTCGGCCACATAGCGCTTGAGCTCGACCGGGTCGACGTACGACAGGCCCGTGCCGCCGCACAGGCAGTACGGCTCCAGCGTGGCAGCGGTGAAGTTCTCTGTGATCCCGTCCTGCATGATCTTGACGGAGGTGGCGCGGAACCGGTCGAGTCCGTCGGCTGCGGCCCGCCGCTCGAGCAGGCCGGGGATCTGGTCCAGGCCGCGCGTCCTGTCCCACCACAGGGCGCCCACCACGCGGGCCCGCAGCAGGCCGGAGCCGGCCGCCGCCACATAGGTGGGCAGCTGGTCGTCGGAGCCCGCGTAGGAGCCCACGATGGCGTCCTGCCAGCCGGTGATGCCCAGCGAGAACAGATGTTCCTGGGCCCGTGCCAGCGCGTCGAGCAGATCCTGGGCGGACGGGCGCGGGGTGAGCAGGCCGACGAGCTCCATCGCGCCCTCGTGCAGGACCCCGGTGGGCGCGCCCCCGGCGTCGCGCTCGATCCGCCCGTCGGGCGGATCGGGGGTGGCGGCGGTGATGCCGGCCAGTTCGAGTGCCCGGCCGTTGACCCAGGCGGCGTGGTGGTCGCGCTGGATGAGGTACGCGGGCCGGTCGAGGAAGCCGAGCTGGTCGCGGTGGGGGAGCCCGTTCGGGAATGCCGACATATCCCAGCCGCCGCCATCAACCCACGCTTTATCCGGATTTTTCGCAGCATACGTGGCGATCGCCTCGACATATGCATCAAGGCCGAATACCTCTGACAAATCGCACTTAGCGCGTTCGAGGCCCGCCTGCACCGGGTGCATGTGCGCGTCGATGAACCCCGGCGTCAGCAGCCCGCCGTCCAGGTCCACGGTCTCGTGGGGGAGACGCGCCAGATCTCGCTCGGGGCCCACCGCGGCGATCACGCCGTCGCGTACGAGCACCGCCTCCGCCACGACGCCGTCGGGCGTGAAGACGCGGCCTCCTCGGAAGAGGATGTTCATGGGTCTCCCTCTCTCGGCGGGTCGTCCGGCGTCCATCGTGCCGCCGTGCGGCGTACCCGATGAGGGCAGGTGTCGCCAGATAACGTGATAAACCGGCACATATACCGATGAAACACTTCGTTAGCGGTGGTGTAACAGCCACCAGGCATGCTCGTCGCATGGGATTCTTGCGCATCCGGACCACGGTGGACGAACGACCCGGACGGCTGGCGTCACTGGCGGCGGCCCTGGCCGACAGGGGCGGCAACATCCTCGGGCTGAGCGTCCAGCCCGACACCGACGGCACCGTCGACGAGTTCGTCGCCGACATCCCCGCCCACCCCGAGACCGTGCGCCAGGCTCTGGAAGCAGCCGGTGGCCGCCGCATCCAGGTGGTCCCCGCCACGGCCCACGAGCTCACCGACGAGCCCACCAGGGCCCTCCTGCTGGCCTCCCGGCTACGCTCGATGCCGTGGCGGCTGCCCGAGCTGCTGGCCGAGCTGCTGCGCGCGGACGATGCCCGGTGGATCTATGGTGAACCCGTGCCTGATCTTCCCGACCCCACCCTGCTCGTCGTGCCCGTGGCCGCCCGGCGCGCGGTCCGGTTGCGCCGCGGCGACCTGCCCTTCACCTCGACCGAGGCGGCGAGGGCGGCCGCCTTCGCCCGGCTCGCCCAGCCCGCGGCCGAGCGGGACGGCGCCGAGCGCGGGATCAAACTCGCCGACGGGGTGGAGGTCACGGTCCGCCCGCTCACCTCGATCTACCGCGAGGCCGTACGCGACCTGCATGACCGGTGCTCGCCGGAGTCGCGCAGGTTCCGCTACTTCACCGCGCTGCCGGTGCTGCCCGAGCGCGTGTTCGACCGGATGTGCGACAGGAATCGGGGGCATTCGCTGGTCGCCGGGCACGACGGGCAGGTCGTGGGGCTGGCGAACCTCATGTTCACCGCCGATCCCGGCAGCGCCGAGATGGCCATCCTGGTCGAAGACCGCTGGCAGGGGCGCGGTCTGGGCGCGGTGATGGCCAGGATGCTGGTGCACGCGGCCCGTGACCTCGGATACGCCGAGGTCAGGGCCACCATGTTGTCCGACAACGCCAGGATGCGCAGGCTCCTGATCTCTCTGGGCGCCACGCTCGGCTACACCGAGGACCCGGGGGTGGTGGCGGCCCGGCTGCCCGTGGGCGCGATGGCCTCAGCCTAGGCCCTCCTCGTCCTGCGGCCTCCTGGCCGGCGGCTGGATGCCCAGGTGGCGTTCGATGCGCTCCAGGCTCTCCTGGATCTGCGCGAGCCGTTCGTTGAGGGCGGCGCCGCCGGAGTGGAACGTCTCGCCGGGGCGTTCCCTGGAGCCGCGGCCCACCCGGTCCAGCAGGCGCTGGCGTACGTCGGCCAGGTCCGCGCCGGCGTCCACGAGCGCCTGTGCGGCCAGCCCTTCGCCCTCCCTGACCAGCCCGAGCAGGATGTGCTCGGTGCCGATGTAGTTGTGGCGCAGCTGCAGCGCCTCGCGCAGCGACAACTCCAGCACCTTCTTGGCGCGCGGCGTGAACGGGATGTGCCCGCCCGGCGACTTCACGCCGCGGCCCTCCACACGCTCGACGAAGGCGCGTACGGGGTCCAGCTCCACGCCGCAGCCGTCGAGCACCAGGGCGGCCAGCCCTTCGCCCTCGTGGATGAGGCCGAGCAGGATGTGCTCGGTGCCGATGCGGTCGTGGTCCAGCCTCCGCGCCTCCTCCTGGGCGAGGACGATGACCCTGCGCGCACGGTCGGTGAAGCGCTCGAACACCGGATGTCTCCGTTCGACTCGGGGCTGTTTCCACTATGCGCTAGAAACCCGCGGATGTGGGGTATTTGTCCTGTGTGGATCTTGACGAGGTGGCCGACCGGCTCTACGCCCTGCCGCCGTCCGAGTTCACCGCCGCCCGCGCGGCCGAGGCCCGCGCGGCCAAGGACGCGGGTGATGTACGCCTGTCGCGCGAGATCGCGAAGCTGCGCAAGCCGACCGTGTCCGCCTGGGCGGTGAACAGGGTCGCCCGCGAACACCCCGGTGAGCTGGGCGAGCTGCTGGAGGTGGGGGAGCGGCTGCGGGCGGCCTGGGAGCAGCAGGACGCCGCCGCGCTGGCCGAGCTCACTCGCCGCCGCGGCGAGGTGACGCGTACGGTGGGCAGGCTCGTCAGGCAGGCCGGGGACCTGTCGGCCGCGGCGTCCGCCGAGGTGGACCAGACCCTGGACGCCGCCATGGTCGACGCCGGCGCGGCCGGGCAGGTGCGGCGCGGCACCCTGGCGAAGCCGCTCAGCTACAGCGGCTTCGCCCCCGCTCCGGTCCCGCGCGAGCGGCCGGCGGGCCGCAGGAAGCCGTCGCCCGACGAGGAGGCCGCCCGGGCGAGGGAGCGCGAGGAGGCCGAGGCGAGGAAGACCAGGGAACGCCAGGAGGCCGAGACCGCGCACCGCGAGTGGCGCGAGGCGCTCGAAGCGGCCACGAAGGAGCACGACGAGCGCGCGGAGAAGGTCGCGTCGCTGGAGCGCAAGCTGGCCAAGGCACGCGGAAGGCTGGCCGACAGCCGGCAGCGGCTCGAGGTCGCCCAGCGCGAGGAACGGCACGCACGCCAGCGGCTGGAGCGCTGACCTGAGGGGAACGCCCCGAGCGGAGCTCCGACCTGCGGGGCGGACGTTCCTGGGCCGGCTTGTAGCGTGGAGGAAACGCTGCGCACCACCCAGGAGCGGCGATGAGCTGGACTCCCGCCTTGTCGGGCGGCGCGGCCGCCCGTACCGTCGCGTGCGGGTGGCGGCGGGCGACCAGCTCCAGCATGCCGGGATCGGGGTCGACGGCGGTGACCTCGATGCCCAGCGCGAGCGCCGCCACCGTCACCACGCCGGTGCCGCAGCCGACGTCCAGCAGCCGCGGCGCCCTGGCCTCGCGGGCCTGAGCGAGCAGGGGCGCGACGGTATGCGCGCGGAGGCGGGCGAAGCCGCGCTCGTACGCTTCGGCGTTGGTCACGAATCTCAGCCTAAACTGGAAAACTAACATTCTGATGTGAAATTTCGTGCCAAAGCCTGTTTTCCCATGTGAAGCCGCTCGTATCGTCGTCGTCATGACCATCGACGCCTTCATCGACGCCCTGCCCAAGGTCGAACTGCACGTGCACCTGATCGGCTCGGCCTCCGTCACGACCGTGCTGGAGCTCTCGCGCCGCCACCCCGGCAGCGAGGTCCCCGTGACGGAGGACGAACTGCGCCGCTTCTACGCCTTCCGCGACTTCCCCCACTTCGCCCAGGTGTACGGCGCCGTCAACTCGCTCGTACGGGAGCCGGAGGACGTGGCCACGCTCGTGCTCGGCCTGGCCCGTGACCTCGCACCTCAGGGGGCCCGCTACGTCGAGCTGCAGGTCACGCCCTACGCCCACCACGTCGTCGGCATGCCCAGGCGCGAGGTGACCGAGGCCCTGGACCTGGCCGCCCGCCGGTCGCTGGCCGAGTACGGCGTGGAGATGGCCTACATCTTCGACATCCCCGGCGAGTACGGAGAGGAGGCCGCCAGGGTCACCGTCGAGCACGCCCTGCAAGAACCTCCCGCCGCGCTGGTAGGTTTCGGCATCGGCGGGATCGAGCAGGAGCGCCCGAAATATCGCGACGCCTACCGTTCGGCCTTCTCAGCGGCGCGCGCGGCCGGCCTGCACAGCGTCCCGCACGGCGGCGAGATGAGCGGGCCAGAGACGATCTGGGAGGTCATCGAGGGCTACGGCGCCGAGCGCATCGGCCACGGCATCACCTGCCTGGCCGACGACCGCCTGGTCGCCCATCTGCGCGAGACACAGATCCCCTTGGACGTCTGCCCCACCTCCAACCTCCGCACCGGGCAGGTCGCCCGCATCGAGGACCACCCGCTGCCACGGATGCTGGAGGAAGGCCTGTACGTCACGCTCAACAGCGACGACCCGCCCATGTTCGCCACCACGCTGGCCGAGGAGTACCGGCTCGCCGCGAACGTCTTCGGACTCGGCGCGCCCGAACTGGCCCACCTCGCCCGCAACGGCGTCCGGGCCTCCTACCTGGCCGAGGAGCGCAAGCAGGCCCTGGTGGCGGAGATCGACGCGCTCGTCGCGGCCGGCTGACCGGACGGGGCGACCGCCCGGCCCACGGCGAGCGGCGCCGGCTCACGGGAGAGGCCGGTGACAGGACCGCGGCTCACGGCGCGGTCGCCGGCGGAACGGCCGGGCTACGGCGAGGCCATGCGGCCGAGCCCCGGCGGGATCTTGCCGGCCGCCGCCCGGTCCAGGAGGAACAGGGTGCGCCCCCGGCCCCTGGCGCCCGCCGCCGGCACCTGCACGGGGCCCGAGTCGGACAGGGCCAGGCGTACCGCCCCCGACTTCTCCTCCCCGGCGGCCACCACCCACACCTCGCGCGCGGCCTGGATGGCGGGCAACGTCAGGGAGATACGCGTGGGCGGCGGTTTCGGCGAGCCGTGCACGGCCACCACCGGGCGCGTGTCGTAGAGCGCGGGCATGCCGGGGAACAGGGAGGCCACGTGGGAGTCGGGGCCCATGCCGAGCAGCATCACGTCGAAGCTCGGCACCGGTCCGTGATCCTCCGGCCTGGCGGCCTTACGCAGCTCGGCGGCGTAGGACTCGGCGGACTCCTCGGCCGTCATGCCCGCGTCGGGGCCGCGCATGACGTGCACCCGCTCCGGGTCGACGTCGACGTGGTCGAGCAGCGCCTCCCGGGCGCCGGTCTCGTTGCGTTCCTTGTCGCCCGCGGGCACGAACCGCTCGTCGCCCCACCAGACGTCCAGGCGCCGCCAGTCGACCGCGTCGCGCGCGGGCGTCGCGGCGATGGCGGCCAGCGTGGCGATGCCGACCGTGCCGCCGGTCAGCACGATGGACGCCGCCCCCTTGGCCGACTGCACGTCGACCAGCCGGGTGATGATCCGCGCCGCCACGGCCTTGGCCAGGACATCGGCGTTGCGGTGTACGACAACATTGGGCACGCTCACGAGCACTACTCTCTCACCAGGATCAGCAGGAAGCCCCGGACGGCCGGAGCCGCCCGGGGAGGGAGGGTCATCCCTTGTACGTGCGGGCGAAGTGCTTGACCGCGGCCTCGTAGATCTCGTCGCTGTCGAGCCTGCGCAGCTCCTCGGCCAGCAGTTCGGAGGTGTGGCGCCGGGCCAGCGCCACGTTCCTGTCGGGCTGCCCCGGGCGCGACAGCGTGGCCAGGCGAGCGTCGCTCCGGCAGATGGACAACTCGCCGTCGTCCAGACGCAGCCGCACGGACGTCAGGCCGGGGCCCGCCGAGTCGGCCACCTCGATCGGCGCGCCGAGGCGCTCCGACAGCCAGGAGGCCAGCAGCGGCGCGCTCGGGTGACCCTTCGCGCTCTCCACGACCCCCTCGCGCACCCGGCCCACGGGCTGGTCGAACGCGGCGGCCAGCAGGCTTCGCCACGGCGTCACCCTGGCCCACGACAGGTCGGTGTCGCCGCGGGCGTACCCCTTGGCCCTGGTCACCAGTGACTGGATGCCGCCCTCGTCCAGGCCCTTGGCGTCGGTGATGCGCCGCTGCGCCAGAGCCCCGATGGAGTCCTTCGACGGCACCTCGGGCGCCGCGCCCGGCCACCACACCACGACCGGGGTGTCGGGCAGCAGCAGCGGGCTGACCACGGAGTCGGCGTGCTCGGTGAGCTCGCCGTACAGGCGCAGCACCACGACCTCGCCGGGCGTGGACTCGCCGATGCGCAGCTCGGCGTCGAGCCTGATCGGCTCGTCCTCCTCACGCTTGATCACGACGATGATGCGGGAGGGGTGTTCGCGGGCCGCCTCGGTGGCGGCGCGCAGGGCGTCGTACTGGTGGCGCTCCTCGCAGACGACCACGAGCGTCAGCACCATGCCGATGGCGGGCGCGCCCATCTGGTGGCGCAGGTGCATGAACTGCGCCGAGATCTTGCCCGCCGTGGTGTCGGACAACATGAAGGTCGTCACGGGCGCTCCTCCGTCGGTCTCGCGGCGACAGCCGTACGGGATGTGTCAAGGCGTCCGCTCACTAGAGCCTCCTCCAGACGCGGCCGTCGCGGGCCATCATCGCATCGGCCGACTCGGGCCCCCACGAACCCGACTCGTAGCCTTCCGGCTGGCCCTGCGTGGCCCAGAACTCCTCGATCGGGTCGAGGATCTTCCACGACAGCTCGACCTCCCGCTGGTGGGGGAAGAGCGGCGGGTCGCCGATCATCACGTCGAGCAGCAGCCGCTCGTACGCCTCGGGGGACGACTCGAGGAACGACTCGCCGTAGGCGAAGTCCATGGAGACGTCGCGCACCTCCATGGCCGTGCCCGGCACCTTGCTGCCGAACCTGACGGTGATGCCCTCGTCCGGCTGGACCCTGATGACGAGCGCGTTGTGGCCGAGGATCTCGGTGTCGTCGGCACTGAAGGGCAGGTGCGGCGCCCGCTGGAACACCACGGCGACCTCCGTGACCCGGCGGCCCAGGCGCTTGCCGGTGCGCAGGTAGAACGGCACGCCCGCCCACCGCCGGTTGGCGATCTCCAGCTTGATGGCGGCGTACGTCTCCGTGGTGGACGCGGACGAGATGCCGTCCTCCTGAAGGTAGCCGACGACCTTCTCGCCGCCCTGCCAGCCCGCTTTGTACTGCCCGCGCGCGGTGTTGAGCCCGAGGTTGGCCGGCAGCCGCACGGCCTTGAGCACCTTCTCCTTCTCCCGGCGCAGCGCGGAGGCGTCGAACGAGGTCGGGTCCTCCATCGCGACCAGCGCGAGCAGCTGGAGCAGGTGGTTCTGGATCACGTCGCGGGCGGCGCCGATGCCGTCGTAGTAGCCGGCCCGCCCCCCGATGCCGATGTCCTCGGCCATCGTGATCTGCACGTGGTCGACGAAGCTGCGGTTCCAGATCGGCTCATAGAGGTTGTTGGCGAACCGCAGCGCCATGATGTTCTGAACGGTCTCCTTGCCCAGATAGTGGTCGATCCTGAAGATCGAGCTCTCCGGGAAGGCGGAGGTGGTGATCTCGTTCAGCTCGTGCGCCGAGCGCAGGTCGTGACCGAACGGCTTCTCGATGACCACCCGCCGCCACGAGCCCTCGGGCGCGTCGGACAACTTCGTCCGCTTGAGCTGCTCGACCACAACGGGAAAGAACTTCGGCGGCACCGACAGGTAGAAGGCGTAGTTTCCCCCGGTGCCCCGTGTCTCGTCGATCTCGTTCAAGGCCATGGCCAGCGCGTCGAACGCCCCGTCGTCGTTGAACTCGCCGGGCACGAAGTGGATGCCCTCACGCAGCTGCTTCCATACCTCCTCGCGGAAGGGCGTTCTGGCGTGTGCCTTGACGGCGTCGTGCGTCAGCTGGGCGAAATCCTGGTCCTTCCAGTCGCGCCTGGCGACCCCGACCAGCGAGAAGCCGGGCGGCAGCAGCCCCCGGTTCCCCAGGTCGTAGATCGCCGGCAACAGCTTGCGCTTGGCCAGGTCACCTGTCACGCCGAACAACACCATCACACACGGTCCGGCCACCCGGGGCAGCCGCTTGTCACGCGGGTCGCGCAGCGGGTTGGCCGCCAGGACTTCCATGGTGGTGGAGGTGCCCGCGGCCGAGGTGGCCACCGTGGCGGCCTCCTCCGCGGGTGCTGCCGGGTCTGTCATCTCAAGCCTCCTGTGCGGCTGCGAGCAGGTGCGCGACTCCCGCCGCGCGGTCGGTCAGATGCAGGCGTACGGCGGGACGCCCGCGGGTCTCCACGGCGCCGAGATCGCCGAGAGCCTGCGCCAGCTGGAGCCGGCCCAGGGTGTACGGCCGCCCCGGGACCGCGACGTCCTCGGCCACCGCGCCGGTGATCATCAGGAACACGCCGTTCGGGGGGCCGCCCTTGTGATATTGGCCGGTCGCGTGCAGACAGCGCGGGCCCCAGCCGAAGGTCACCGGCCGGTCGGTACGCAGCGCGAGCAGCGCCCGCAGCGTCGCCGCGTCGGCCATCATCCAGGCGTCGGTCATCTGCTCGAAGTCGGCCCCGTCGGGCACCGGGGCGTCGAACGCGGCCAGCCGGTCGAGGTAGGCCATGATCGACAGATATCCGCCGGCCGGAACGGTGTGCAGCAGCTCGGCGAACAGCCCGGGCAGATCCTTGGCCGTGACCCCGCCGTACACCTCGACGGGGCCGTCGGTGAACGCGGGAGCGCCGGTCGGCAGGTCGGGCAGCGCCAGCAGCGCGACGGTGTTGTCGCGCGCCCCGGCCTCGTCGGGCCGGTCGAAGGGGTCGACGTCCAGCGCCAGACCGGCGACGGCGGCGGCATATTCCCACACCGGGAACTGCGCGCCGAGGGGCCCGTCGACGCGCACGTCGCCGACGTCGGACTCGATCGCGACGACCAGTTCGTCGCCGCTGCGACGGGGGTCGGCGCCCACGACGGGGAGGATGCCCCTGCCCCGCTTGCCGGTGGAGCCCGCGACGAGCTCCTCGATCCAGCCGGGCAGCCCGGCGATGGCCGAGAGCTGGTCTTCGAGCAGCAGCTTGTCGCGCCCGCCCAGCGCCGCCCCGCCGAGCGCCGCCCCCAGGTCGAGCCCGGGGTTGCCGGTGTCGCGGGACAGCAGCGGCAGCGCCTGCTCGGCGTCGTCGAGCAGCCGCTCCACGCGGGCGCCCGCCAACGCGCAGGCCACCAGCGTGTACGCCGACAGCGCCGGAGCACGGCCGCCCGCGACGGGGGCGGCCGGCACCACCTGGTGGCCGCTCTCACGCGCGCGCCGCTCCAGCGGCGAGCCGGGGCCGGTGACGACCACGATGCGCTCGGCCGGCGCGATGCCCGCGTCGGCGAAGTAACGTTCGTAGATTCTCAGCAGGCAGTCGGTCTCCAGGGCCGAGCCGCCAGGGTCGGCCACGACCACGATCGTGGCGTCCGGCGGCTCGGCGAGCGCGCGGAGCACCTGCCCGGGGTCGGTCGTGTCGAGAACGGTGAGCGGCACGTCGTCGGTGTCGCAGATCACCTCGGCGGCGGCGGGCGAGCCGCCCGCCCCCGCCAGCACCACGTGCGTCAGTCCCTGCGCGCGTGCTCGCTCGGCGAGCCTGCCCAGCTCTGGCAGCAGCTCGCGCGAGGTGCGGGACGGCGTTCGCGGGCGCGCCGGCCGGTCGGGGCCGGCCGGCGCGCCCGCATCGGCGTCCTCACCCCACAGCGTGGGGTCGCCGGCGGCGAGCCGCGCGGGCACGCCGCCGGCGACGAGGCGCCCCGCGAAGGAGGCGGCGGCGGACGCCACCCCCTCATCGCGGCAGGAGACCTTCATCACGGGACCAGGTTCTTGGTGACGCTCTCGAGCAGCTCGTTCCAGGACGCCTCGAACTTGTCGACGCCCTCGTCCTCCAGGACCTTCACCACGTCGTCGTAGTCGACGCCGGCCTCCTTGAGCGCGGCCATGGTGTTCCAGGCCTGCTCGTAGAAGGGACGCACGGTGTCGCCCGAGACGTTGGCGTGGTCGGCCGTCGCGTCGAGCGTCTTCTCCGGCATCGTGTTGACGGTGCCGGGGACGACGAGCTGGTCGACGTAGAGGGTGTCGGAGTATTCGGGGTTCTTCACGCCGGTCGAGGCCCACAGCGGCCGCTGCGGGCGGGCGCCCGCGGCGCGCAGCCGCTGCCAGCGCTCGGAGTTCATCACGTCCTCGAACGCCGCGTACGCCAGGCGCGCGTTGGCCACGCCCGCCTTGCCCTTCAGCTCGGGCTTGCCGAGCTTGTCGAGCCGCTTGTCGATCTCGGTGTCGACCCGGCTGACGAAGAACGACGCCACCGAATCGATCTTGCTGAGGTCGAGGCCCTTGGCCTGCGCCGCCTCAAGGCCGGCCAGCCAGGCGTCCATGACCGCGCGGTAACGCTCGAGGGAGAAGATCAGCGTGACGTTGACGCTGATGCCCTCCGACAGCGCCTGCGTGATCGCGGGCAGCCCCTCCACCGTCGACGGGATCTTGATGAACAGGTTGGGCCGGTCGACCAGCCACCACAGCGCCCGCGCCTCGGCCACGGTCTTCTCGCTGTCGCGGGCCAGGCGCGGGTCGACTTCGAGGGACACCCGGCCGTCCACGCCGCCGGTGGCGTCGTAGACGGGGCGCAGCACGTCCGCGGCCCAGCGGATGTCGTAGGTGGTGATGGCGCGTACGGCCTCGCCCACGTCGACGCCGCGTACGGCGAGGTCGTGCAGCTGGGCGTTGTACGCGTCGCCCTTGCTGAGCGCGTTGGCGAAGATCGTCGGGTTGGAGGTCACCCCGACGACGTTCTTCTCGCGGATCAGCTGATCGAGGTTGCCGGTGCGCAGGCGCTCACGGCTGATGTCGTCGAGCCAGATGGCGACGCCCTGGCCGGACAGCTTGTTCAGGATCTCACTCATGTTCGTTCAGTTTCCCGTCGTCTCGCCCTTTTCCCGGCCAAGCTTGGCCAGGCTCGCATGTGCCGCCGCGGCCACGCGCTCCGCCGTCAGCCCGAACTGCTCGTACACGGTCTTGTACGGGGCCGACGCGCCGAAGTGTTCGAGGCCGACCACCTCGCCGCACTCGCCGACGAACTGGTGCCAGCCGAGAGCGACGCCCGCCTCGACCGCGACCCGAGCCCGGATCGACGCAGGCAGGACCGTCTGCCTGTATGCGGTGTCCTGCCCGTTGAACCATTCGACACACGGCATCGACACCACGCGCGTCGGGATGCCCTGCGACTCCAGCAGCTCGCGGGCGTTCACCGCGATCTCCACCTCGCTGCCCGTGGCGATGAGCAGGACCTGGGGCTGGCCGTCGGAGGCCTCGCGCAGGACGTAGCCGCCCCTGGCCACGCCCTCGGCGCTGGTGCCCTCGAAGACGGGCAGGTTCTGCCTGGTCAGGGCCAGGGCCGCGGGCCTGTCGGTGTGCTGGAGCACCGCCTTCCACGCGTACGCGGTCTCGTTGGCGTCGGCCGGGCGGACGACGTCGAGGCCGGGGATCGCGCGCAGCGCCCACAGGTGCTCGATCGGCTGGTGCGTGGGGCCGTCCTCGCCCAGGCCGATGGAGTCGTGCGTCCACACGTAGGTGACCGGCAGCTTCATCAGCGCGGCCAGGCGCACCGCCGGCCGCATGTAGTCGGAGAAGACCAGGAACGTGCCGCCGTAGGGGCGGGTGCCGCCGTGCAGGGCGATGCCGTTGAGAATCGCGCCCATGGCGTGCTCGCGGATGCCGAAGTGCAGCGTGCGGCCGTAGCGGTTTCCGGGGAACTCCTTGGTCTGGTATTCCTCGGGGATGAAGGACGGCTCGCCCTTCATGGTGGTGTTGTTCGACTCGGCCAGGTCGGCCGAGCCGCCCCACAGCTCGGGCAGCACCGGCGCCAGCGCGCTCAGCACCTCGCCGGAGGCCTTGCGGGTGGCCATCGAGGCGCCCGGCTCGAACGACGGCAGCGCCCTGGCCCAGCCGTTGGGCAGCTGGCGCTGGGAGATGCGGTCGAGCTCCTCGGCCCGCTCGGCGTTGGCCGAGCGCCACTCCGCGTAGCCCTTCTCCCACTCGGCGTGCTCGGCGCGGCCGCGCTGGGCGACGGCGCGGGCGTGCTTGAGCACCTCGTCCGGCACGTCGAAGCTCTTGGCGGGGTCCATGCCGAGGACTTCCTTGGTGGCGGCGACCTCCGCCTCACCCAGGGCCGAGCCGTGGATCTTGCCGGTGTTCCGCTTGTTGGGCGCGGGCCAGCCGATGATGGTGCGCAGCCGGATGAACGACGGCCGGCCGGTCTCGGACCTGGCCGCCTGCAGCGCGTCGTAGAGCGCCTGGACGTCCTCGGCGTAGTCGCCGTTCTCGGTCCAGTCGACGCTCTGGGTGTGCCAGCCGTAGGCGTCGTAGCGGGCGACGACGTCCTCCGACTTGGCGATGAGCGTGTCGTCCTCGATGGAGATCTGGTTGTCGTCCCAGATGACGATGAGGTTGCCCAGCTTCTGGTGGCCGGCGAGCGAGCTGGCCTCGTGGCTGATGCCCTCCTCGATGTCGCCGTCGCTGACGAGGCACCAGATGTGGTGGTCGAACGGCGAGGCGCCCGGCTCGGCGCCGGGGTCGAACAGGCCGCGCTCGCGGCGGGCCGCCATCGCCATGCCGACCGCGTTGCCCAGACCCTGGCCGAGCGGACCCGTCGTGGTCTCGACGCCGGCCGTGTGGCCGTGCTCGGGGTGACCGGGCGTGAGGCTGTCCCACTGGCGCAGCCGCCTGAGGTCGTCGAGTGACAGGCCGTAGCCGGAAAGGAAGAGCTGGATGTAGAGCGTCAGGCTGGTGTGGCCGCACGACAGCACGAAGCGGTCGCGCCCGATCCATCCGGGATCGGTCGGGTCGTGGCGCATCACGCGCTGGAAAAGCAGGTATGCGGCGGGGGCCAGGCTCATGGCGGTGCCGGGATGACCCGAGCCCGCCTTCTCCACTGCGTCCATCGCCAGGGCTCGAACGACGTCGACCGCCTTCTTGTCGAGGTCGGTCCATTCGAGGGCTGGCACGAGTTCGGTGCTCAAGTGCTCGATCTCCGGAATCTAGTTGTCATTGGTCACGCCGGTTTGGCTATCCCGCCCACAGGGACCCTAACCGAGTGGAGGTGACGATCAATTCCCGTTCCACCCCGGCGTCCCACGTGGGGCGCAAGCCCCCCATTGGCCGGACCGGCCGACCCTGCGACTACAGTTTGGTTGTTCGCAGAGGCGTCACGGCGCCCACCCATGGATCCGCTCTAATCAGAGGTTACGCGTTGACCCCGCACAGGCTGGAAGCACCTTGACGGTGCTCACCAACAGGCAGGCGACGGCCCCGTCCCCGAAGGTGGGCGAGCCGCGTTCGATCGGCATGATCGTCAAGGCCTACATCGCGCTCACCAAGCCGCGGATCATCGAGCTGCTGCTGATCACGACGCTGCCCGTGATGTTCCTCGCCGCGGGCGGGTTGCCGCCGCTGTGGACGTCCGTCGCCGTCATGGTGTTCGGCACCCTGTCGGCAGGCAGCGCCAACGCGCTCAACTGCTACGTCGACCGTGACATCGACCAGAAGATGCGCCGCACCCGCCGCAGGCCGCTGGCCAGGCACCAGGTGTCGCCGCGCGCGGCGCTCGTCTTCGGCGTCGTGCTCGGCGTGATCTCCACCGTGGGCCTGTGGCTCACCACCAACGCCCTGGCCGCCCTGCTGTCCACCGGCGCGATCCTGTTCTACGTGCTGGTCTACTCGATGATCCTCAAGCGGCGCACCGCCCAGAACATCGTGTGGGGCGGCATCGCGGGCTGCATGCCGGTGATGATCGGCTGGGCGGGCATCACCGACCGGCTCGCCTGGGCGCCGCTGGTGCTGTTCGGGGTGGTGTTCTTCTGGACGCCGCCGCACACCTGGACGCTGGCCATGCGTTACAAGGAGGACTACGCGGCGGCCAAGGTGCCGATGTTGCCGGTGGTGGCCACTGAGCGGCGGGTCGTCCTGGAGTCCATCGCCTACACGTGGGCGACCGTGCTGTGCTCGCTGGCGCTGTGGCCGGTGGCCGGCACCACGCTGTTCTACCCTGTCGTCGCGGCCGTGCTCGGCGCCGTGTGCCTGTGGGAGGTGCACCGCCTGCTGGGCCGGCTCAACGCCGGCAAGAGCGGTGTCGACCTGCGCCCGATGCGGTTCTTCCACTGGTCCAACGCCTACCTGGCGCTGCTCTTCCTCGCGGTCGCGATCGACCCGCTGCTCGCCTGAACCCTCCGCCCGGCCGTTGCGCCGGGCTCTTCTCGATCCTTATAGTGCACATATGAACAGCTCTTCAGGTGTTATCACGGGTCTGGACGGTTGTGCGGTGCAGGAGCCGGACGCCGCCAGGGTCGCGGCCACCCGTGACCGGCTCGTGACGCCGGAAGAGGCCACCCGGCTGGCCGAGCTGTTCCGCCTGCTCGGGGACCCGACCCGGGCCCGGCTGCTCTACGCCCTGCTGGAGGCGGGGGAGTTGTGCGTGTGCGACCTGGCCGACGCCGTCGAGGTGACCGACACGGCCGTCTCCCACGCGCTGCGCCTGCTGCGTACGGCGGGGATCGTGGCCAGCCGCAGGGCCGGGCGGATGATCTACTACCGGCTGGCCGACGCCCATGTCCGCATGCTGCTCGACCTGAGCCGGGAGCATCTGAAGGAGACCGGATGAGCGGAGGTCACCACGGCCGGGGGCCCGGTCATGGGCACGGGCACGGCCACGCGTTGAGCGCGAACGCCGACCGGCGTCATCTGGCCGGGGCGCTCGCGCTCATCGTCGGCTACATGGTCGTCGAGGTGATCGCCGGTGTGATCGCCAACTCGATCGCGCTGATCTCCGACGCCGCCCACATGCTGACCGACGCGACCGCCATCGCGCTGGCCCTGCTCGCCATGCGCATCGCCGCCAGGCCGGCCAGGGGCGCCTACACGTTCGGCTGGAAGCGGGCCGAGATCCTCTCCGCGCAGGTCAACGGCGTGACGCTGCTTCTGCTCGTGGCCTACTTCGTCTACGAGGGCGTGCGCCGGCTCATGGAGCCGCCCGAGGTGTCGGGGCCCGTCGTCGTGTTCACCGCGCTGGCGGGCATCGCCGTCAACGCGCTGGCCGTCTGGCTGCTGTCCAGGGCCGACCGGCGCAGCCTCAACGTCGAGGGCGCCTTCCAGCACGTGCTCAACGACATGTACGCCTTCATCGCCACGGCGGTGGCGGGTGTCGTGGTCTGGCTGACCGGCTTCCGCCAGGCCGACACGATCGCCGCCCTGGTGGTGGCCGCCCTCATGCTCAAGGCCGGCTGGGGGCTGCTGCGCGACTCCGGCCGGGTGCTGCTGCAGGCGGCGCCGAGCGGGCTCGACCCCGACGAGATCGGCGGTGTGCTGGCCGCCGACCCCGACGTCGAGGAGGTGCACGACCTGCATGTCTGGGCCGTGACGAGCGGCTATCCCACGCTGTCGGCCCACGTGATCGTGGCGGAGGGCTCCGACTGCCACGACGTACGCACACGCCTGGCCCGCCTGCTGCACGAGCGCTTCGAGATCGGCCACACCACGCTCCAGGTCGATCACGGCATGCCCGGCCTGGACCCGCACTGCTCCGACCCGCACGGACCCCGGCACTCTGATCCGTTAAGGTCACCCTATGGCGACCCGTGATCCACGCTGGGTGTTCAAGGACCGCCCATCGTTCGCGTTGATCATCGGGCTGGTGCTCACCGGCATCTGCGCCCTCGTCTCGTTCTCGTTCGACGTGGTGTTCAACGGCGCGCCGGTGCAGTTCTTCATCGCCCTCATGCTCGCGCTGGCACCGGTGCCGCTGCTGCTGGCCGCGGTGCTGGCGCTCGACCGGATGGAGCCGGAGCCGCGCAGCAACCTGATCTTCGCGTTCGCGTGGGGCGCGGGCATCGCGGTGCTGGTCGCCGGCGTGGTCAACTCGCTCAACCTGCACTACATCATCGACACCGCCCGCCTGTCGGAGGCCAGTGCCCGCAACATCGCGGCCACGTTCGGCGCGCCCGTGGTGGAGGAGACGATGAAGGGCCTGGTGCTGCTGGGCCTGCTCAGGTTCCGCAGGGCCGAGCTCGACGGGCCGACCGACGGCGTCATCTACGCCAGCATGGTCGGGCTCGGCTTCGCCATGAGCGAGAACGTCAGCTACTACATCGCCGCGCTGTCCGGCTCGGGCGTCAAAGGGCTGGCGGTCACGGTGGTGCTGCGCGGCATCCTGTCGCCGCTCGCGCACCCGCTGTTCAGCTCCATGATCGGCGTCGCGGTCGCCTACGCGGCCCAGCGCGGCGGCGGCGACCGGATCTTCCCCGTCCTGGCCGGCTGGTCGGCCGCGATGATCCTGCACGGCCTGTGGAACGGCCTGGCCTCCTACGGCGGCTTCCCCGGGCTCGTGGTGGCCTACCTGACGCTGCTGGTCGTGCTGGTCGTGCTCATCGGCGTGGTGTTCAGGGACCGGCGGCGCATCGTCGCCCTCATCCAGCGCTATCTCCCGCCCTACGAGCCGACCAAGCTGGTCACCCAGGCCGACATCTACATGTTGTCGGCGTTCACCAGGCGGCGGCAGGCCAGGCAGTGGGCCAAGGCCCACGGCGGCAAGCGGGGGCTGCGCGCGATGCGCGACTACCAGCTGGCCGCCACCGAGCTGGGCCTGCTGCACGAGCGGGCGGCCCGCCACGTGGTCGACGAGCAGACCTTCCACGAGGAGCAGCGGGCGCTGCTGGAGTGCATGAGCACCGCCAGGGCGGACTTCCCCGCGCGGTCGATGCACGCCGGCTCGGTCGCCAGGGGCTCACCGCCGCCGGGCTACGCCCCCGGCGCTCCCGGCTGAGGCGAGGCCGCCGGGATGCGTCTCTGATGTTCCCGGTGGGGCGGCCGGGCTCGCGGCGCTCGTCCAGATTGACGCCGGGCGCTGTCCGGCGCGGTGGTGTGCGGAGCGCGGCGGACGTTTCCGTGCAAATCACGCGTGCGTCAGGGCGGGGGAGTGGCGGACCTAACGCCCCAAACCCGGGCTTATCCCCTCAGACGGCGGCGTGCGCCGCGGTGGGGGAGTGGCCAGCGGGGGCGGCCTCAGGGGAACGGGTGCGCAGTGAGGTGACCACCCTCAGCGCGGCGATCCAGACCAGGGTCGAGCCGAGGACGTGCAGCAGGACCAGCATGGCGGGCACGGCCAGGAAGTACTGGGTGTAGCCGATCACGCCCTGGGCCAGCTCCACCGCGAAGAGCGCGAGCGCCGCCCGGCGCGCGGGGCGCGGGGCGTTGTTCACGTGCAGCGCGAACGCCAGTGCGAACGTCAGCCCCACCACGACGTAGGCGATGTCGGCGTGGATGCGCGCCACGGTCTCGATGTCCAGGTCGAAGCGGGAGGCCATGGCGTCGCCCGAGTGCGGCCCCGTGCCGCTCACCACCACACCGGCCACCAGCAGCACGAACACCGCCGCGAGCAGCACGTGCCCGAGCCGCCTGATGTCGCGGTGCGTCACCCGGCGCGCGGGGGCGTCGCCCTCGCCCGCGCGGGCGTACAACACCCAGCAGGCGGCGATCAGGCCGCTGGAGATCAGGAAGTGCATGCCGACCGTGAACGGGTTGAGCATGGTGTTGACCACCAGCCCGCCCCACAGCGCCTGGGCCACGATGCCGACCGGCTGGAGCCAGGCCAGCAGCACCAGCGAGCGCCTGCGCGGCCTCATCCGCAACGCGGAGAGCACGCACGCGACCCCCACGGCCAGCACCAGGAAGGTGAGCAGCCGGTTGCCGAACTCGACGGCCATGTTGAGCGGTGAGACCTCGGGGTGCGCGACCGGGATGAAGCTGTCGGGCGTGCACCTCGGCCAGGTCGGGCAGCCCAGCCCGGAGCCGGTGACCCGCACTCCCGCGCCCGTCACCGTGATGCCCGCGTTGACCACCACGGACGCCATGGCCCAGCCGCGCATCGACCTCTCGGTGGGCGCCCAGAAGGAGAACAGGCGGCGCACAAGGGGGTGGGGATGGTCCGTGGGTAGCTTCACGTATCGATGGTAAGGGCCGGGCGGGCCGGTCCCTGGAACGGGGCTTCTCAAGGTCATTGGGTATGTGACATATTACCGCTGGGAGGTGGTGGCGCTTGTCCGACGTGATCGTCGTCGGCGCCGGCGTGGTGGGAGCGGCCTGCGCCTACTACGCCGCACGGGCGGGACTCGACGTGACCGTGATCGACCGCGGGCCCGTGGCGGGCGGCACGACCGGCTCGGGCGAGGGCAACGTCCTGGTGTCCGACAAGGAACCAGGGCCCGAACTCGAGCTGGCCGTCCTGTCGAACCGGCTGTGGCGCTCGCTGGCGGAGCGGCACGGCGGGAACGGCGGGTTCGAGTTCGAGGCCAAGGGCGGGCTCGTCGTCGCCGAGACCCCCGAGGTCCAGGAGCGGCTCGCCGACCTCGCCGCCGGACAGGCCGCCAAGCATGACGTCGAGCACACCCTGGTGCCCGCCGGATCGCTGCGCGACTACGAGCCGCACCTCGCCGGCGACCTGGCCGGCGGCGTGCACTACCCGCAGGACGCCCAGGTGCAGCCCATGCTGGCCGCGGCCGCCCTGCTCAGGCACGGGGCGCGCAGCTTCGGCCGCGGCACGTTGCGCCTGCGGCTGGGCGCCGCGGTGACCGGGGTCAGGCGTTCCGGCGGCCGGGTGACGGGCGTCCGCACCTCGCGGGGCGACGTCCGCGGCGGCGCTGTGATCAACGCGGCGGGCACCTGGGGCGGCGAGGTGGCCGCGCTGGCGGGCGTCGACCTGCCGATCCTGCCCAGGCGCGGCTTCGTCCTCGTCACCGAACCCCTGAGCGAGCCGCTGATCAGGCACAAGGTCTACACCGCCGCCTACGTCACGAACGTCGCGAGCGACTCGGCGGGGCTGGAGACGTCCGCCGTCGTCGAGGGCACCCCGGCGGGGACCGTGCTCATCGGGGCCAGCAGGGAACGGGTCGGCTTCGACCGTACGACGTCGGTGCCGGTGCTCGCGCGGCTGGCCGGGCAGGCGGTCGCGCTCTTCCCCGCGCTGCGCGAGGTGCGGGCCATCAGGTCCTACTGCGGGTTCCGGCCGTACTGCCCCGACCACCTGCCCGTCATCGGCGCCGACCCGCGCCTGGCCGGGCTGTACCACGCGTGCGGGCACGAAGGCGCGGGGATCGGGCTCGCCCCCGCGACCGGGCACCTGCTCGCCCAGATCATCGCCGGTCAGAAGCCCGACCTCGACCTGAGCCCCTTCCGGCCCGGACGTTTCTCCGAGGAGGACCAGTGACGTTCCACATCACGGTCGACGGCCGGTCCGTGCCGGTCGTCCCCGGGCAGACGATCGGCGCGGCCCTGCACGCGGCCGGCGTGCGGTCATGGCGCAGCACCCGCTTCGGCGGGCGGCCGAGAGGGCTGTTCTGCGGGATCGGCGTCTGCTTCGACTGCCTGATCTCCGTCAACGGGCGGGCGCCCGAGCGGGCCTGCCTCCTGGAGGCCGCGCCGGGGGACGAGGTGACGACGTCGTGACGTACGACCTCGTGGTGATCGGGGGCGGGCCCGCGGGGGTCGCGGGCGCGCTCACGGCGGCGCGGGCGGGCCTGCGGGTGGCGCTCGTGGACTCAGGGGCGCGGCTCGGCGGCCAGTACTTCCGCCACGCCGTCGTCCCGGGCGCGGAGCCCGGGCTCGGCCGGTTCCTGCGCCAGGGCCGGGCCCTCGGCGAGCGTGCCGACGTGCTGCTGCGGCACCAGGCGTGGAGCGCCGCCCGCGAACCGGACGGGACCCTGGTCGTGCACTGCGTGAAACGGTCATCCCCGGCTCAGGACGGAAGGGCGGGTGAGCTGCCGGTCGCTCTCCGGGCACGGCGGCTGCTCATCGCCACCGGCGCGCACGACCGGCCGCTGCCCTTTCCCGGATGGGACCTGCCCGGCGTGCTCACCGCGGGCGGCGCGCAGGCGCTGCTCAAGGGCAGCGGCGTCGTGGCGGGCCGGCGGATCGTCGTCTCCGGCACCGGGCCGTTCCTGCTCCCCGTGGCCGGCGGGCTGGCCGGGGCGGGGGCGCGCGTGCTCGGCGTGTTCGAGGCCGGGAGTGGGCTCGGGCTGGCCAGGCGGCCGCTCCTCGCCCTGGACAAGGCGGGCGAAGCGGCACGGTACGCGGTCGGCCTGGCCCGGCACCGGGTGCCGTACCGCACGCGCCAGGCGGTGGTCGCGGCGCACGGCGAGCGCGAGGTGGAGGCCGTCACCGTGGCCCGCCTCGACGAGGGGTGGAACATCCTCGCCACCCGCGTCGTCGCGTGCGACACCGTGGCCGCCGGATACGGTTTCGTGCCGCAGATCGAGCTGGGCACGCAACTCGGCTGCCAGACCCGGCACGACGTGGACGGCAGCCCGGTGCTCACCGTGGACGCCGCCCAGCGCACCACGGTCCCGGGCGTCTGGGCGGCGGGCGAGCCCACGGGGGTCGGCGGGTGGCGGCTGTCCGAACTGGAGGGCCGCATCGCCGGCCTGGCCATCGTGGCCGGCTCCCGGACGGCGCCTGAGGCGGCCGGGGTGCCGGGGGCGCCGGGGGCGCTCGTGCGGCGGCGGGCGCGGTGGCGGGCGTTCGGGGAGGCGCTGCAGCGGGCCTATCCCGTCAAGCCGGGCTGGCAGGGGTGGCTGCGCGACGACACGCTGGTGTGCCGGTGCGAGGAGGTGCCGCTGGCCCGCGTACGCGAGGCGCAGGACCTCGGCGCGACCGACGCGCGCTCCATCAAGTTGCTGGCCAGGCCGGGCATGGGGTGGTGCCAGGGCCGCATCTGCGGATACGCCGTCTCGTGCCTGGCAGGGGAGCCGCCGCAGCCGCCCCGCCGCCCCATCGCCCAGCCGGTCACCCTCGGCGCGCTCAGCGAGAGCGGCGAGGCGACCGGTCCGGCCCTCGCGGACGATCCACCCCCTCACCCGAACCCCTGGAGGACCTCGTGACGGAAGGGCTGCGATGAGGACCAAGCGTGTTTTCCACGCCGTCGACTCCCACACCGAGGGCATGCCCACGCGCGTGATCACCGGCGGCGTGGGCGTGATCCCCGGCGCGAGTATGGCCGAGCGGCGCGTCTACTTCCGCGACCACCTCGACCACGTCCGCACGCTGCTGATGACCGAGCCGCGCGGCCACTCGGCGATGAGCGGCGCCATCCTGCAGCCGCCCACCCGGCCGGACGCCGACTGGGGCGTGCTGTTCATCGAGGTGTCAGGGCTGTTGCCGATGTGCGGGCACGGCACCATCGGCGTGGCCACCGTGCTCGTCGAGACCGGCATGGTGGAGGTCACCGAGCCGGTCACCACCGTGCGCCTGGAGGTGCCCGCCGGGCTGGTGGCGGTGGACGTGGCCGTCGAGGACGGCATGGCCATGTCGGTGACGCTGCGCAACGTGCCCTCCTACTGCGACCGGCTGGACGCCGCCGTGACCGTGCCGGGGTTCGGGACGATCCCGTACGACCTGGCCTACGGCGGCAACTTCTACGCGATCGTCGACCTCGGCTCCTACGGCCTGCCGTTCGACCGCGAGGCCAAGAACGAGCTCATCGCGGCCGGTCTGGCCACCATGGAGGCCATCAACGCCGCCGACGAGCCCGTGCACCGCGAGGACGACCGCATCCGCGGCTGCCACCACGTCTATTTCGCCGCGCCCGGCTCCGACGCCCATCACTCCCGGCACGCCATGGCCATCCACCCCGGCTGGTTCGACCGCTCGCCGTGCGGCACCGGCACCAGCGCCCGCATGGCCCAACTGCACGCCCGCGGCGAGCTGCCGCTCGGGCGGGACTTCGTGAACGAGTCGTTCATCGGCACCCGGTTCATCGGCCGGCTGCTGGAGGAGACCACCGTGGGCGGCGGCCCCGCGGTGGTGCCGTCGATCACCGGCCGCGCCTGGATCACCGGCACCGCTCAATACTTCCTCGACCCCCGCGACCCCTTCCCCGCCGGATTCGAGCTGTGAGCGGTGAGATGGTCACGACGGTCGACTACCACACGGGTGGCGAGCCGTTCAGGATCGTGACCGGCGGCGTGCCCGAGATCCCCGGCTCCAGCGTGCTCGACCGCCGCTCCACGGCGATGGCGGACTTCGACCACGTGCGGCGGCTGCTGTGCCACGAGCCGCGGGGCCACGCCGACATGTACGGGTGCTTCCTGGTCCCGCCCGACGACCCCGGTGCGCGGTTCGGCGCGCTGTTCTGGCACAAGGACGGCTTCTCCACCGCCTGCGGCCACGGCACGATCGCGCTGGGCGTGCACGCGGTGCGCGAGGGCCTGGCCGACGCGGCTCCCGACGGCGAGACGGACGTGGTCATCGACGTGCCGTCGGGGCGGGTCACGGCGCGGGTGCGCTGCTCCGGGGGCCGGGTGCGGGCGGTGACGTTCGTCAGCGTGCCGTCGTTCGTGATCGCCCGCGGCGTGCCGTCCGGAGGCGTGACGGTCGACGTGTCCTACGGCGGCGCCGTCTACGCCTCCGTGCCCGCCGCGGCGGTGGGGCTGTCGGTGGAGCCGCGGCACCTGCCCGCGCTCATCGAGCACGCCCGGCGCGTCAAGGCCGGCCTGGCCGGCCATCCCGCCTCCCGGCATCCCTCCGACGAGCGGCTCTCCGGCGTGTACGGCGTGATCTTCTACGACGAGCTGCCCGACGTGGACGGCGTGGCGCACCAGCGCAACGTGGCGGTGTTCGCCGACGGGGAGGTGGACCGCTCGCCCTGCGGGTCGGGCACCGCGGCCCGGCTGGCGCTGCTGCACGACTCGGGGCTGCGTGGCCCGCTGATCCACACCAGCGTCGTCGGCAGCACCTTCCGCGCCCGGGTGGCCGGCGTCGCCGAGGGCGCGGTCGTCCCGGAGATCGAGGGCATGGCGTACCGGACCGGGCGGCACTCCTTCGAGCTCGATCCCGACGATCCGATGGGAACGGGGTTCACCCTGCGATGAGCACACTGCCGTATCTCGACGCCGCCACGCTGGAGCGGCTGGTGCCGCCCGGGCGGGCCGTGCAGGTTCTCGAGGACGCACTCAGGGCCGGGCTCGACCCGGAGGACACGCCGCAACGGTCGGTCGTGGACGTGCCCGCCGGGCACCTGTTGCTGATGCCCGCCGCGGCCGGTCGGTACGCGGGGGTGAAGGCCGCCACCGTCGCGCCGGCCAACCCCGGGCGGGGGCTGCCCCGGATCCAGGGGACGTATCTGCTGCTGGACGGCGAGACGCTCGCCCCGCTCGCGGCCATGGACGGGATCGCGCTCACCTCGTTGCGCACGCCCGCCGTCTCGGCGCTGGCCGTCCGCCACCTGGCCGAGCCGGGAGCGCGGCGGCTGGTGGTGTACGGCAGCGGGCCGCAGGCGTGGGGGCACGTGGCGGCGTTGCGCGAGGTGGCGCCCGTCGCGGAGGTGACGGTCGTCGGGCGCGATCCCGGACGCGCGGAGGCGCTCGCCGGGCACTGCCGCACGCTCGGGCTGGACGCGCGGGCGCTGACCTCGGCCGAGGCCGGCGAGAGCCATGAGGCCGTGGCCGGGGCCGACCTCGTGGCCTGCTGCACCACCGCCAGGGAACCCCTGTTCCCCGGTAAGCTCGCCCGCGACGGCGCCACCGTCGTCGCCGTAGGCTCGCACGAGCCCGGCGCCCGCGAGCTCGACGGCGATCTCGTCGCGCGTGCCACCGTGGTCGTCGAGGCCAGGGCGGCCGCCCTGGAAGAGGCGGGTGACCTGATCGTCCCGATCCGCCAAGGTACGATCACCACTGGTCATCTCGCCGGCAACCTCGCGGACCTGATCGCCGGAAGAGTGCTCACAGGGCCGGGGCCGCGCGTGTTCAAAGGCACGGGCATGGCGTGGGAGGACCTCGTGGTAGCGGCTGCCGCTTACGAGGCCTGGACGTAGGAGGGGGTGGCGGGATGGTCGCCGACGACCGGCTCGACCTGCCGATGGTGGGGGAGCGGCAGAGCCTGCGGGAGCAGGTCGCTCATGCGCTGCGCGCCGCGCTGATCACCGGTGAGATGCGGCCGGGAGTGGTCTACTCCGCGCCGGTGCTGGCCGCCCAGTTCGGCGTCTCGGCCACGCCCGTCCGCGAGGCCATGCTCGACCTGGCCAAGGAGGGCCTGGTCGAGGCGGTGCGCAACAAGGGTTTCCGGGTGACCGAGCTGTCCGACCGCGATCTCGACGAGCTCACCGAGATCCGCCAGCTCATCGAGGTGCCCACGGTGGCCAGGCTGGCCGACAGCGCGCGGGCCGAGGAGTTCGAGCGGCTCAGGCCCACCGCCGAGGAGATCGTCTCGGCCAGCGAGCGGGGCGACCTGCTGGCGTACGTCGACGCCGACCTGCGCTTCCACGTCGAACTGCTGGCCCTGTGCGGCAACGCCCACCTGGTCTCCGTGGTGCGCGACCTGCGCACCAGGGCCAGGCTCTACGGGCTGTCCCAGCTCTCCGAGCGGGGCTCCCTGGCCGATTCGGCCAGGGAGCACCTGGCGCTGCTCGACGCGCTCAAGAGCGGCGACGCCGCCGCCGTCACCCAGATCATGGAAGAGCACATCGGTCACGTACGCGGCATCTGGGCCGAGCACTGAGCCCGACAATCCGGGCTAACCCGTGATCCGAGCGGTAAGTTCCGACATTTAGGGATCGTGCGCTCCCCGATCGAGGTAACCTCGATGCGGGCCGGCTGAGCGGCGCCTCGCCTCGCGCGGGCGCCCGGCGGCCCTGTCGTCCCGATCCATCGGACCACCGGACCACGCCATCCCCGCCGCCGGGCGGTGGCGTCAGCCTGGTCACGCGGACTCCCGCACTCCGCTGACCTTCACCGGGCTCGGCACACCCGCCCACCGAGGCCGAGCCCCCCGCCGCGCGCCCGAGACCCCATCCCACGGGCGCGCGGCGGCCCATCCTGCGGGCCCGTCTTGTGGAGCCGCCGCTGTTTGGCCCGCTATTTGGCCCGCTATTTGGCCCGCTATTTGGCGCGGCCGGCCATCCGCGTCGAGCCGAGGCTCGCGGCCACGATGCAGATGATCGCCGCCCACTGCTGCACGTGCAGGAACTCGCTCAGCAGCAGCACCCCGATCAGCGCCGCCGCGGCCGGCTCCATGCTCATCAGGATGCCGAACACCTGCTTGGGCATGCGCCGCAGCGCCCGCAGCTCCAGCGAGTAGGGGATCACCGACGACAGCAGCCCCACGCCGAGCCCGATCAGCAGCAGCTCGGGCTGGAGCAGGTCCGCCCCGCCGGTCGTGATCCCGACGGGCGCGATCACCACGGCCGACACGATCATCGCGAACGACAGCCCGCTCGTGCCGGGAAAACGTTGCCCGGCCGCCGCCGACAGCAGGATGTATCCGGCCCAGCAGGCCCCCGCCAGCATCGCGAAGGCGATCCCCGCCCAGCTCACCGACGCCGACTCTCCCCACGGCGCGAGCAGCACCACGCCCGCGCCGGCCAGGCCCACCCACAGCAGGTCGATCCTGCGCCGGGAGGCCGCCACCGCCACGCCCAGCGGCCCGAGGAACTCGACGGCCACGGCGATCCCCATCGGCAGCCGCGACAGGGCCTCGTAGAAGGTCAGGTTCATCACCGCGAGCGTCACGCCGAAGCCGATGCCCAGCGCCCAGTCACGTCCGGCCAGCCCTTTGAGCCGCGGCCTGACGAACGCGCCCAGGATGAGCGCCCCCGCCGCGATGCGAAGGAACACCACCGCGCTCGGCGGCAGCGCCGCGAACAGCTCCTTGGCGAATCCGGCGCCGAGCTGCACGCTGAAGATCCCCAGCAGGACGAGGCTGGAGGGCGGTATCGAGTCGGCGGCGGCGCGCAGCACGCTGCCCGCCCGCGACAGGCAGGGGCGGCGATCGAACGGTTCGTCGAGGGCGAAGGCGGACACGGGATTCCTCACCTGTGAAGAAGGGCAACCCCAAGAGCCTACTGACGCCCTTGGACATTTGCCCACTTAGAGTGGTCCCGATCGTTTAGTTAGGCACAAACGAACTATGGACGTATGAGAGCCTCTGACCCCCCTGTGAGCATCGAGCGGCCGCCGGCGGCCCTGTCCGTGTCGTCGTTCGTCAGCAGCTTCGACCGCTTCGCCGTCACCCCCATGCTCGTGCTGATCGCCAAGGACCTGGACGTGTCCCTGTCGGCGTCCGTCACCGCCGCCAGCGGCTACTACCTGGCCTACGGGTTGTCCCAGCCGCTGTGGGGGCTGCTGTCCGACCGGTTCGGCAGGGTGCGGGTGATGCGCGGAGCGTTGCTCGGCGCGGCGCTGGCAGGGCTGGTCTCCGCCCTCATGCCCGTGCTCGGTGCGCTGGTGGCGGCCAGGATCGTCGCAGGGGCCTGCTTCGGCGCGGTGATCCCCACCGGCCTGACGTACGTGGGCGACACGGTCCGGGCGTCGGTCCGGCAGCGCGCGCTCACGGATCTGATGGCCGCCGCCTCCCTCGGCACCGCGCTGGCCACCGGCCTCAGCGGAGTGCTCGCCGGCCTGCTGAACTGGCGGGTGGCCTTCGTGGTGCCCGCCGCCTGCGCGCTGGCCTGCGCGTACGCGCTCCGCTCGCTGCCCGAGCCGCCCCGAGCCGGGCCCGCGGGCGCCGCGCGGGGCGTGGGCCGCTACCTGGGGGCGGTGCTCGGGCACGGTTGGGCGCTGCTGGTGTTCGGGCTGGCGTTCGTCGAAGGGGCGATCCTGCTCGGCGTCATGCCCTTCCTGGCCACCGCGCTGGAGCACGCCGGGTTCGCCGCCGCCGTGGCCGGGCTCGCCATCACCGCGTACGGGCTGGGTCTGTGGGCGTTGTCCAAGCTCGTCAAGCGGCTGGTGGGACGCTGGCCCGCGCCGGTGCTGATGACGGTGGGCGGCGCGCAGTTGTGCGCCGGCTTCGCGATCGTGACCGTGCACGTGAGCCTGCCGACCGTGACCGTGACGGCGCTGCTGCTCGGCGGCGGCTGGTCGTTCCTGCACTCGTCGCTGCAGACGTGGGCCACCTCGGTGGTGCCGGAGGCCAGGGGGACGACGATCGCGTTCTTCGCCTCGGCGCTGTTCGTGGGCAGCGCGGCCGCTTCCTGGGCGGCCGGGCCGCTGGCCGACCAGGGGAGGTACGCGCTGCTGTTCGGCCTGGCCGCGGGCGCGGCGGTCCCGCTGACCGTGGTGGCCGCGCTCGCCAGGCGCCGCTACGGAGCCCTCGGCGCCGAAGCGCCCCAGCCGCAACCCGAATGAGGCCCGGCAGGTCCCGTCACGCCTCGCGGTCACCGCCTCCCGGGGTTCTCCCTCACTCCCAGCGGAAGGTGCGCGAGACCAGCCCCAGCGACAACACCGCCCACGCCGCCAGCACGGCCAGCGGGACGAGCGGCAGCGCCGCGCCCTGCGCGAGCACCGATCGCAGCCCGCCGGTCAGCGCCGAGATCGGCAGGATCTCCAGCACCGGCCGCATCCCCTCGGGGAACTTCGACAGCGGGAAGACCACCCCGCCGGCGCCCAGCAGCACCAGGTAGACGAGGTTGGCGGCGGCCAGCGTCGCCTCGGCGCGCAGCGTGCCCGCCATGAGCAGCCCCAGGCCGCTGAACGCCGCCGTGCCGACGACGATGAGCAGCGCGGCGCTGAGGAACGACCCGTGCGGCCGCCACCCCAGCGCCAGCCCCACGGCCACGATCACGACGGCCTGGATGACCTCCACGGCCACGACGGCGGCCGTCTTGGCGAGCATGAGACCGGCTCTGGACAGCGGGGTCGCGCCCAGCCGCTTCAGCACGCCGTAGCGGCGCTCGAACCCGGTCGCGATGGCCTGGCCGGTGAACGCCGTGGACATGACGGCCAGGGCCAGCACGCCGGGCGTCAGGAAGTCGACCCGGCTGCCGCCGACGTCGATCAGCGGCATCATCGAGAACCCCGCCAGCAGCAACACCGGGAGAACCAGGGTGAGCGCCAGCTGCTCGCCGTTGCGCAGGGTCGCGCGGACCTCGGCGCACGCCTGCGCGAACACCATGCGCGGGAACGGCGCCGCGCCGGGCGCGGGGGTGAGGTCCAGCGTGGTCATCGCGCCTCCAGCGGGTGCGGGCCGAGCGGTCATCGCAGCTCCCTGCCGGTCAGCTCCAGGAACACGTCTTCGAGGGTGCGGCGCTCGATGCGCAGGTCGTCGGCCGTGACGCCCTCGGAGGCGCACCAGGCCGTCACCGTGCCCAGCAGCTCGGGCCCGACCAGGCCCTCGATGATGTAGTGCCCGGCGGGTGACTCCTTGGCCGCGCTGCCCGTGGGCAGCGCGTTGAGCAGCTCTTCCAGCGCCAGCCCCGGCCGCGCCCTGAACCGCAGCTGGCGCTCGGCTCCCGTGAGCGAGGCGGGGCTGCCCTCGGCCACCACCCGCCCCCTGTCGATGATCGCCACGTGGTCGGCCAGCCGCTCGGCCTCGTCCATGTGGTGGGTGGTCAGCACCACGGACACGCCGGCGCCGCGCAGCTCGCCCACCAGCTCCCAGCAGGCGTGCCTGGCCTGCGGGTCGAGCCCGGCCGTCGGCTCGTCGAGGAAGACCAGCTCCGGCCGCCCGACGACGGCCGCGGCCAGCGACAGGCGCTGCTGCTGCCCGCCCGACAGCCGCCGGTAGGGGGTGCGTACGTGCTCCGTCAGCCCCAGCCGGGCGAGCAGCGCGTCCGTGTCGAGGGGACGGGCGTAGAAGCGGGAGACCAGGCGCAGCCACTCGGCGCAGCGCATCGCCGGCGGCACACCGCCCGCCTGCAGCATGACTCCCACGCGCGGCCGCAGCTCGGGCAGCGCGGGCGCCAGGCCGAGCACTCTGACGGTGCCCGCGTCGGCCTCGCGGAAGCCCTCGCAGATCTCCACCGTGGACGTCTTGCCCGCGCCGTTGGGGCCGAGGACCGCGGTGACCGCCCCGCGTTCGGCGCGGAGCGTGAGGCCGTCGACGGCGGTGGTGCCGCCGTAACGTTTGACCAGGTCGATGATCTCGACGGCTGGGGAGTCCATGCCATGAGTTTAGGGACTGCGGCGGGCGGTCCCTGCCCCAGGTGAGCCCGGCCGGATCGGTGTTCCTCGTCCGGGTCATGGAATTCCCAAGAAATATCTGATGACCGGGAATTAGGAGAAGCCGGTACTGGTTTGATCCTTCGGCCCTCGTGGGCCACCGGTCCGCGAGGGAGAGGGGCATCCATGTCCGTGGCAGAGGCCACGTCCGCCGTCGTCGTTCATGAGCGAAGGAGCCGCCGCGGGCTGCTGCTGCTGATCCTCGGGGCGCTGTCGGCGATCGGGCCGCTCTCCATCGACATGTATCTTCCCGCGCTGCCCGCCATCACCTCCGAGATGCTGAGCGCCCCCGCGCAGGTGCAGCTCACCCTCACCGCCTGCCTCATCGGCGTCTCCGTCGGCCAGGTGATCGCCGGGCCGGTCAGCGACGTGCGCGGCAGGAGGGTGCCGCTGATGGTGGGCGTGGCCGGATTCATGGCGGCCTCGCTGTTGTGCGCGTTCGCGCAGTCGGTGCCCATGCTCATCGCGTTCCGGCTGCTGCAGGGCATGCTGGGCGGCGCGGCACTGGTCATCGTGCGGGCTGTCGTGCGCGACCTGTACGACGGCGCCGCCATCGCCCGCATCTTCGCCACGCTCATGCTGGTGAGCGGTCTGGCCCCCATCCTGGCGCCGATCGCGGGCGCCCAGCTGCTGGCGTTCACGTCGTGGCGGGGCGTGTTCGTGGTGCTCAGCCTCATCGGCCTGGTGCTGCTGCTGGCCATGCTGGCGGGCGTGCGCGAGACGCTTCCCGCGGCCGAGCGCGAGAGCGGCGGCCTCAAGCACACCGTGCGCACGTTCTGGCGGCTGCTGCGTGACCGCCCGTTCATGGGCTCCGCCCTGACGGCCGGGCTCGCGTTCGGGGCGATGTTCAGCTACATCTCCGGCTCGCCGTTCGTGCTGCAGGAGGTGTACGGCGCCACGCCCCAGCAGTACTCCCTCATCTTCGGGCTCAACGCGCTCGCCCTCACCGCCACGGCCCAGCTGGGCGGCCGGCTGTCGGGGCGGGTGCCGCCGGCCCGGCTGGTGCTCATCGGGCTGGCCATCGGCCTGACCGGAGCCGCGCTGCTGTTGTCGGCCGCGCTCGCCGGGCTCGGCCTGTGGTACATCGTCGGCGGGTTGTTCGTCATCATGCTCGGCCAGGGCCTGGTGTTGCCGGGCACCGGCGCGCTGGCGCTGGCCTCGCAGCCCGCCCAGGTGGCGGGCAGCGCCTCCGCGCTGCTCGGCGTCCTGCAGTTCGCGCTCGGCGCGGTCGCGGCCCCGCTGGTCGGGCTGGTCGGATCCGCCAGTGCCGTGCCCATGGCCTGTGTCATGCTGGCGCTCATCCTCGGCTCGGCCCTGACCTTCGCCGTCCTGGGCCGCCCGCAAGTTAGGTAAGCCTACCCTGCGTGAGAAATTGCATTCGCCCCGTTTCCGGATCCGTTTGTGAAGCGGGAAGGAATTACGGCACACTGATGTTGTGAAAAACATGCACCTGAACGAGCCCGGCAACGAGCGCGGCACCCGCGCCCGTGTGGCCAGGCTGATTCTGGAGCATGGTCCCGTCACGGCCGGAGCGCTCGGCGAGCGGCTCGGGCTCACGCCCGCCGCCGTCCGCAGGCACCTGGACGCGCTGCTGGCCGACGGGATGATCGAGCCACGCATGGCGCGCCCGCGCGGACAGCGCGGTCGCGGGCGGCCGGCCAAGCTGTTCGCCATCACCGACGCGGGGCGCAGTGCTTTCGAGCACGCCTATGACGACCTGGCCGGGAGCGCGCTGCGTTTCCTGGCCGAGCGCATGGGAGAGGAAGCGGTGGCCGACTTCGCCCGCTCGCAGGTCTCGAGCCTGCTGAGGCGGCTGGAGCCGGCCATGCGGACGGTGCCGGCGGACCAGCGCGTGCAGGTGCTGGCGCAGGCGCTGTCGGCGGAGGGGTACGCCGCCTCGGCCAGCAAGGCCAAGTCGGGGGGCGACCAGCTCTGCCAGCATCACTGCCCGGTGGCACACGCGGCGGCGGAGTTCCCGCAGCTGTGTGAGGCCGAGACGGAGGCGTTCGCGCAGCTGCTCGGCGTCCCGGTGCAGCGCCTGGCCACGATCGCCCACGGCGACGGGGTCTGCACGACACACGTGAGCCCGCAGACGCTGGGCGAATCCGCACATAGAGACAAGAGCAAGGAGACCGGAAGGTGACTGTCACCGACCGCCCGGAGCTGGAAGGCCTCGGGAATTACAAGTTCGGCTGGTCCGACTCGGATGCCGCCGGTTCGACGGCCAGGCGTGGCCTGTCCGAGGAGGTCGTCCGCAACATCTCCGCGCTCAAGAACGAGCCGGAGTGGATGCTCGACCTTCGCCTGAAGGGCCTCCGCCTGTTCGACAAGAAGCCGCTGCCGACCTGGGGCTCCGACCTCACGGACATCGACTTCGACAACATCAAATACTTCGTACGCTCGACCGAGAAGCAGGCCACGTCCTGGGACGAGCTGCCCGCCGACATCAAGAACACCTACGACAAGCTCGGCATCCCCGAGGCGGAGAAGCAGCGCCTCATCGCCGGAGTCGCCGCCCAGTACGAGTCCGAGGTCGTCTACCACAAGATCCGTGAGGACCTCGAGGAGAAGGGCGTCGTCTTCGTCGACACCGACACGGGCCTGAAGGAGCACGAAGAGCTCTTCAAGGAATACTTCGGCTCGGTCATCCCGGTGGGCGACAACAAGTTCGCCGCGCTCAACACGGCCGTGTGGTCGGGCGGCTCGTTCATCTACGTGCCGCCGAACGTCGAGGTCGAGATCCCGCTGCAGGCCTATTTCCGGATCAACACCGAGAACATGGGCCAGTTCGAGCGGACCCTGATCATCGTCGACGAGAACAGCTACGTCCACTACGTGGAGGGCTGCACCGCGCCGATCTACTCCTCCGACTCGCTGCACAGCGCGGTCGTCGAGATCATCGTCAAGAAGAACGCCCGCTGCCGTTACACGACCATCCAGAACTGGTCCAACAACGTCTACAACCTGGTCACCAAGCGCGCCGTGGCGTACGAAGGCGCGACCATGGAGTGGATCGACGGCAACATCGGCTCCAAGGTCACGATGAAATACCCGGCCGTCTACCTCATGGGCGAGCACGCCAAGGGCGAGACGCTGAGCGTCGCGTTCGCCGGTGAGGGCCAGCACCAGGACGCCGGCTCCAAGATGGTGCACCTGGCGCCCCACACGAGCTCCAGCGTCATCTCCAAGTCGGTGGCGCGCGGCGGCGGCCGCACCTCCTACCGCGGTCTCGTGCAGATCGAGGAGGGCGCCCACGGCAGCGCCAGCACCGTCAAGTGCGACGCGCTGCTGGTCGACCAGATCAGCCGCTCCGACACCTACCCGTACGTCGACGTCCGCGAGGACGACGTGTCGATGGGGCACGAGGCCACGGTCTCCAAGGTCAGCGAGGACCAGCTCTTCTACCTCATGAGCCGCGGGCTCGACGAGGACGAGGCGATGGCCATGATCGTGCGCGGCTTCGTGGAGCCGATCGCGCGCGAGCTGCCCATGGAATACGCCCTCGAGCTCAACCGGCTGATCGAGCTGCAGATGGAAGGAGCCGTCGGCTGATGGGCCTGAACGAGAAGCCCCTGTCGACCCTGCACGAGAAGGCGTCCTACGACCTGGCCGACTTCGCCGTCCCGACCGGGCGCGAGGAGGCGTGGCGGTTCACGCCGCTCTCGCGCCTGAAGGGGCTGCACAACGGCAAGGCCGAGATCACCGGCCAGGCGCTCACCCAGGTGACCACACCGGCCGGCGTCACGGCCGAGTGGGTGGGGCGCGGCGACCCCCGCATCGGCCAGGCCTACGTGCCGGCCGACCGGATCAGCGCGCAGGCCTACTCCGCCTTCGAGAAGGCGCTGGTCGTGACCGTGCCCAAGGAGGCCACGCCGGACGAGCCGGTCCGCGTCGAGGTGCGCGGCGGCGGCCTCGACGGCGCCACCTTCGGCCACATCGTGGTCAAGGTCGAGCCGCTCGCCGAGGCCGTGGTGATCATCGAGCACCAGGGGCACGCGGTCTACGCCGACAACGTCGAGTTCGTCGTCGGTGACGGCGCCACGCTCAAGGTCGTCAGCCTGCAGGACTGGGAGGACGACGCCGTCCACGTCTCCCACCACCACGCCCAGCTCGCCAAGGACGCGACCTTCCGCAGCTTCGTGGTGACGCTCGGCGGCGACCTCGTACGCCTGTCGCCCAGCGTGTCCTACACCGCCCCCGGCGGCGACGCCGACCTGTCGGGCGTCTACTTCGTCGACGCCGGCCAGCACCTTGAGCACCGCCTGCTCGTCGACCACTCGCAGCCCAACTGCAAGAGCAACGTCGACTACCGCGGCGCCCTGCAGGGCGAGGAGGCGCACGCCGTCTGGATCGGCGATGTGATCATCAGGGTGGAGGCCGAGGGCACCGACACCTACGAGCTCAACCGCAACCTCATCCTCACCGACGGCGCCCGCGCCGACTCGGTGCCCAACCTGGAGATCCTCACCGGCGAGGTCGCGGGAGCGGGGCACGCCTCCGCGTCCGGCCGCCTCGACGACGAGCACATCTTCTACCTCCAGGCCCGCGGCATCCCCTACGACGAGGCCCGCCGCCTGGTCATCAGGGGCTTCCTCGGCCAGCTCATCGAGAAGATCCAGGTCGAGGAGATCCGCGAGCGCGTGCTCAGCGCGGTGGAGGCGGAGCTGTCCCGATGACCGCATTCGAGAAGGTGTGCGCGCTCGACGACATCCCCGACGGGGGAGTGATCGGCGTCGAGGTGGAGGAGACTCCCGTCGCGCTCGTGCGCAAGGGCGGCGAGGTCTTCGCCCTGCGCGACGTCTGCTCCCACGCCGAGGTGAAGCTCAGCGAGGGCGAGGTCTACGACGGCACGCTGGAGTGCTGGCTGCACGGCTCGTGCTTCGACGTCCGTACGGGCAAGCCCACGGGGCCGCCCGCGACCCGGCCGGTGAACGTATACACAGTCAAGATCGACGGCGATGACGTCCTCGTCTCGCTCTCGAAGGAGTCGTAGAAGACATGTCCACCCTAGAGATCCGTGACCTGAAGGTCGCCGTCGAGGACAAGGAAATCCTGCGCGGCGTCAACCTGACCGTGAAGTCCGGCGAGACCCACGCCATCATGGGCCCCAACGGCTCGGGCAAGTCGACGCTCGCCTACGCGATCGCCGGTCACCCGAAATACACCATCACCGGCGGCGAGGTGCTGCTCGACGGCGTCGACCTGCTGGAGCTGTCGGTCGACGAGCGGGCCCGCGCCGGCCTGTTCCTGGCCATGCAGTACCCCGTCGAGGTCCCCGGCGTGTCGGTCTCCAACTTCCTGCGCTCGGCGGTCACCGCCGTCCAGGGCGAGGCGCCCAAGCTGCGCCAGTTCGCCAAGGACCTGAAGAACGGCATGGACGCGCTGGCCATCGACGCCGCCTTCGCCCAGCGCAACCTCAACGAGGGCTTCTCCGGCGGCGAGAAGAAGCGCCACGAGATCCTCCAGCTCGAGCTGCTCAAGCCGAAGATCGCGGTGCTCGACGAGACCGACTCCGGTCTCGACGTCGACGCGCTGCGCGTGGTGTCGGAGGGCATCAACCGCTTCCGCGCCACCGGCGAGACCGGCGTGCTGCTGATCACCCACTACACGCGCATCCTGCGGTACGTGAAGCCCGACTTCGTGCACGTCTTCGCGGGCGGCAGGATCGTCGAGGAGGGCGGCCCGGAGCTGGCCGACAAGCTCGAGTCGGAGGGCTACGAGCAGTACACGAAGGCGTCTGCATGACATACGACGGCTTGGACGTGGAGAAGATCAGGAAGGACTTCCCGGTCTTCTCCCGCGAGCTGCCCGACGGGCGACCGCTCGTCTACCTCGACTCGGGCAACTCCTCGCAGAAGCCCAATCAGGTCATCGAGACCATGCGCGACCACCTCGCGCTCCACTACAGCAACGTCGGCCGGGCGATGCACGTGCTGGGCGCGGAGTCGACCGACGCCTACGAGAGCGCCCGTGACAAGGTCGCGGGCTTCATCGGGGCGCCCTCGCGCGACGAGGTCGTCTTCACCAAGAACGCCTCCGAGGCGCTCAACCTGGTCGCCTACTCCTTCGGCAACCCCGCCTCCACCGATCCGCGGTTCACGCTCGGCCCCGGCGACGAGATCGTCATCTCCGAGATGGAACACCACTCCAACATCGTGCCGTGGCAGCTGCTCGTGCAGCGCACCGGCGCGACGCTGAAGTGGTTCGGGGTCACCGGCGACGGGCGGCTCGACTACGACCCCGGCCTCATCACCGAGCGGACGAAGATCGTCTCGATCGCCCACCAGTCCAACGTGCTCGGCACCGTCAACCCGGTCGCCGAGGTGGCCGCGCGGGCCCACGAGGTGGGCGCGCTCGTCCTGCTCGACGCCTCCCAGTCCGTGCCGCACCACCCGGTCGACGTGGCCCGGCTCGGCGCCGACCTCGTGGCCTTCACCGGTCACAAGATGGTCGGCCCCTCGGGCATCGGCGTGTTGTGGGGCAGGACCGAGGTGCTCGACGCGATGCCGCCGTTCCTGGGCGGCGGCGAGATGATCGAGGCGGTCTGGATGGACCGCTCGACGTACGCGCCCATCCCGCACAAGTTCGAGGCGGGCACGCCGCCGATCGTCGAGGCCATCGGGCTCGGCGCGGCCGTCGACTACCTCACCGGCGTCGGCATGGAGGCCGTGGAGGCCCACGAGCGCACGCTGACGGCCTACGCGCTCGACGCCCTGCGCGAGGTGCCCGGCCTGCGTCTCATCGGTCCTGACACGATCGAGGAGCGCGGTGGCACGCTGTCGTTCACGCTGGAGGGCATCCACCCGCACGACGTGGGGCAGATTCTCGACGACCAGTTCGGCGTCGCCGTGCGCGTGGGGCACCACTGCGCGCGCCCCCTGCATCTACGCTTCGGAATACCGGCGACCACGCGGGCGTCGTTCTATCTGTACAACACCACGGGCGAGATCGACGCCCTGGTGCGTGGCCTCCATCACGTTCAGAAGGTGTTCGCATAGCCATGATCGGCGAGTCGATGTACCAGGAGCTGATCCTGGAACACTACAAGCACCCGCAGGGGCGGGGGCTGCGCGAGCCGTACGACGCCGAGGTTCACCACGTGAACCCGACGTGCGGCGACGAGATCACGCTCAGGGTCAAGGTGGGCGACGCCGGCAAGATCCTCGATGTCTCCTACGACGGCCAGGGGTGTTCGATCAGCCAGGCGGCCGCGTCCGTGCTGCACGAGCTGGCCACCGGCTCGACGGTCGAGGAGACGCTCTCCGTGGTCGACGAGTTCACCCGGCTCATGCAAGGCAGGGGCAAGGTGGAGGCCGACGAGGAGGTGCTCGGCGACGCGGTCGCGTTCGCGGGCGTCGCCAAGTTCCCAGCGCGGGTGAAATGTGCGTTGCTTTCCTGGATGGCCTACAAAGACGCTGTAGTGAGGAGCGCTGCCACGTGAGCGAGCGCAACGAAGGCATGATGCGACCCGGCGGTTCACTCACGACGGCGAAGGAGATGTCATGAGCAAGCCAGTGGAGACCCCGACCGGCTTCGACGGTGACACGAGCGTCGACGAGGTCATGGAGGCCCTCAAGGACGTCGTCGACCCCGAGCTCGGCATCAACGTGGTCGATCTGGGCCTCATCTACGGGCTCAACCTCGACCCGTCCGACGGCGGGCAGCCGGTGGCGACCATCGACATGACGCTGACCAGCGCGGCCTGCCCCCTGACCGACGTCATCGAGGACCAGGCCCACTCCGCGCTGGAAGGCATGGTCTCCGACGTCAAGATCAACTGGGTCTGGTTGCCACCATGGGGGCCTGACAAGATCACCGACGAGGGCCGTGAGCAACTGCGTATGCTAGGCTTTAACGTCTGATCTTTGCTGCTGTCACGGCTGGCGTAAAGCGTCGGCCGTTTCAGTGTGTGCCAGAGCGGGTTCTGGAAGGTCCGGACCCATCCGGGGAATATCCGATAACATCCCGGCGTTGGCACCAAACGCACCTGACGTCTCATTGCGCGTCTTGCGCCGCCTGCGGCCGGTGCCCCGGTGTGTCCCCCTCATTCTCGACCCGCCCCGACGGCGGGTGCCCTTGAACATGTACGGCCAGCGCCGTACGTCCCGGCTCGTCCTTTCGCAGAAGTGACGCGCCACTTCGACGGAAAGGCACGACTTTCGTGACCATGCTTGACGCTGTCATGCCCGAGCTCGGCGAGACCACTCCCGAGCCTGGCCCCTCCGAGTTCGAGCTGCTCGGCCTGCCGAAGCCGCTCGTCAACGGGCTGGCCAAGCTGGGCTTCGACAGCCCCTTCCCCATCCAGAGCGCGACGATCCCCGACGTGCTCGCCGGCCACGACGTGCTCGGCCGGGGCCAGACCGGCTCCGGCAAGACGCTCGCCTTCGGCCTGCCCACCATGGCCCGCATCGCGGGTGTGCGGCCCGCCCCCGGCCGGCCCAAGGCCATGATCCTCGTGCCGACCCGCGAGCTCGCGCTCCAGGTGCACGACGCCCTCGAGCCTCTCGGCCGCGGCCTCGGGCTGCGCATGAAGGTCGTCGTCGGCGGCATGTCCATGGGCAAGCAGATCGAGGCGCTGCGGCGGGGCGTCGACGTCGTCATCGCCACCCCCGGCCGCCTGGGCGACCTGATCAGGCAGGGCGAGTGCTCCCTGTCCGACGTCGAGGTCAGCGTCCTCGACGAGGCCGACCACATGTGCGACCTCGGCTTCTTCCCCGTCGTCACCGAGCTGCTCGCGCAGACGCCGGCCGACGGACAGCGGCTGCTGTTCTCCGCCACGCTCGACGGCGACGTCGACAAGCTCGTACGGCGCTTCCTGAAGGACCCGATCACCCACTCCGTGGCCCCCGCGACCTCTCCGGTCGACACCATGGAGCACCACGTGATGCAGGTCACGCGCGACGACAAGTTCGACGTCACGGCCGCGATCGCCAACCGCGAGGGCCGTACGATCATCTTCGTCCGCACCCAGCACGGCGTCGACCGGCTCTGCAAGCAGCTGGCCAGGGTCGGCGTCAAGGCGGGCGGCCTGCACGGCGGCAAGCGCCAGAACCAGCGCACCCGCATCCTCGCCGAGTTCCGCGAGGGCTCCATCGGCGTGCTCGTCTGCACCGACGTCGCGGCGCGCGGCATCCACGTCGACAACATCAGCCTCGTGCTGCACGTCGACCCGCCGCAGGACCACAAGAGCTACCTGCACCGGGGCGGCCGTACGGCCCGCGCCGGCGAGAAGGGCACCGTGGTCACGCTGGTGCTGCCCAACGAGCGGCGCTCGACCGACGCGCTCACCCGGCGCGCCGGCATCCACCCCTTCCGCCTGAAGGTCACGCCGGGCCACCCCAGGCTCGCCGAGGTCGCCGGGGCCCGCACGCCGAGCGGTGAGGCCGTCCCCGTCTGGGAGCCCGACGTGCGCAAGCCGCTGCGGCCCCGCCGCGACGGCGGTCACAACGGCTCCGAGCGCCGCGGCCGCCGCCCGCGCCGCGACTTCGACGGCGACCGGCGTCCGCGCCGCCACGACGACGGCGGCGAGCGGCCGCTCGCGTCGGGTGACGACCGCCGCCCGCGCAGGGAGTTCGACGGTGACCGGCGTCCGCGCCGGCACGCCGAGGGCGAGCGTCCCTTCAGCCGCGGGCAGGAGCCTCGTGACGGCAGGCCGCGCGGCGGCTACCGCTCCGACGACCGCCCCTACCGCCAGGACGACCGCGGCCAGCGGGGCGGGTTCCGCTCCGACGAGCGCGCTGCCACAGGCCCGCGTTACGCCTCCGACCGCGGCCGCCCGTTCTCGGCCGACCGCGAGCGCGGCTACCGCACCGACGAGCGCGGGCCGCGCGACGGCTACCGCTCCGGCGGCGGGCGCTCGGACGAGCGCGGACCGCGTGACGGCTACCGCTCGGGCGAGCGTGGCAAGAGCGGCTACCGCCGCAACTCCGGTCGCTACGAGCGCTGACGCCTTCGACCATGTGCTGCCCGCCGTGCCCCACCAGGTGCGGCGGGCAGCGCCTTTTCAGCCCTTCGGGCCGCTGAGCGCGATGCCGCGGGTGAAGTGCCGCTCTTCTGCCCGCGGCTGGTCTCAGGGCTTCGCAGACCGATCACCAGGTTGGATACAGTGCAGTGAATGTCCGATGTGTCCCCTCTCGTCTGGGCAGGCGTCCCGCGTGGCGGACACCGGGCAGCGCCAGTGCCTGGCGCAGACTAGGCTTGACAGGCACGTCAGCCAATCGACGAGAGAGACCATGAAGACCTTCGAAGAGCTGTTCGCCGAGCTGTCAGAGAAAGCCGCCACCCGGCCCGCGGGCTCGGGCACCGTGGCCGCGCTCGACGCCGGCGTCCATGCCATCGGCAAGAAGGTCGTCGAGGAGGCCGCCGAGAGCTGGATGGCCGCCGAGCACGAGTCGGACGACAGAGCCGCCGAGGAGATCTCACAACTGCTCTACCACGTGCAGGTGCTCATGATCGCCAAGGGCATCGGGCTCGACCAGGTCTACAAGCATCTCTAGGGCGCGACGCGCCCGTCACCGGCAAGCCCTGGAGAAGCGACAGAGACAACGAAGGACCTGACATGCTGCGTCTGGCAGTACCCAACAAGGGCGCCCTCAGCGAGGCCGCCCAAGCCATGCTCAAAGAGGCCGGCTACCGGCCGCGCAGGGACAACAAGGAGCTCGTCGTGGTCGACGAGGCCAGCGGCTGCGAGCTGTTCTTCCTGCGCCCCCGTGACATCGCCGTCTACGTCGGCGAGGGCACCCTCGACGCCGGCATCACCGGCCGCGACATGCTGATCGACTCGGGCGCCCCGGTCGAGGAGATCATGCCGCTCGGTTTCGGCGGATCCACCTTCCGGCTGGCCGCCATGGCGGGCACGATGGCGTCGGTCAAAGACCTCGACGGCCGGCGCATCGCCACCTCCTATGCGGGGCTGCTCGACAAATACCTCTCCGACCAGGGCGTCGACGCACGTGTGATCAAACTCGACGGCGCCGTCGAGACCGCGATCCGCCTGGGCGTGGCCGACGCCGTCGCCGACGTCGTGGAGACCGGCACCACGCTGCGCAACGTCGGCCTCGAGGTGTTCGGCGAGCCGATCATGCGCTCGGAGGGCGTGCTGATCAAGCAGCAGAGCGCGCCGGAGACGCAGGGCCTCGACCAGCTCGTACGCCGCCTCCAGGGCGTCGTGCACGCCCGCGACTTCGTCATGATGGACTACGACATCCGTGCCGAGCGCATCGAGGAGGCCATCGCCCTCACCCCCGGCATGGAGGGGCCGACGGTCTCCCCGCTGCACCGCGAGGGCTGGGTGGCCGTGCGCGCGATGGTCCGGCGCAAGGGCCACCAGCAGGTGATGGACCAGCTCTGGGACATCGGCGCGCGGGCCATCCTGGTCACCGACATCTACGCCTGCCGCCTCTGACACTCCCCGGCATGGCCGTGCCGAGGGAGACCCTGGCACGCCCGCCCGGCTCCCCAGCGAGGGGTCCGACCTGATCAGGCAGGTCGTCAGCTTCTGATCGACGTGACCTGCCTGATCAGGTCGGAGACGCGGACGATGCCCAGGCAACGATTCAGCTCGTCGGTCACCACCAGGTCGTCGTAGACGCGGGCCGCATCCCGGCCCGCCGCCTGCATGGCCGCGACCGCAGGGGTCGTCCGCGGGACCGTGCGCGGCGGGTCGGCCAGCCGCCGCGCCGGCTTCGCGCCGTGCAGGGCGTGCCCGTAGCGGGCGGCGAACGACAACAGGAAACGGCTGCGATCCAGGCTGCCCTTGGGCCGCTGGAACTCGTCCACCAGGATCACGCTGGTGATCGTCGGCTCGTGCCCGAACGCCGCCACCGCCTCCTCCGCCCGCGCCGCCTCCGGCAGCGTCACGGCCGGGATCAGCAGCTCCTGCACGCGCGGGCCGAGCATCACGGTGGCGGGCGACTCGTCGGTGACGGGCAGCGGCACCCGTACCTCGCCGTCGGGGCCTGGGGCGAGCAGGGGCCCGTGCGCGAGGCGTACGCCGAGGCCGCGTACCACCGCCACCTGCGGCTCGCGCTCGACGCCCGGGGCGAGGACGTGCGCGCCGATGCCGCGGGACAGCGACGCCACCGCCCGCGCCACCGCGGTCGCCCGGTGGTCGGAGGGGATGCGCGCCACCAGTTCGGGGCCGAGGGCCAGCACGTAGGGAGACGACTCCGCGACCAGGTCGAGCGCCGCGCCGCCGGTGCCGACGTCCGCGAAGCCGAGCAGGTAGCCGATCGTGCGCAGGCCGTCCAGCCCGACCCTGAGCAGCGGCCGGTCCTGCTCGTGGCACGTTCCGGTGAGCAGCAGGATCGCCTCGCGCGGGTGTCTGCCCGCCCTTCTGAGCGCCTCGTGCAGGGGAGCCAGCGCGCCCGCGCCTGACAGCACCACTTGGATGGGCAGTTCGAGCACCATGGGCAGCGGGGCCGCCCTGAGGACGCCGGCGGAGTCGACGACGGCCGGGTGCGCGATGACGGCCCCGGTGTCGAGATCCACCATGGGGCTGGTGAGCAGGGAGGACACGTACAGATGGTGCTGGAGCCACATTCGCCGCAGAAGTCCCGCGAACCAAAGTTAACCGACATTTCCGCTTGGGTTCTGTTCTTCCCCGCCCTGACCGGGATGGTGTCGATCAGCCTTCCGCCCGTGACCGCACGTCTGGTGGGGACGGTGTCGGATGGCCTTCCGCCGTGGGCGCCCCGTCCGGCCATGATGGTGTCGGCTAGCCTTCGGATCATGAGCCCGCGTCCGGCCAGCGGCGGCGGCCGGTGGGTGACCGTGCCGCCGGAGCGCCTGCACCCGTGGATCGACGGGTTCGCCGGCCGCCACGGACCCTTCTCCCCCTCGGGGGACGACCGGGTGGTCCGGCTGCTCGCCGACGACGGCGCGCTGGCCGAGTTGCACGTGCCCTTCCCGCCCATGTCGCCTCCAGGGCCGCCGCACGTCACCCGGCTGCTCGCCCACGCGTCGGCGGAGCGGCGGGTGGGGGTGTTCCTGGTGCGGCTCGGCGGCTACGCCGCCGGTGTCTTCCACGGCTCCGACCTGGTCGCGTCGAAGGTGGGGTCACGGCTGGTGCAGGGGCGCACGGCGGCCGGCGGATGGTCCCAGCAGCGCTACGCCCGGCGGCGGAGTAAGCAGGCGGCCGAGGCGTTCGGCGACGCGGTGGCGACGGCGGTGCGGGTGCTCTCGCCGCACCTGGCGGAGCTGGACGCGGTGGTGCTCGGCGGGGACCGGCGGGCGGTCGGCGCCCTGCGGCACGACCGGCGGCTCGCGCCCCTGCTGGCCCTGGAGACCGAGCCGTTCCTGGTGGTGCCCGACCCGAAACTGGCGGTGCTGAAGGACACTCCGGCCATGTTTCGCGCGGTCCGCGTCCGCGTGGTGGATCCTCCAGATGTCAGCCTGGCGAGAGGCGGCGACAAAGGCCCGTTGTGACATTGAGCAGCCCTACCGGTCGGCTGTGTGACACCTCGACAATGCGATACCCTTCGTAACTGTACGAACACGTAGGGAGCCCGACATGGTAATGGCATCACGCAGGCGCCCCTGCAGGCTCACGCCCGAGACCGACACCGCACGTCTTCCTGCCACAGCCCGCGAGCTGTTCGACGCGCTGCCGTCCCTTCCCGGCCTACGCGCCGAAGTCATCGATGGAAGATTGATCGTGAGCCCCGTCGGCACCCCCGAGCATGCAAGAATCGCGATGCTGATCTACCGTGCGTTGCTTCCTCTGCTCGTTCAACGCGGCTGGGACGGCTTCGCGGGCAATGTGGATGTCTGCGTCGATGGACCTCGGACCCCGGTCGAGCCCGATTTCGTGCTCGCCCCGCCTGACTGCCGTCGCTGGGGCGAGCGGGAGTTGATGTCTTCGGGTCTGCTGATGGTGGCCGAGGTGGTCTCGCCGAGCAGCGTTGAAGACGATCGGGTGAAAAAGCCTCTCATGTACGCCGCGGGCGGCGTTCCCGTCATGCTGCTGGTGGACCCGATCGCCGTACCACCCACCGTCACTGTGCTCAGCGATGCCAAAGAAGGCGAATACCAAACCATCACCCGGGTCGCTATGGGATCCACCGTGCACATCCCCCACCCGATCGGCTTCGACCTCGACACCGCTGTCTTCACCGAGCCTTAGAGCCCTTCGAAGCCACAGACCCTCGCACCCTGTAGACGGGGAACGTACCGATCCGGGACCACGCAGGGCGCAGGCGGGCGGGCCACCACATGTTCGGTCGGGTTGAGACGATTCAATTAAATCTTGATTGCCGCTATGATGGCCGGGTTCACGGTGGGCGGCGTCCGGCCGTCCCCGCCGGCAGGCAGGTGGTTTCTGCACGGTGGCCGCGTCCGCGGACCACGTCCGAGTAGCGGCTCATGCACTTACAGCGGCACGGCCTCGTGAGGATCGATGGCGACCAGGAACATCAAGGAGGTCGCGCAGCTGGCGCGCGTCTCGGTGGGCACGGTGAGCAATGTGCTCAACCGTCCGGAGATCGTGTCGCCCGCCACCCGCGAACGCGTCTTCGAAGCGATCAAGAAGCTGGGGTTCGTCCGCAACGAGGTGGCCCGCCACCTGCGGGTGGGCCGCAGCCGCACGGTCGGGCTCGTCGTGCTCGACGTGGCCAACCCGTTCTTCGTGGACGTGGCCCAGGGCGCCGAGTCGGTGGCCGACGACCACGACACGATGGTGGTGCTGTGCAACAGCGCCGGTGACGCCGGTCGCGAGCGCCGCCACCTCGACCAGCTCGAACAGCAGCGGGTGATGGGCATCCTGATCACCCCCGTCGAGGCGGAGACGCCCTGGCTGGAGGAGCTGGCCGCCCGGGGCACTCCCGTGGTGCTGGTCGACAGCCCGGCCACCGGGCTGCAGTGTTCGGTGGCGGTCGACGACCGGCTGGGCGGGCAGATCGCCGGCGCGCACCTCATCGAGCGCGGGCACCGGCGCATCATGTTCGTCGGCGGGCCGATGTCGGTCAAACAGGTGGCCGACCGGCACGCGGGCGTGGCCGGGGCGGTGGCCGCCGCCGGGGGCGACGTCGAGCTGCTCACCGCCACCGCCCCCACGCTGACCGTCGCCGAGGGCCGGGCGATCGGCGAGCGCATGGCGGAGCTGCCGGCCGCCGAGCGGCCCACGGCGGCCTTCTGCGCCAACGACATGATGGCGCTCGGCCTGCTCCAGGCGATGGCCACGCACGGCCTGCGCGTGCCCGACGACCTGGCCATCATCGGCTATGACGACATCGACTTCGCCGCGGCGGCCGCGGTGCCGCTGTCCTCGGTGCGGCAGCCGCGCGAGTTGCTGGGGCGCACGGCCATCGACTTACTGCTCGAAGAGGTGGCCGAGCCCGAGCAGCACCGGCACCGGCAGGTCATCTTCCAGCCCGACCTGGTGATCCGCGAGTCCAGCGCGCCCTATCGCCCTCAGTCCTGAACCGTTTCATCCGGCGGGCCCCGCCGCCGAGGGCCCCGTACGAGAGCGTCCCGGCGCGCCCGGGGCACCGCGACCCCGGAAGGAGCCCCCTTTGACCGAGCTCTACCGCAACGCCCTGGCCTGCCCGGAAGACCTGGCGGGTTTCCGCATGGAAGGTGACGGGGTCACCTCCTTCCCCCAGGGCCGGATGCGCCTGGAGAGCCGCAGGCCGCCGTCCGACGGCCAGGCGGCCAACGTCGTGCTGTGGTGTCCCGCGGAGCTTCCCGCCGACGTGCGGATCGAGTGGGACTTCCTGCCGATCAGGGAGCCGGGCCTGGCCATCATGTTCTTCCACGCCAGGGGCAGGAACGGCGCCGACCTCTTCGACCCCGGCCTGGCCGCCCGCACCGGCCCCTACGAGCAGTATCACCACGGCGACATCGACGCCTATCACGTCTCCTACTTCCGCCGCATGTGGGCGTCGGAGCGCGCCCTGCACACCTGCAACCTGCGCAAGAGCCACGGATTTCACCTGGTCGCGCAGGGGGCCGACCCGCTGCCCTCGGTGCTCGACGCCGACGGCCCGTACGCGATGCGCATTGACGTACGCGGTGGTGAGGTCACGTTCTCGGTCAACGATTTGGTCTCGTTCCGCTGGACGGACGACGGCTCCGTGGGCGGGCCTGCCCTGGCAGGAGGCAAGATCGGGTTCCGGCAGATGGCCCCGCTCATCGGCGAGTACGGAAATCTCCGGATTTCGTGTCATTGACTTTGAGTCGATTCAACACTAATTTCGCAACACCACCGGGGTTCACCCTCCTGTAACGGCGGGGGAACCACGGCGCAACACTCCGCCCCCGTGTCCGCGCACACGCCGTCAGAAGGTGCTGCGGGATGAGCCATCCAGCCATGTCAATGAAGGTTCAAGCGGTCTGCTCAGAGATCTTCTGGGCGGCCAGGCTGAACCTGATGTGGATCGCCTTCACCGTGCTCGGCGGCGTGGTCTTCGGAATCGGGCCCGCCACTGTGGCCGCGTACACCGTCGCACGTCGCCACGCTCGCGGTGAATCGATTCATTGGGGGGACTTCTGGGGCGTCTACCGGCGGGAGTTCGTCCGCGCCTCGTTGCTGATCCTTCCCGTCGCGGTGCTCGCCACCGTGCTGATCGGCAACTACCTGTACCTGTCCGCCGCCGGGCCGAGCATGGGGACGTTGCGGATCGCGACCTTCGTGGCGCTCATCGCACTGGCCGGTGTGGGGGCCTACGTCGGGCCGCTCTACGTGCACTACGACCTTCCGCTGTGGGCCTACTGGCCCAAAGCGACACAGCTAGCGCTCATGCGTCCGGCTTCGTCCGTGCTGTTGCTGCTAGTGCTCTCGTCCATCGCCTACGCGACCGCGGTGCTGCCCGTCCTGGCGCCGGTGGTCGGCGTCGGCGCGTGGATCTACCTCAACACGTGGCTCTGCCAGCGCTTCTTCGAGGAGAACGAGGCGCGGCTGCATTCGAAAGGGAACTCATGAGCGCATCCCGTCGCCGGCGGCTCCTTGCCGGTGTGTTAACGCTAACGGTCGCCCTCACCGCCTCCGCCTGCTCCGGCGGTGACGCGCCCCAGGCGGATCCCGGCACGATCACCTTCATGTCGAAGCTGTTCGGCACGGCGCCGGATCCCAAGGGCGAGATGCACCAGGCGGTCGAGAAGTTCCTCGGCAAGAAGCTCCAGATCACCTGGGTGCCCAACGCCGAGTACACCGAGAAGCTGAACGTCACGCTCGCCTCGGACGACATCCCGCAGGTCATGGTCGTGGACCCGCACCTGCCGGCGTTCGTCAAGGCCGCCCAGGCCGGAGCGTTCTGGGATCTGACCGACAAGCTGGACAAGTACCCGAACCTCAAGCCCGCCGACGCGCAGACGGCGCTCAACGCCTCCATCAACGGCAAGACCTACGGCCTCTACCGGATGCGGCCGCTGCTGCGCTCGGCGGTCATCATCCGCAAGGACTGGCTGGAGAAGGTCGGCCTCGACGAGCCCGAGACGGTCGACGACCTCTACGAGATCGCCAAGGCGTTCACGGAGAAGGATCCGGACGGCAACGGCAAGAAGGACACCTACGGCCTCGTCATCCCGAAATGGCCGGGCAACTACGCCAGCTCCAGCCCGTACGACGTGATCGAGACGTGGTTCGGCGCTCCGAACGGCTGGGGCGAGCGCAATGGCAAGATCGTGCCGGGCTTCGACACCCCCGAGTTCCTCGAGGCCAACCGGTGGCTGAAGAAGATGGTCGACGGCGGCATGGTCAACCCCGACTTCGCCACCCTCGACGCCGCCAAGTGGAACGACCCCGTCCAGCAGAACAGGGGCGGCATCATCATCGACGTCAACATCCGCTCCAGGCAGTGGCTCGACCTGTTCTACGAGCAGGACAAGGAGACCTATGGCGACAAGGTCACCATGGTCGGCAACCTCAAGCGCTCGGACGGGAAGAAATTCTCCTACCCGTTCACCGGCTACCTCGACACCCTGGCCATCTCCAAGCAGAGCGTGCGGACCGAGGCGGAGCTCGACAACGTGCTGAAGACCCTCGACAAGCTGGCGACCAAGGAGGGCCAGGTCCTGCTCACCAACGGCATCGAGGGCCGCAACTTCAAGGTCGAGAACGGCGACACCGCCGCGCTGATCAACGAGGACGACCCCGCGGTCAAGACCGTCCAGAACAACGTGGACGACGCCTTCATCCAGCTCAGCACCAAGGGTGACGTGTCCATCGGCGGGATCGCCTACCAGCGTGTGCCGTCAGGGGAGCCGTACCAGGAGATGCTCAAGCTCCAGCAGGAACTGGTGGAGGAGGACCTCAAGACGGCCGTGCACAACGTGGCACTGCCCGTGATCTCGCCCACCGCGGTCGCTAAGGGCGCGCAGATCGACACGATCGTCTCGGACGCCCGGATCAAGTACCTGTCGGGCACCTTCACCGAGGAGCAGCTCAAGGCCGAGATCAAGCGCTGGTACGACAGCGGCGGCACGCAGGTGGCCGCCGAGATCAACGACCTGGTGTCCAAGCTCGGGCAGTAGCCGTCGCGTCGAGAGGCCCGGGGCCCGCGCGTCCCGGGCCTCTCACATGAAAGGAGGCCGCTGTGGCCACCGACCTGGCGCCGCCTCCCCCGAAGGCGGCCACCAAGGCGAAGAAGCGGAGGGCCGGCAAGGTGCCGCTCCGTGCGGCGCTGGCGCGCTATCGCTGGCTCTACCTGATGCTCATCCCGGGCGTCGCCTACTTCGTGATCTTCAAGTATCTGCCGATGTACGGCGTGACGATCGCGTTCCAGGACTTCCTGCCCTTCCTCGGCTACTCGGGCAGCCCCTGGGTCGGCTTCAAGCACTTCGAGGATCTCTTCTCCGGCCCCGACTTCGGCCGGCTGATGTTCAACACGCTGTTCCTGGCGTTGCTGCACATCGTCATCGTCTTCCCCGCGCCGATCATCGTCGCGCTGATGCTCAACGAGCTGCGGGTCAGCCTCGTCAAGCGGTCGGTCCAGTCGCTGATCTACATCCCGCACTTCCTGTCCTGGACGATCGTCGCGTCGCTGACGTACCTGCTGTTCGCGGCGGACTTCGGCGTGATCTCCGGATGGATCCGCGACCTGCTGGGCGACACCGCGAAGGTCGACTACATGGCGCAGGAGGAGTGGTTCCGGCCGCTGATCATCCTGCAGCAGTTGTGGAAGCAGACCGGCTGGGGCACGATCATCTACCTCGCCGCCCTGGCGGGCGTGGACCCCAACCTGTACGAAGCCGCCCGCATGGACGGCGCTGGACGTTTCCGGCAGCTCTGGCACGTCACCCTGCCCGCGATCCGCCCGACGGTCGTCGTGATGGCGATCCTCGCGTCCGGCAACCTGCTCGACTCCGGTTTCGAGCAGATCTGGCTCATGACCACCTCACTGAACCGCTCGGTGGCCGACGTGTTCGACACCTACGTCTACTACGCCGGCATCCAGCAGGGTGCCATCAGCTACTCCACCGCCGTCGGCCTGTTCAAGGGCGTGGCAGGCGTCATCCTGATCTTCGGCTCGAACTGGCTGGCCAAGCGCCTCGGCCAGCGTGGACTGTTCTAAGGAGCCCCGGCATGCCGACCATGACCGAGACCAAGGCCACGCAGCCGGTCGACAACCACGGCTCGCTCGCCAGCCGCACGTTCGACACCCTCAACGTCGTCGTGCTCGTCGGGCTGGCGCTCATCACGGTGCTGCCGCTGCTTTACGTGCTGGCCGGATCGTTCGCGGGCGAGGCGGAGATCTCCTCGCGCCCGTTCTTCCTGTGGCCGGAGAAGTTCGTCACCGAGTCCTACGCCTACATCTTCGCCACCGACACGTTCGTCCGCGCCCTGCTCACGACCGTCGTCGTGACGGCGGTCGGCACGGTGGTCCAGCTGCTGCTGACCTTCACCATGGCCTACCCGCTGGCCAAGCGGTACCTCCCGGGCAGGACGCTGGTCCTGAACCTGGTCATCTTCACGATGGTCTTCTCCGGCGGGATGATCCCCACCTACCTGGTGGTGCGCGACCTGGGTTTGCTCGACAGCTACTGGGCGCTGATCCTGCCGCTGGCGATCAACCCGTTCTACCTGATCATCGTCAAGAGCTTCTTCCAGGAGCTGCCCCAGGCGCTGGAGGAGGCCGCGCGCATCGACGGCTGCAACGAGATGGGCGTGTTCTTCAAGATCGTCCTGCCGCTGTCCAAGCCGGTCATCGCGACCTTCTCGCTGTTCTACGCGGTGGCCATCTGGAACGACTACATGTCGCCGCTGCTGTACATCAGCGACCCTGACAAGTGGACGCTGCAGGTCCTGGTGCGGCAGCTGACCAGCACCGACGCCGCCACCGCCCTGTCGCAGATGGACCGGACCTGGGTGCCGCCGGAGCAGGGCCTGAAGTTCGCCGTGGTCGTCATCGCGACCCTGCCGATCCTGTTCTTCTACCCGTTCCTGCAGAAACACTTCGCCAAGGGCGTGCTGATCGGATCGGTCAAGGAATGAGGCAGGGCCCGCAGTCCCCGACTGAAGGAGATCACATGACCGAGCTTCGCTGGCTGGACCGACCGGGTGAGGAGGGGACGACCTGGGGGGTCCCGTGGCCGCGCGGCACGGTGGCGCGGGACGCGCCGTTCGCCCTGGCCGACGACGCGGGCCGCGAGGTGCCCGTGCAGAGCTGGGTGACCGCAACCTGGCCGGACGGTTCGGTCAAGTGGTCGGCCCACGCCATCGGGGCGCAGCGGGACGTCGCGCGGGCGTACCGGCTCGAACCGGGCCGTGAGCCCGCCGTGCCACGAACGGCCGTCACGGTCGCCCGCGAGCGCGGCGGGCTGGTCGTGAGCACGGGCGTGGTCACCTGGGAGCTCGGCGGCGGGACGGTCGCCCGTTCGATCTCGCGCGGGAGCCGCGAGATCGCCAGGAACGTCCGTCTGGTCAGCCTCCGGCAGGGTGAGCCGACTCCCGACGAGGGCGGCGCCGTGGCCCGCGAGCAGGGCGAGGGCATGGTCGAGAGCGTCACCGTCGAGCAGGACGGCCCCCTGCGCGCCGTCGTGCGGCTGGAGGGCCGGCACGGCGACTGGCTGCCGTTCACCGTGCGCCTCTACTTCCACGCCGGCGCCGAGCAGGTGCGGATCATGCACACGTTCGTCTACGACGGCGACCCGGAGCGCGACTTCCTGGCCGGGCTCGGCCTGCGCGCCGACGTGGTCATGCACGATCAGCTCCACGACAGGCACGTACGGCTGGCCGGTGCGGAAGGCTTCCTCACCGAGGCGGTACGCGGCCTGACCGGCCTGCGCCGCGACCCCGGCGAGCACGTACGCAGAGCGCAGGTCGAGGGCAGGCCCGCCGGGGAGATCGCCCCCGACGTGGCGAGCCGGTTGCACCTCATCCCCGCCTGGAACGACTACACCCTCGACCAGGGCTCGGCCGACGGCTACACGCTGCGCAAGCGCACCGCGGAGGGCCACGCGTGGGTGACGATCCCCTCGGGGACGCGCTCGGGGGGCTACGGCTACGTCGGCGGCGTCAGCGGCGGCCTCGGGTTCGGGCTGCGCGACTTCTGGCGCCTGCACCCCACCCGCCTCGACGTCAGGAACGCCGCCACCGGCCTGGCCACCGCCACCGTCTGGTTGTGGTCGCCGTCCGCGCCGGCCATGGATCTGCGTTTCTACCACGACGGGATGGGCCAGGACACGTTCGCCGAGCAGCTCGAGGGCCTGGAGATCACGTACGAGGACTACGAGCCGGGCTTCGGCGACGCCCACGGAGTGGCGCGTACGCACGAGCTGACCCTGCGCGCCTGCGACGCCACGCCCTCGGCCGCGGACCTGTCCGCGCACGCCGCCGCCATGAACGAGCCCGGCCTGCTGCGCGTCTCCCCGGAGCGGATCAAGCAGGCCGGCGTGTTCGGCGTGTGGGGACTGCCCGACCGCTCCGCGCCCGCGCGCGCCCTGATCGAGGACCGTCTGGACTTCCTGTTCGACCTGTACGTGCGCGAGCGCGAGCAGCGCAGGTGGTACGGCTTCTGGGACTACGGCGACGTCATGCACACCTACGACCCCGACCGGCACACCTGGCGTTACGACGTGGGCGGCTACGCCTGGGACAACTCGGAGCTGTCGCCCGACCTGTGGTTGTGGCTGCAGTATCTGCGCACGGGACGCGCCGACGTCTTCCGCTTCGCCGAGGCCATGACCCGCCACACGGGCGAGGTCGACGTCTACCATCTCGGCAGGTGGAAGGGCCTGGGCAGCCGGCACAACGTGCAGCACTGGGGCTGCAGCTGCAAGCAGCTGCGCATCTCCAACGCCGCCTACCGCCGCTTCCACCACTACCTGACCGCCGACGAGCGCACCGGCGACCTCATGGACGAGCTGAGCACGCCGGAGGAGACGTTCCTGGCGATCGACCCCACGCGCAAGGTGCGCGAGGACGTCTACACCCCAGACCCGGCCGGGTTGTCGGTCGGCCTGGGCACGGACTGGGGGGCGCTGGCGGCGGCGTGGCTGACCCGGTGGGAGCGGCACGGCGACGAGCGGGCCAGGGACCGGCTGCTGGGCACGATGGCCGACATCGGGGCGATGCCGCGCCGGTTCCTGACGGGTGAGGGCCGGCTGAACCTGGAGACGGGCCGTTTCGACACCTCGCGGGACCAGATCTCCGTCTCGCACCTGTCGTCGTTGTTCGGGTTGCCGGAGATGTGCGCGGAGCTCATCGCGCTCGACCTCGGCGTGCCGGGCTTCGAGGAGGCGTGGCTGGAGTACTGCCGCCTCTATCTCGCCACCCCCGAGCAGCAGGAGGCGGAGGTGGGCCGGCGGCTGAGCGGGATCTCGCTGATCCAGGCGCACAGCAGGCTCACAGCGTACGCGGCGGCGCGCACCGGCGACGCCGGGCTGGCCGCGTGGGCGTGGCGCAAGTTCCGCCTCGGCGAGGGCGACCAGCTCAACCGCAACCCGCTGCAGCACCAGGAGAAGTGGGAGCTGACGCTGGTCGACGGCCCCGAGGTGCCGTCGCCGGTGCGCGAGGCGCCGTTCGTGTCCACCAACAGCGCGGCGCAGTACGGCCTGGCCGCGATCGGCAACCTGGCCCTGATCGCGGAGCACCTGGAGGAGGATTAACCAGGGGTGGGGCCCCACCGGGGGCCCTACACTGATCCGTATGCATACTCCCGATTGATCGGCGTCGCACGCCCCAACCCTCGTTTCCTAGCTCGGGAGTGTTCCGCCATCATGATCATCGCCAGTGATATCGAGCTGCGCGCGGGCGCGCGCCTGCTCATCGAGAAAGCCACGTTCCGGGTCAATCCCGGCGACAAGATCGGGCTCGTCGGCCGCAACGGCGCGGGCAAGACGACCCTGACCAAGGTGCTGGCGGGCGAGGGGTTGCCCGCCTCCGGCGCCGTCACCAGGTCCGGCAGCGTGGGCTACCTCCCTCAGGACCCGCGCACCGGCGACCTGCAGGTGCTGGCCCGCGACCGCATCCTGTCGGCGCGCGGGCTCGACGAGGTGCTCCGCAAGCTGCGTGAGGCCGAGCTCGGCATGTCCTCCGCCGACGACCGCACGCGCGAGCGGGCGGTGAAGCAGTACGGCCGCCTCGAAGACCAGATGCACGTGCTCGGCGGCTACGCGGCCGAGTCGGAGGCCGCCTCCATCGCCTCCAGTCTCGGCCTGCCCGACAGAGTGCTCACGCAGCCGCTGCAAACGCTTTCCGGGGGTCAGCGCAGGCGCGTTGAATTGGCGAGAATTCTTTTCAGCGGAGCGGAAACTCTCCTTCTCGACGAGCCGACAAACCACCTAGATGCTGACTCAATCGGGTGGCTTCGTGATTTTTTGCGATCCCATCAAGGCGGCTTGGTGATCATCAGCCACGACGTCGGCCTTCTTGAAGCAACGGTCAACAAGGTCCTGCACCTCGACGCCAACCGCTCGGTGATCGACCACTACAACGTGGGCTGGAAGGCCTACCTCGCCCAGCGCGAGACCGACGAGAAGCGCAGGAAGCGGGAGCGGGCCAACGCGGAGAAGCAGGCGGGCGCACTGCTGGCGCAGGCCGACAAGATGCGCGCCAAGGCCACCAAGGCCAAGGCCGCCCAGGACATGATGCGGCGCGCCCACCGGCTGCTGGCGGGCACGGAGGAGGAGCGCCAGAGCGACAAGGTGGCCAGGCTGCGCTTTCCCGAGCCCCAGCCGTGCGGGCGCACCCCGCTCACCGCGGAAGGGCTGTCGAAGTCGTACGGCTCGCTCGAGGTCTTCACCGACGTCAACGTGGCCATCGACCGCGGCCACAGGGTCGTCATCCTGGGCCTCAACGGCGCCGGCAAGACCACGCTGCTCCGCCTGCTCGGCGGCATAGAAAAGCCCGACACCGGCGAGATCAGGCCCGGTCACGGCCTCAAGATCGGTTATTACGCCCAGGAGCACGAGACGCTCGACAACGACCGCACGCTCCTGGAGAACATGCGCTCGGCCGGTGGCCAGTTCACCGACACCGAGCTGCGCAAGGTGCTCGGCTCATTCCTGTTCACGGGGGAGGACGCCGACAAGCCGGCCGGCGTGCTCTCCGGCGGGGAGAAGACCCGGCTCGCCCTGGCCATCCTGGTGCTTTCGAGCGCCAATGTGCTCCTTCTCGACGAGCCGACGAACAACCTCGACCCCGTCAGCCGCGAGCAGGTCCTCAATGCTCTACGGTCCTATTCAGGGGCAATCGTCCTAGTCACACATGACGAGGGTGCCGTTGACGCCCTGTCACCGGATAGGGTGATCTTGCTACCTGACGGAACTGAAGACGCATGGAGCGACGAATTTTCCGATCTTGTGGCACTTGCCTGATCTTAATTTGAGTGGGTACGGATCTTTTCCCGTGGAGTAGGTAGCCGATCCCGCTGAAATGACTGATCATGGCGGAGTAACGCTGCGGAAGTCCGGCACTACAGGAGGTACTCGTGGCCGAGACACTGAAGAAGGGCACCCGGGTCACCGGGGCCGACCGGGAAAAACTGGCCGGCGATCTCAAGAAGCGCTACGCGCAGGGCGAGAGCATCCGCGCCCTGGCCGCTTCTACCGGCCGGTCCTACGGGTTCATCCACCGCATCCTTAGCGAGTCCGGAGTGACTCTGCGCGGGCGCGGCGGGGCGACCCGGGGCAAGTCCAAGCGCTGACGGCCGCCTCGGAACGTGCGACCGCAGCCGCTCGTCCCTTGACAGCCGACGTCGCGCCCGGGCCAGAACGACATTCTGTAGGCTCGGGCGCGACGGTCAGCACTCCGCGGCGCACCCTGTGCGCGGCCGGGACACGAGGAGCGGGCGATGGCGGAAGCGCGGGCGCAACAGCGCGGGGGGTATGCGGAGGACGCCTCGGCCGGGAATCCGGCGGACGGCGGGCTCCGATTCGAGGTGGACGGTGAGATAGCGACGATCACGCTGGACCGGCCGGAAAAGCGCAACGCCATGACGTTCGCGACATGGTCGGCACTGGCTCGCATCGGCGAGAACCTGCCCGAGCAGGTGCGCGTCGTCGTCGTGAAAGGTGAGGGACCGTCCTTCTCGGCAGGAATCGACCTGCGAATGTTCACACCAGAGGGGGTGCCCGGACAGGGCTCGTTCAGCTCGGCGGCCGCTGCTGACGCCGCCACCTTCGAGCAGCGCCTGCAGCAGGCTCAGGCGGGATATCTGTGGCTGCGCCGCCCGGAGATCGTTTCCATCGCCGCCGTGCGGGGGCACGCGATCGGCGCTGGATTTCAACTGGCGCTCGCCTGCGATCTGCGGATCGTCGCCGACGACGTCGCGTTCTGCATGAAGGAGGCCGCGCTGGGCCTCGTGCCCGACCTGACCGGCACCAAGCCCCTGGTCGAGCTGGTGGGCCTGGCCAGGGCGAAAGACCTGTGCCTGACGGCCAGGATGGTGCACGCGGACGAGGCCGTGCGGATCGGCCTGGCGGAGAACGTGGTCGCAGGGAGCGACCTCGACCAGGCCGTACACGACAAGATCGCGGAGTTGCTCGCCGTCAACCGGGACGCGGCCGCCGCGACCAAGCGACTCCTCCAGGGGGCGCAGGGCCGTTCCCTGGAGGAGCAGTGCGCAGCCGAGGGGGCCGAGCAGGCCGCCCGGCTCAAGGCCCTCTTCGGCTGAGGCGGGGGCACCAGGGCAGGGGTGCCGGGCGGATACTGGAAGCCCCCGGGATTACGCGGTGAGCTGACTCGGGAATCCTCGTACGCCATGGTGGCGCTGTGCCGGGAGGAGGACCCCGAATGGCGATGATGGGCGGGGGCTTCGGCCCCGGTGTGATGGCGTCCCTGCGGCGCGACGACTCGGTGACCAGGCAGCGGCTGCGGCCCGGCATCGTGCGCCGCATCGCGCGCTACGCCAGGCCTTACACCAGGCAGATCGTGGCGTTCCTCGTGCTCGTCGTGCTGGGCGCGGTGATCGTGGTCGCCAACCCGCTGCTGATGAAGGCGATCATCGACGACGGCATCCTGCCCAAGCGGACCGGCGTCGTGGTCGGGCTGGCCGTGGCGATCGCCGTGCTGGCGGTGGTCGACGCCGGTCTGACGCTGGTGCAGCGGTGGTTCTCGGCGCGCATCGGCGAGGGCCTGATCTTCGACCTTCGCACCGAGGTGTTCGACCACGTGCAGCGCATGCCGGTGGCGTTCTTCATGCGGGCCCAGACCGGCGCGCTGGTCAGCAGGCTCAACACCGACGTGATCGGCGCCCAGCGGGCGCTGACGAGCACGCTGTCGTCCGTGGTCTCCAACGTGGTCAGCCTGGTCCTGGTGCTGGGCGCGATGCTGGCCCTGTCGTGGCAGGTCACCCTGGTCGCGCTGGTGCTGCTGCCGATCTTCATCGTCCCCGCCAAGTTCGTGGGCCGCCGCATGTCCGCGCTGACCCGGGAGCAGATGCAACTCGACGCCGAGATGAGCTCGGTCACCACCGAGCGGTTCAACGTGGCGGGCGCGACGGTCGCCAAGCTCTACGGCCGGCCGGAGGACGACGCCGAGATTTTCGGCAGCCGGGCCGCCAGGGTCCGCGACGTGGGCGTGACCGTCGGCATGTACGGCACCGTGTTCAGGGTCGCACTCGGGCTCGTGGCCGCGCTGGCCACCGCCCTCGTGTACGGCATCGGCGGCGTGCTGTCCGTCTCCGACGTCTTCGAGCTGGGCACGCTGGTGGCCCTGGCAGCCCTGCTGATGCGCCTGTACGGCCCGCTCACGTCGCTGTCCAACGTGCACGTGGACGTGATGACGGCCCTCGTGAGCTTCGACCGGGTCTTCGAGATCCTCGACCTCGAGCCCATGGTGGCGCAGCGCCCCGGCGCCGTTCCGGTGCCCGAGGGGCCGGTGACGATCGAGTTCGACGACGTGCGCTTCCGCTACCCAGCCGCCGAGGAGGTCTCGCTGGCCTCGCTGGAGTCGGTGGCCCGGCAGGACACCGGCCCGTCCCATCCGGTGCTGAAGGGCGTCTCGTTCCGGGCCGAGCCGGGGCAGCTGATCGCCCTCGTCGGCCACTCGGGCGCCGGCAAGACGACGATGACCTCGCTGGTCTCCCGCCTCTACGACGTCAACGAGGGCGCGGTCAGGATCAACGGGCTCGACGTGCGCGAAGCCACGCTCGACTCCCTGCGCGACACCGTGGGGGTGGTCATGCAGGACGCTCATCTCTTCCATGACACGATCGCGGCCAACCTCCGCTATGCCAGGCCAGGGGCGAGCGACGAGGAGATCTGGGACGCTCTCAGAGCCGCGCAGATAGGTGACCTTGTGGAGGGCCTGCCCGACGGGCTGGAGACGGTCGTCGGCGATCGCGGCTACCGGCTGTCCGGCGGCGAGAAGCAGCGCCTCGCGCTGGCCAGGCTGCTGCTCAAGGCGCCGCGGGTGGTGGTGCTCGACGAGGCCACCGCCCACCTCGACTCCGAGTCGGAGGCGGCGGTGCAGGTGGCGCTGAAGACCGCGCTGGCGGGCCGCACGTCGCTGGTCATCGCGCACCGGTTGTCGACGATCAGGGAGGCCGACGACATCCTCGTCGTCCACGACGGCCGCATCGCCGAGCGCGGCCGGCACGACGAGCTGCTGGCGCGCGACGGGCTCTACGCCGAGCTCTACCGCACCCAGTTCACCTCTTCTTCAGGTAGCCCAGCCGCTTGAGCTCCTCGCGGGCGACCTTCTCCACCAGCTTGACGTCGTCGCGCCCGAGCCGGGACGTGTAGGCGCCCGGCTTGGGGACTCCGGGGTCGTACAGGACGACCTTGGACACCCGCGTCTCCAAGAACTCCGTGAGCGTGGCCACCGTCTGCTGCGGCCTGAGCACGAGGTCCTCGTAGCGCAGCGTCAGCAGCTGCTCCTCGGGCAGTGTCCTGCGCAGCTCGGCGCTGACCCGCACGGCGCTGCGCCAGCGCAGCGCGCTCTTGCCCGCGTCCGGCATGTCACGCCACCGGTCGAGGTGCTCGTCCTTGCTGACGCCGAAGAACGCGTTGGGGAACTCGGTCTGGCCCGTCAGCATCGCCGGCTTGAACCAGGCCAGGCACGCCGGATCGGCCAGCATGCCGGCCACGGCGTCCCTGCCGTCGCGGATGAGCTGCACGAACCGGGCGTCGGGGAACGCCTGGAGCAGCACGGGAACGCTGTAGAGCAGGTCGGGGCTGCCGTCGCCGAACCGGGTGACGTCGCCGGTGCTCACGCAGGGGCCGGTGCCGATGACACCGCCCGCCTCCCTGCACGGCTCGGCGCACTCGCCGCACGACCGGGGCAGCACCTGCCACGACTCGGAGAGGGCGTCACGCATGACGCGCACGGCGCCGGACGTGGCGGCGAGCGACGGTTTGCGGGCGAAGGCGTACACCACGTGCGCCACGCTCGCGCGGCCCATCGTCACGTGGAAGCCAGGGGATCGTTTCAGGGCGCGGGCGAGCAGATCCGTACCGGAATGCGGGGCTCCGAGCAGGAAGACCGGCCGGCGGACCTTGATGCCGTTGACCACGAGGATGTGGGGCGGAAGTCGCATACGACAGGTAAGTGTGGCACCGTTTGGCACGTGGAAAAGCCAGTGCCGCATCGGTGTTCACCGGAGCAGGCCTGTAAGGAGTTGGTCGATGCAGCCAGGTGACACCGTCGCGATCGTCTCGCCGTCGGGCCCGCCCGACGCCGTGATGCTCAGGCGCGGCGTCGAGCGTCTGGAGAGCCTCGGGCTGAAGGTGGTGATCGGCGCGCACGCGCTCGACCGCCAGGAGCTCGGCTACCTCGCGGGCAGCGACGCGGCCAGGGCCGCCGACCTGCAGGCGGCCTGGTGCGACCCGGCCGTCTCCGCGGTGTTCTGCTGCAGGGGCGGCTACGGCGCCGCGCGGCTGCTCGACCGGCTCGACTGGAACGCCATGCGGGCGGCGGGCCGCAAGGTCCTCGTCGGGTCCAGCGACATCACGGCGCTGCACAACGCGTTCGCCGTCGAGCTGGGCGTGCCGACCCTGCACGGGCCGATGCCCGCCTCCCTGATCATTGCCGACGAGAAGCGGCCGGAGCCGCAGAGCTGGGAGAGCCTGCAGGCGGTGCTGTTCGGCGCGGACGGCCCCGCACACGACTACCGGGTGCACGGTGACCGGGTGCTGGTGCCGGGGCGGGCCGAGGGTGTGCTGTCCGGCGGTAACCTGTCGCTGCTGGCCTCCATGTGCGGCACCCGGTGGCAGCCGTCGTTCCAGGGCAAGATCGCCTTTCTGGAAGACGTGACCGAGGAGCCCTACCGGATCGACCGCATGCTGACGCAACTGCTGCAGGCGGGGGTGTTCGAGGGCGTGCGGGGCATCGCGCTCGGCTCGTGGGTCGACTGCGGCGATCCCTATCCGGTGCTGCGCGACCGCCTGGCGCCGCTGGGGGTGCCCGTGGTGGCGGGGTTGCCGGTGGGTCACGGGTCGCCACAGATGACCGTGTGGCTGGGAGCGCTTGGTGTTATCGATACCGAATCGTGCTCCCTGGCTGGTCGGATCGGCGATGAGGAGCAGGCAAGGTAGGAGGGACGAAACCGACAGAAGGGACACGGCGCGTGAATTTGTTCGGGCGCGACCGCGAACCCTCACGCCGGCCGGTCGAGGACATCGACCTCGATTCCCTGCTCGCGCTCGTCGCGGAGTCCCTCGGATACACCTTCGCGTTCGCCCGCGACGGAGGCTCCGTGAGGTTGACGAGCGCCACGGAGGCGGGCGAGCCGCTGGTCGTCCGGCTCACCGGGCTGCGGCGCGAGGCCGCGCGCAGAGCGAGGGAAGACTGGCCGATGCTGGTCTCCGAGCACCTCGCGCACGCCGTCGCCACCGCCGGTGACCGGCTCGACGTCTGCGACCTGGAGCAGGCCAAGCCGCTGATGCGCACCCGGGTGGAGTCCGTCGACGAGGTGAGCGACCTGACCCGCGTGGTGGGCCGCCACCTCAACGCCGACCTCGTGGAGCTGCTCACCATCGGCACGCGGGCCGTGCGCCCCGAGGAGGCGGGCTGCTGGCCCGTCCCGCCGGCGCGGGCCCTCGACCTGGCCGTTGCCAACGTGCGGCGCGAAGAGCGGCTGCTGGTCGAGAGGATCGAGCTCTCGGGCACGCCGGTGAGCCGCCTGACCGCGGCCACCCCCGCCGCGGCCACGCATCTGCGGTGGCTGGGCTCCTACCTGCCCGTGCCCGCCGACGGGGCGCTCGTGGTGCTGCCCGACCCGTACACCCTGCTCGTCCATCCGGTCGACGGGATCGGGGTGGTGCGGGCCATCGAGCGGCTGCGGGTGCACGCGGCCCGCACCGACGGGCTCAGCGCGCAGGTCTACTGGTGGCACCGGGGAGTGCTGACGCTCATCAAGGCCGACATCGTGCTGCAGAGCGGCCACGCCCGCCTCGTCGTGGCGCCGCCGCCGGAGTTCGCCGAGGTCCTGGCCCGCCTGGCCGTCTGACACCCCTCCCGGCCGCCGTTGCGATCGGAGTGGCCGCCCGCCGTTCAGAGCCCGAACGCCGCCGTCACCCGATCGGTCAGGTCCTCCTCGGTCATCGTGCCGCCGACCTCGATGACGGGCAGCCCGAGCCCGCGCGCCTCCCCGGCGAGGCGTTCGGTGAACATCAGGTCGCGTTCGAGCAGGTTGCGCAGCGCCCTGTCAGGATCGCCCGTCCTCCCGGCGATCTGCCAGAGCGAACCCCGGCTGCGGAAGGCGTCCCGGCGGAACCCGGGCGACGGAATCAGCCAGACGGCCCGGTCCGCCGTGGCCAGCAAGGGCTTCACCAGGTGCGGCAGCAGCCGGAAGCCCTCGGCGACCACGGGAGGCCCGGCGGGAAGCCGCAAGAGGTCCTCGACGATCAGGTCGAAGCCCTCACCCCGGAACCAGTGGAACGTCTCCAGCATGGTCTCGGGGGACCGGTTCACCCACCGCTCGTCCATGTCCATGCCCATGAATGCGTGCAGGTGCGGGCACTCGCCGGGCGTGCTCCTGGCGGCGTGATCCGGCATCACATCGTCGGTGGCGTACAGGCGCAGGCCGTGCCGGTCCGCGAGGCGGCGGGCTACGGTCGACTTGCCCGCGCCGCTGCCGCCGCCGATCCAGTAGACGTGCCGGAGCCGGGCACGCAGGTCCGCCGTGCGGGCTTCGCCCGGCCGGTCAGGCCGCATACTTCCCCCTACGGGCGCTATGGACGGCTCACGTAGTCGCGCAGGTGCAGCGCGGTGAGCGAGGATCCGGTGGCGACCAGCTCGTCAGGGGTGCCGGAGAACACGACCTGGCCGCCGTCGTGACCGGCTCCCGGGCCCAGGTCGACGATCCAGTCGGCGTGGGCCATGACGGCCTGGTGGTGCTCGATCACGACGACCGTGTTGCCGTCGTCCACCAGGCGGTCGAGCAGGGCGAGGAGCTGGTCGACGTCCGCCAGGTGCAGCCCCGTGGTGGGCTCGTCCAGCACGTACGTGGTGCCGTTCTTCGCCATGTTGATGGCCAGCTTGAGCCGCTGCCGCTCGCCGCCCGACAGCGTGGTCAGCGGCTGCCCGAGCCCGATGTAGCCGAGGCCGACCGAGGCCAGCCGGTCGAGGATCGTGCGGGCCTGGCCGGTGGTGAAGAAGTCGCGGGCCTCGGCCACCGGCATGGCGAGCACCTCACTGATGTTCTTGCCCCGCAGCGTGTACGTCAGCACCTCCGGCGTGAACCGCTTGCCCTCGCACTCCTCGCACACCGACGCCACCTCGGCCATCATCGCGAGGTCGGTGTAGATGAGCCCGATGCCCTTGCACTTCGGGCAGGCGCCCGCCGAGTTGGCGCTGAACAGGCCCGGCTTGACGCCGTTGGCCTTGGCGAAGGCCGCGCGGATCGGGTCGAGCACCCCGGTGTAGGTGGCCGGGTTGCTCCTGCGCGAGCCGCGGATCGGCGACTGGTCGGCCACCACGACGCCGTCGTGGCCCGCGACGTAGCCGTGGATCAGCGAGCTCTTGCCCGACCCGGCCACGCCGGTGACCACGGTCAGCACGCCCAGCGGGATGTCGACGCTCACGTCGCGCAGGTTGTGCAGGGTGGCGTTCCTGATCGGCAGCTGCCCGGACGGGCTGCGGTGCTCCTCGCGCAGGCGTACCCGGTGGTCGAGGTAGCGGCCGGTCAGCGTGCCGGAGGCGCGCAGCCCGTCGAGGTCGCCGTCGTAGCAGAGCTGCCCGCCGGCCGCGCCGGCGCCGGGGCCGAGGTCGACGACGTGGTCGGCGATGGCGATGGTCTCCGGCTTGTGCTCGACGACGAGCACCGTGTTGCCCTTGTCGCGCAGCTGCAGCAGCAGGTTGTTCATCCGCTGGATGTCGTGCGGGTGCAGGCCGGCCGTCGGCTCGTCGAAGACGTAGGTGACGTCGGTGAGGCTTGAGTTGAGGTGGCGCACCATCTTGACCCGCTGCGCCTCGCCGCCGGACAGCGTGGACGACTCGCGGTCGAGGCTGAGATAGCCGAGACCGATCTCCACCAGCGAGTCGAGGGTGGAGAGCAGGCCGTCCAGCACCGGGCCGACGGCCTGGCTGCCGATGCCGCGGACGAAGGCGGCCAGGTCGTTGACCTGCATGGCCGAGCACTCGGCGATGTTCCTGCCGTCGATCCGGCAGGCGAGCGCGGCCTCGTTGAGCCGGGAGCCCGCGCAGGACGGGCAGCGGGTCAGCTTGACCGCCCGGTCGGCGAACGCCCGCGCCGACGGCTGCATCGACTCGCGGTCCTTGGCGAGGTAGGCGCGCCTGACCCGGGGTACGAGACCTTCGTAGGTGAAGCTGCTGGAGCCGTACTTGAGCTTGGCGGGCGGCTTGTGGAGGAGGTCCTCCCACTGCTCGGGGGTGAAGTCTCCCAGCTTGACGGCGGGGTCGAACAGGCCGGATCCGGCCACGACCTGCCACTGCCAGCTGTCGACGGCGTAGCCGGGGACCTTGATGGCGCCGTCGTTGAGCGACAGCTCCCTGTCGACCAGCTCGTCCACGTCGATGTCGGAGGCCTTGCCCAGCCCTTCGCACTCGGGGCACATGCCCTCGGCCGTGTTGAAGCTGAAGGCGCCGGCCGAGCCGGCGTGCGGCTCGCCGAGCCGGCTGAAGAGGATGCGCAGCATGGTGTGCGCGTCGGTGGCCGTGCCCACGGTCGAGCGGGCGTTGGCGCCCATGCGCTCCTGGTCGACGATGATCGCCGCGCTCAGGTTGTGCAGCGCGTCGACGTCGGGGCGGGCCAGGCTCGGCATGAAGGCCTGGATGAACGCGGTGTACGTCTCGTCGATCATCCGCCGGGACTCGGCGGCGATCGTGTCGAAGACGAGCGAGGACTTGCCGGAGCCCGACACTCCGGTGAAGACGGTGAGACGCCGCTTGGGGATGTCGAGGGAGACGCCCTTGAGGTTGTTCTCCCTGGCGCCACGGACCTGGATGTGGTCGTGGCTGTCGGCGGCGGTGTGATCGTGAGGCTGGACGGCGCTTGCCTGCTGGCTGGAGAGCACGGAACCCTTCCGTCGTCGGCCGACTGTTTATGCTGTAAGGCGATAGCGGGGACAGCTTACAACGGCGGCCGGCCGTTCGCGCCCGCCGTAGGAGGCGGGCGCTCCCGGTCAGCCGGCGGACGCCGTTCTCCGTGCCCTTCTGCGCAGGGTGAGCAGGGCGACGTCGTCGCGCGGCGCGCCGCCGGTGAACTCCCGCAGGTCCGCGCCCACCGCCTGGGCGAGCCTGGCGGGCGGGTCGGCGGCCCACGCGCGCAGGCGCCGCCCGAGCGGGTAGAACGTGCCGCCGGGGTCGCGCGCCTCGGTGACGCCGTCCGTGCACAGCAGCAGGGTCGCGCCCGGCGGGAACGCGAAGCGCGCCACCGTACGCGGCTCGGCCGTCAGCGCGGCCAGGCCGAGAGGCACGGCCGGCTCGCCGAGAGGCACCTGGCCGGCGTCGCCGTCGCGGATGACGTACGGGGCCAGATGCCCGCAGTTGATCGCCTCGACCTCCGCGTCGCGGCCGATGTCGAGCACCAGCGCCGTGACGAACCGCTCGCGTTCCCCCGTCTGGGCGGCGAACGTGTTCTGCCTGACCACCGACTTCTCCAGCGCGTCCACCACGCCGGCGAGCGTGGCCTCGCGGTAGGCGGCCTCCCTGAACGAGCCGAGCACGACCAGCGCCGTCCCGATCGCCGGCAGGCCCTTGCCCTGCACGTCGGCGATCAGCACCCGCATGCCGTGACGGGTCGCGGCCACTTCGTACATGTCGCCGCCGACCAGCGTGTCCTCCGTCGCCGGCTGGTAGAGGCCGTCGACCTCCACGTCGGCGGTGCGCAGCGGCAGCGGGCGCACGATCAGGCGCTGCAGGGCGGAGGCCGACGAACGCAGCCGGTCGACCTCCTCCTCGCGCCGCACCCGGTAGCGGCACCCGGCCACGCTCAGCACCCCGAACACCGCCGTGAACCCGGCCGCCATCAGCTTGTCGTCCAGCTCCGCGCCCAGGAAGTAGGTGCTGCCCGCCACCACCAGCACCACCCACGCCGAGGCGGCGGCCGTCTGCCGCACCGTACCGAGACCCGAAGCGATCGCCGGCAGGAAGATCAGCAGCGGGAACAGCCGGACCGCCGTGCCGGTGACGACGTCCAGAGCGACGACCACGGCCGTGACGAGCAGCACGCCCGCCACGAACGCCGGCGTCGGGAGCCTGGGCCGGCCGGGCCGCCGCCGTTCACGCGCCACGACCGTCCCTCGTCCGGTGCCTGCGGCGTGGTCCGGGACGGGGAGGGAACACGGAACGGCCAGGCACTGTCGTCTCCCGATGTCGTCGATGGCGATCGGTAGCATACCGTGCATCTAACGTTACCGTCTGAAATCGTCGCCGGTTGGGGCACGAGCGCGGGTGGGCCGAACCCATCAGGCGGAACAGCGTGCCCGCTGGAAGCCAGGGCAGGCGGGTCCGCCGAGCGGTGCGGCCGGCCGCACCGGAAGGTGAGGCACGGTGCGGGGTCGGGCACCATGGATGGTGTGACGACGACGACCGCGAAGCTCGCGGAGCTGGCCGGGCTGGTCGCCCGGGGCGGGGTGGCGGTGCTCAGCGGCGCCGGCCTGTCCACGGAGTCGGGCATCCCCGACTACCGGGGGCCGACGGGCCGCTCCCGCCGCGCCGAGCCGATGACGTACCAGACGTTCGTCGGCAGCGCGCAGGCGCGGCGGCGCTACTGGGCGCGCAGCCACGTCGGCTGGCGGCAGATCGGCGACGCGCGGCCCAACGCCGGGCACCGGGCCGTGGCCGACCTGGAGCGGCGCGGCCTGCTGGCCGGCATCGTCACCCAGAACGTCGACGGCCTGCACCAGGCGGCGGGCGCGCGGCGGGTGATCGAGCTGCACGGCGGGCTCGACCGGGTCGTCTGCCTGTCGTGCCGGGAGCGCACCCCCCGCGCCGAGCTCGAACGCCGGCTGCGCGAGGCCAACGCCGGGTGGGCAGCCTCCGGCACGATCAACCCCGACGGCGACGCCGTGCTCACCGACGCGCAGGTGGCCGGGTTCCAGGTGGTCGACTGCACGGGGTGCGGCGGGCTGCTCAAGCCCGACGTCGTGTTCTTCGGCGAGAACGTGCCCCGGCCCCGCGTCGACGAATGCTTCGCCATGGTGGCGGGGGCGCGGGCGCTGCTCGTGCTCGGCTCCTCGCTCAAGGTCAGGTCGGGGCTGCGGTTCGTCACCAGGGCCGCCGAGCTCGGCATCCCGATCGCCATCGTCAACCAGGGCCCGACCGGCGGCGACGCCGACGCCACCCTCACCGTGGACGCCCCGCTGGGCCCGACGCTGTCCGGCCTCACCGCACAACTCGGGAAGGTCACTCGGGCGGGTTAGCGGCGCGACGGGGGCGAGGAGGCGGCGGTGCGGCTCGGCGAGGGCACTCGGGCGGCACAATGGAGCGCATGGCTTCTCGTTCCTGCCCCTGCGGCCTGCCCACCCCCTACCAGGACTGCTGCGGCAGGTTTCACCGGGGCGAGGCGGTCGCCGCCACCGCCGAGCAGCTCATGCGGTCGAGGTTCAGCGCGTTCGCGACGGGCGGCGAGGCATACCTGCTGCGCACCTGGCATCCCTCCACCCGCCCGGCCCACCTCGGGCTCGACAGGAAGATGCGCTGGGTGCGGCTGGAAGTGCTGGAGAGCACCGGCGGCAGCGTCGTGCACACCGAGGGCACCGTACGGTTCCGCGCCCACTACGTCGAGCGCGGGCGGGCGGGGGAGCAGGAGGAGCACAGCAGGTTCGTCCGCCTGGACGGCCGCTGGGTCTACGCGGGCGCGCTCTGAGCAGAGGGCCGGGCGGCTGCCGCCGGGTGTCCTTTTCTGCGGGATGAGCGGCCTTTGAGCGTGGGGGTGGGCAGCGCTCGCGCCGGTAAAGTCGATCTCGTCCTGGGCTCGGGTGCCCGGGTACGCCTCACGCACGTCAACGCGAAGGATCCTCCCGCATGGAGACCACTGAGCTCGGTGACATGACCGGACTCACCGTCAGAGTCACCGCCGGCGTCGTGCTGCGCGATGCCGGTGGACGCATCCTGCTCATGCGGCGCGCGGAGGACGCCACGTGGGGCATCCCTGGCGGCGGCCTGGAGCCGGGGGAGTCGTGGAGCGAGGCCGCGCTCCGCGAGTGCAGGGAGGAGACCGGGTGGGAGGCCCGTATCGACGGCCTGCTCGGCATCTACAGCGATCCGGCGACGCAGGTCCACCGCTATCCCGGCGGTTCGCTGCGGCACTTCGTCGGAGCCGTCTTCCTGGGCACGGCCCTGGCCCGGACGGGAAGCGGCGACGGGGAAGCCGCCGAGCTGCGCTGGTGCGCGCCCGGCGCCCTGCCCGAGCCCCTGTTCGCCCCTGACGTGCCGGTGCTCCAGGACGCGCTGGCCGCCGGCCTGCGCCTTCCCGTGATCGGGTGAGCCGTCAGGGTTTGCGGGCCACCGCTCCGACGAAGGTGTGGTACGTGATGCCGGGCTCCGCCTGGTCGCCGGGGTCCGGCCGCCATTCCGGCACGGGCACGAGGCCGGGCGCCAGGAGGTCCAGCCCGTCGAAGAAGGCGAGGATCTCCTCCCGGGTGCGCCACCGGCCGGTGCCCAGGTGCTCGTTGAAGAGCTTCTCCGCGGTGTACGCCTGCCTGGACACCTCGGGGTGCGCCTGGCCGGGGTTGCAGAAGTGGGAGACGGCCAGGTGGCTGCCGGGCGCCAGGCGGGAGACGAACGTCGAGACGATTCCGGCCGGGTCCGCCGCGTCCGGCAGATGGTGGAGGATCGCGAACATCAGCAGCCCCACCGGCTCGCCGAAGTCGATGAGCTTGCCGACCTCGGGGTGGCCGAGGATCTCCTCGGGGTCGCGGAGGTCGGCCTCGACGACCGTGGTGGTGTCGTCCACGGCGAGCAGCGCGCGGCCGTGCACGAGGACGATCGGGTCGTGGTCGACGTACACCACGCGCGTGCCGGGGGCGCGGGCCTGGGCGATCTCGTGCACGTTGCCCGGGGCGGGCAGGCCGGAGCCGAGGTCCAGGAACTGGCGGATGCCGGTCTCGGCGGCCAGGTAGCGGACGACGCGCTTGATGAACTCCCTGTTGGCCCGCGCCGCCTCGGGCGCGTCGGGGGCGACCTCGAGGGCCAGCCGGGCGAGCTCGCGGTCGGACGCGTAGTTGTCCTTGCCGCCGAGCATGACGTCGTAGACGCGGGAGACGCTGGGTCTCGTGGTGTCCACCTCTCGCGGCGGGCGCTCCGGCTCGCTTTCGGCCAATCGTCGGCTCCTTCGGAAACGTCGCGAAGACGACTGGCGCGATCATACTGCCGGATTGGCGGAATTTACGGTTTTTCGCGGATTCGGGTAAAGGTTTGTCAGCAATGGTGTCAGGAGGAGTCAGGCGGACTCGCGGATGACGAGTTCGGTGGGCAGGATCACCGGCTCGAGCTGCCCGGCCCCGTCGATGAGCGCCAGCAGCAGGCGGATGGTCTCCTGCGCCATTTCGGTCAGCGGCTGGCGGATCGTGGTCAGCGGCGGATGCGTGGAGACGGCCACCGAGGAGTCGTCGAACCCGCCCACCGCCACGTCGTCCGGCACGCCGCGCCCGGCCGCCCGCAACGCCGCCAGCGCGCCCGCCGCCATCAGGTCGGAGGCGACGAACACGGCGTCGATGTCGGGGGTGCGCTCCAGCAGCTCGGCCATCGCCCGCTCGCCGCTGGCCTGGGTCCAGTCGCCGTGGGCGATCAGCTTCGAGGTGGCCTTGCGGCCCAGCACCTCGGCGAACCCCTCCAGCCGCTGGATGCCGCCCGGAGTGTCCATCGGCCCGGTGATCATGGCGATGCGCCTGCGGCCCTGGGCGACGAAGTATTCGGTCATCTGCCGGGCGCCGAGCCGCTCGTCGGCGGCGGCGTACGGGATGACGTTCTCGTGGCCGATGACGGCGCCGCAGGAGACGGCGGGCGGCCCGGAGCCGAGCGCCTCGACGAGGGGGTCGCCCGCGTGCGTCGAGACCAGCAGCACGCCGTCGGCGTGGCCGCCGCGCACGAAGCGCACCACCCGCTCGCGCTCGGCCGCGTCGCCGGCCAGCATCATGACCAGCGACAGGTCGCGCTCGGCCAGCATCTTGATCGCGACCCGGATGAGCGTGCTGTAGTTGGGGTCCTCGAACAACTTCTCGTACGGCTCCGAGAGCACCATCACGACGGATCCGGTGCGCTGGGTGACCAGGCTGCGGGCGGCCCGGTTGACGACGTAACCCGTCTCGGAGATCGCCCTCTCGATGGCCACGCGTGCCGCCGGGCTCACGTATCTGTCGCCGTTGAGCAGGCGGGACACCGTGCCGCGGGACACGCCCGCGGCGGCGGCGACATCGTGGATCGTAGGGCGTTTCACTTGACGGCTCCGGAGGACAGGTCGGTCTTCCAGTATCGCTGCATCGTGAGGAAGAGCGCGATCAAGGGCACGATCGACAGCAGCGCGCCCGTGAGGATCAGGTTGTAGAGAGCCGGCTGGTTCGCCCCTGCCTGCAGCAGCGTGAAGAGGCCGACCGTGAGCGGGAACTTCTGGTCGTCGCCGAGCATGATGAACGGCAGCAGGAAGTTGTTCCATATGGCCACGAACTGGAACAGGAAGATCGTCACCATGCCCGGCACCATGAGCGGCAGCGCCACCCGCGTCATCAGGTGTCCCTCGCCGGCCCCGTCGATCCGCCCGGCCTCCAGCAGCGAGTCGGGGATCGCCGCGGCCGCGTAGACGCGGGCCAGATAGATGCCGTACGGGTGCAGGATCTGCGGCAGCAGCACGGCCCAGTGGCTGTCGGCCAGGCCGATCTCGGAGAACAGCAGGTACTGCGGGATGGCCAGCACCACGGCGGGCACGAGGATGCCGCCGATGAGCAGGTTGAAGATCGCGTTGCGGCCGGGGAAGCGGTATTTCGCCAGCGCGTACCCCGAGACGGCCGAGACGGCGGTCGACAGCAGCGCGCCGCCGCCCGCGTAGATCAGGGTGTTGGCCGCCCAGAGCCAGAACACCCCGTCGCGGTAGGCGAACAACTCCGCGACGTTGCCGAAGAAGCCGGTGCCGAAGGAGAGCGTCGAGGTGCTGAACAGCTCGCCGGGCGACTTGGTGGCCGCGATCAGCACCCAGAACACGGGGAACAGGCAGTAGATCGCGCCGAGGAGGAGCAGCGCCGTGGGCGCCACCCCCCACGGCCCGCGCGCGGACGCGCCGCGCGCGCGGCGGCGGTGTGCGGTGGCGGCGGTGACCCCGGCCATCAGCCCTCCCTGAAGGCGCGGTCGCGGACCACGCGCAGGAACCCGAACGACAGGACGAGAGAGATCGCCGCGATGACGATCGAGGTGGCGGCGGCCGAGTACAGGTCGCCGGTGACGAAGGCGTCGCGGTAGACCTTCATGAGCGGGCTCCACGTGGAGCTGATCGTGTTGGTCAGCGGCCGGAGCGCGGTGGGCTCGGTGAACACCTGGATGGTCGCGATGATGGAGAACACCGTGGTCAGGACGATCGCGGGGGTCAGCATCGGGACCTTGATCCGGAGCGCGATCTGCACCTCGGAGGCGCCGTCGAGCCGCGCGGCCTCGTACAGGTCGCGGGGAATCGCCCGGAGCGCGGTGTAGAGGACGAGCATGTTGAAGCCGGTCCCGCCCCACACCGCCACGTTCGCCATGGAGTACGTCACCGTGGTCGCGCCCAGGTAGTCGACGTCGAGGACGGCCCTGAGCGGGCTGAGCGAGGGCAGGTAGAGGAAGCCCCACAGCAGGGTAGCCGCCACCCCCGGCACCGCGTACGGCAGGAAGATCGCAATCCGGGAGAAGCGGGCCAGCCGCACCCGCGCCGAGTCCAGCAGCAGGGCGAACAGCAGCGCCAGGCCGAGCATCACGACCAGCACCAGCGCGCCGTAGCCGAGCACCCGCAGCCAGCCGTGCCACAACTCGGCGTCGGCCAGGGCGGCGGCGAAGTTGTCGAACCCGACGAACACCTCGCGCCGCGCGCCCTTGCCGAGCCCCAGCCCCGACACCTTGGTCCGGCGCATCGCCAGGTGGACGGTGTAGGCGATGGGCACCGCGAGGAAGAGCGTGAACAACACGATCGCGGGCGCCAGGAACAGGTACGGCCACGCCCCGCTTCCCGGCCGCTTCATGACGCGATCTGGAAGCCGGACTTGCGCATGTCGGCGACCGTGGCGTCCTGCATGGCCCGCACGGCGGCGGAGAACGGCGTGCCGTCCTGCAGCGCCTTGTCGAAGCCGTCCTTGAAGGCGTTGTACGTCACGCCGACGTTCGGCCCGAAGGTGAAGCCGCGCGCCCCCGCGGACACGGCGGCGGCCTGCTGCCAGAAGTCGGGCTGGTTGGAGAAGTAGCCGGGCGCCTCACCGAGGGCCGACTGCGCCTTGGTCGCCGCCGGGTAGATCGCGGCCTCCTTGACGAGCAGGTCGATGGCCTTCTGGTCGGTGTTGAGCCACGTGGCGAACTTCGCGGCGGCGGCCTGGTGCGGCGTCTTGGCCGACACGGCGGTGGACGAGCCACCCCAGAAGCCGCTGAAGCTCTCGCCGGCGTTCCACTGGGGGAGCGGCGCGACGGCCCACTTGCCCTTGGCCTTGGGCGCGTTGCTCGACAACACGCCCGGCGCCCACACGGCCGACGGCCAGGTCAGCAGCTTGCCGTCGTTGAGCGCCTTGTTCCATTCGGGGGTGAAGTACGGCATGTCGTCGATGGCGCCCTCCTTGACCAGACCACCCCAGTAGTCGGCGACCTTCCTGGTGGGCTCGTCGGCGACGTCGACCTTCCACGACTCGCCGCTGATCGACCACCACTGCGCGCCGGCCTGCTGGGCGAGCCCTGTGAACGCTCCCGGATCCTTGCTGGAGAACGTGCCGAGGTACGCCTTGGGGTCCTTCTTGCGCACCGTGCGGGCCGCCTCGGCGTACTCCTGCCAGGTCTTCGGGACCTCGATGCCGTACTCGTCGAAGAGGTCCTTGCGGTAGAAGAGCATCATCGGGCCGCTGTCCTGCGGGATGCCGTAGACCGCGTCGGTGCCGAGGGTGACGAGGTTCCACAGGCCGTCGGAGAACTCGCCCTCGATGGGGGCGGTCGCGGCCTTGAGGTCGGCCACGGCGTCGGCGGCGATGAACGACGGCAGGTGCTGGTATTCGGCCTGCACCAGGTCGGGCGGGTTGCCGGCCTTGGCGGCCGTGAGGTATTTCGCGGCCGCGTCGTCGCCGCCGGCCTGCTTGCTGACCGTCACCTGGATGTCGGGGTTGGCGTCGTTCCAGACCTTGACGATCTTGTCCATGTTGGGGGCCCAGGTCCAGTACGTGAGCTTGACGGGACCCTGGGGAGCGGCCGTGGCCGGCGCCGCCTCGGGGCTCTCGGCGGGCTCGCCGGACCCGCAGCTCGCGAGGGCAGCCGTGAGGGCGACGGCCAGGGCTGCTCCAAGGCGGTTGGCGCGCATGCGGTACCTCCAGAATGTCTGTGAACGTGCACAGAGTGGAGGAGGGCGGAAATCGCCGTCAAGGGGTTGTTACGCTCTCGTTAATCTTCCGCGTTTGCAGGATTTGCAGGGGGCCGGTTTCCCTCTTCCGGGATCTGCCTTACTGTGCACGTTCACAGAGACTTTTCGAGGGGGATGGATGTATCCGGAGCGTCCTGCCGGTATCGCCTTTGGCGGGGACTACAACCCAGAGCAGTGGCCGCGCGAGACTCTCGACGAGGACGTGGCCCTGATGCGCGAGGCCGGGGTCAACCTGGTCAGCCTGGGCATGTTCTCGTGGGCGTTGATGGAACCCGAGGAGGGGCGCTACACGTTCGGCTGGCTGGATGAGGTCGTCGACCGGCTGCACGAGGCCGGCGTCGCGGTCGACCTGGCCACGCCGACCGCCGCACCGCCCGCCTGGTTCGTCGCCCGCCATCCCGACGTGCTGCCGGTGACCAGGCAGGGGACGCGGATCGGGTTCGGCGGCAGGCAGAGCGCCTGCTCCAGCGCCCCGGCCTTCCGCGCGGCGACCGCGCGCCTGGTGCGCGCGCTGGGGGAGCACTACCGCGGCCATCCCGCCGTGGTGATGTGGCACGTGCACAACGAGTACGGGGCGCCGCTCGGCGAGTGTTACTGCGAGCACAGCGTGGCGGCCTGGCGCGGCTGGCTCCGCCAGACGTACCGCGAAATATCAGCACTGAACGATGCCTGGGGCGCCACGTTCTGGGGGCAGACCTACACCGACTGGTCCGAGGTCGACGCCCCGCGCGCCAACCACACGGTGCTCAACCCGGCCCAGCGGCTCGACTACGCCCGCTTCAGCGACGGCCAGCACCGCGAGCACTACGCGCTCCAGCGCGACATCCTGCGCGAGCTCACCCCGGGCATCCCGGTGACCACGAACTTCGCCGGCACCGTCAACTGCAAGTCCACCGACCTGTGGCGGTGGGCCCGCGAGGTCGACGTGATCGCCAACGACCACTACCTGAAGGCCGAGCTGCCCGACAACCACATCGACCTGGCGATGTCCGCCGACCTGGCCCGCTCGGTGGCCGGCGGCGAGCCGTGGATGCTCATGGAGCACTCGGCGGGCGCGGTCAACTGGCAGCCGCGCAACCTCGCCAAGCGGCCTGGGGAGCTGCGCCGCAACAGCCTCGCGCACGTCGCCCGGGGCTCGGACAGCGTGCTGTTCTTCCAGTGGAGGGCCTCGCGGTTCGGGGCGGAGAAGTTCCACTCCGGCCTGGTCCCGCACGCCGGGACCGACTCCGCGCAGTGGCGAGACGTGGTGCGGCTGGGCGCCGACCTGCGCGCGCTCGCCGGCGTCAGGGGCGGCCGGGTGCGGGCCGAGGCGGCGATCGTCTGGGACTGGGAGTCGTACTGGGCGCTGGAGCTGGACTGGCGGCCGTCGGTGGATCTGACGTTCCGGGAGCGGATGGACGCCTTCTACGAGGCGCTGTGGCGGGAGCATGTCACGGTGGACTTCGTCCACCCTTCCGCTGATATTTCGGGATATCGGGTGGTGGTCGCGCCGAGTTCGTACCTCCTCGCCGAGGCCTCCGCCAAGAACCTGCACCGGTACGTCGAAGCGGGCGGCAACCTGCTCGTGTCGTACTTCTCCGGCATCGTCGACGAGCACGACACCCTCCACCCGGGCGCCTACCCGGGCGCGCTGCGCGAGCTGCTCGGCCTGTCGATCGAGGAGTTCCACCCGCTGCGCGCGGACGAGACCGTCGACCTGGCCGGCCAGGAAGGCATCACCGCCCGCGTCTGGTCGGAGCGGGTCCGCCCGGCCGGAGCGCTCACCGTACGCGCCTTCGCCGGCGGGCCCGACGCGGGACACCCCGCCTTCACCCGCCACGACCTCGGCGGCGGAACGGCCTGGTACCTCGCCACCGCTCCCGTCACCGGCCTGCGCGAGCTGCTCGCGCAGGTGCTCGACCACGCGGACGTGTCCCGGCCACGCGGCCTCCCCGACACCCTGGAGCTGGTGCGCAGGGGCGGCCACGTCTTCCTGATCAACCACGGCGACGGGCCCGTGACGGTCGAGGGGGTGAGCGGCGTCAGCGTGTTCGACGGCGTGCGGCACGACGGCGCGGTCACCGTCGCGCCCGGCGCGGTCACCGTCGTCGTGGAAACCCCCCACCCCTAGGGAGACCCGATGAAACGGTTACTCGCCGCACTGCTGTTACTGGCCGCCCTCCTCTTCCAGCTCGCCGTCGTCCAGCCCGCGCATGCCGGCACATCCAGGGCGGCGCTGCAGATCAGGGGCGCCGACGTCTCCAGCCTGGCCAAGTCGGAGGCCCTCGGCGGCGTCTACCGCGACGCCCGCGGCCGCAGGGGCGACGCGCTGAGCATCCTGTCGCGGGCCGGCCTCAACTACATCAGGCTCAAGGTCTGGGTGAACCCGGCCGACGGCTACAACACCAAGACCCAGGTGCTCGACCTCGCCAGGCGGGTCAAGGCCCAGGGCATGAAACTCCTGGTCGACTTCCACTACTCCGACACGTGGGCCGACCCGGGCAAGCAGTTCAAGCCCGCCGCCTGGGAGTCGCTGCCGTTCGACCGGCTCAGGCAGGCCGTGTACGACCACACGTACGACGTGCTCGACGCGCTGCGCCGCCAGGGCACCACGGCGGACATGGTGCAGGTCGGCAACGAGATCAACGGCGGCCTGCTCTGGCCCGACGGCTCGAACTCGACGTGGCCCAACACGGCGGCGCTGCTGAACGCCGGGTACGACGCGGTCAAGCGGGTGTCGGGCTCGACCAAGGTCGTGCTCCACCTGGCCGACGGCGGCGACAACGGCCTCTACCGGTGGTGGTTCGACAACGCGAACGCGAACGGCGTCCGTTACGACGTGATCGGCATGTCGTACTACGCCTACTGGCACGGCACGCTGGAGACGTTCAGGGCCAACATCAACGACGTGGCCGGCAGGTACGGCAGGCCGGTCGTCGTGGTCGAGACCGCCTACCCGTTCACGACGGCCGACGACGACGGCTGGGCCAACATCATCACCGCCGGCGAGCCCTACCCGGGCTACCGGGCGACCCCGGAGGGGCAGGCGGCGATGCTGGCCGCCGTGGCCGACATCGTCCGCCAGGTGCCGGGCGGCCTGGGTCTCGGGCTGTTCACCTGGGAGGCCACCTGGACCGGTGTGCGCGGCAACGGCTGGGACCCGGCCGACCCGTCGTCGGGCAACGCCTGGGAGAACCAGGCCCTGTTCGGCTACGACGACCGGGCGCTGCCCGCGATGGAGACGCTCGGCCGCCTGTGACGGGCGGATTCGGGCCGAAGAGGTCCTCCGGATCACGCGGTCAGGTTGACATGATGGCCGCATGACGATCACACCGCTGAGCCCGGACGCGCTGCTCACCACCACCCGCAGCGTACGCAAGCGCCTCGACCTGACCCGTCCCGTGCCGATGGACCTGGTGCGCGAGTGCCTGGAGATCGCGCTCCAGGCGCCCAGCGGCAGCAACCGGCAGGGCTGGCACTGGCTCGTGGTGACGGATCCGGAGCTGCGCGGGGCGATCGGCGGCTACTACCGGCGCTCGTTCGGCGCGTACCGGACCTCGGGCGGCTCGGCCGGGTCGTTGTTCAAGGACGACCCGGCGCGGGCCGCCACCCAGCGGCGGGTCTCCGAGAGCGCCGACTACCTGAGCGAGCGCATGGGCGACGTGCCGGCGCTGGTGCTCGGGTGCATTCACACGCCCGGCGGGCTGCCCGAGGGCAACCAGGCGGGGTTGTGGGGTTCGCTGCTGCCCGCGGCGTGGAGCTACATGCTGGCCGCCCGCGCCCGCGGCCTCGGCACCGCCTGGACCTCCCTGCACCTGGCGTACGAGAGCGAGATCGCCGAACTGCTCGGCATCCCCGCCGACGTACGCCAGGGCGTGCTCATCCCCACCGCCTACTACACGGGCGAGACGTTCAGGCCCGCGCAGCGGCAGCCGCTGGACGAGGTGCTTCACCTCGATCGCTGGTAGGAGCACAGCCGGTAGGAGCACAGTGGAAGGCACCACCTACGTGAAGGAGAGCCCGTGACCCCCCTGCCCATGCTGCCGACGTCGCTGGTCGGAAGCTACGCCCAGCCCGACTGGCTGATCGACCGCGCCAGGCTGGCCGAGCGGTTCCCGCCGCGGGTGCGGGCCAAGGAGTTGTGGCGCGTCCCGCCCGAGCTGCTCGCCCAGGCCCAGGACGACGCGACCGAGCTGGCGATCAGGGCCCAGGAGCGCGCCGGGCTGGACATCCTCACCGACGGCGAGATCCGGCGCGAGAGCTACTCCAACCACTTCGCCACCGCTCTCGACGGCATCGACCTCGACAACCCCGGCACGGCGCTCGACCGCAGCGGCCACCCCAACCCGGTGCCGCGCATCGTCGGCCCGATCCGCCGGGCCCGCCCGATCGAGGTGGACGACCTGCGTTTCCTGCGCGCCCACACCGGCCGCACGATCAAGATGACGGTGCCGGGGCCGTTCACGATGAGCCAGCAGGCCCAGAACGACCACTATCCCGACGCCGAGGCGGCGGCGATGGACTACGCGGTGGCGGTCAACGCCGAGATCCGCGACCTGTTCGCGGCGGGCGCGGACATCGTCCAGATCGACGAGCCGTACATGCAGGCCAGGCCCGAGCAGGCGCGTGCCTACGGGCTGGCCGCGCTGAACGCCGCCCTCGACGGCGTCACCGGCACGACGGCGGTGCACATCTGCTTCGGGTACGCGGCCATCATCCACGAGCGGCCCGAGGCGTACTCGTTCCTGCCCGAGCTGGCCGGCTGCCCGGTCGAGCAGGTGTCGATCGAGACCGCCCAGTCGGGCCTCGACCTGGGGGTGTTGTCCGATCTGAAGGACAAGACGGTCATCCTTGGAGTGATCGACCTGTCCACGCCGGACGTCGAGCCGGTCGAGCTGGTGGCCGGCCGGGTGCGCCGGGCGTTCGACCGGGTGCCGCCCGAGCGCGTCGTCATCGCCACGGACTGCGGGATGAAATATCTGCCCAGGCAGTCGGCGGAGGGCAAGATGCGCGCCATGGCCGGCGCGGCCCGCCTGCTGCGTGGCGAGCTCGGCTGTTCATGACCGCCGCTGGCGCGCGGCGGCGCCACTCCTTCACCATGATCGTATGAACCACGCCGCTCACTTGAGCCACCAGGGCGCCCGGGTGACCCACGCCCACCCCTTCGATCCGACCCACGGCTACGACCTGGACGCCCTGCTCGCCGTTCCGGCTCCCGAGGAGCCGGACGGCTTCGCCGCGTTCTGGCGGGGACTGCGCGCCCGTGCGGCGGCGGTGGACGTGGACGCCTGGGCGGGGCCTCCGGAGGGAGAGGCGGACGGCGTGGTCGTGCGTCCCGTGCGCTACACCTCGCTCGGCGGGGTCCGCCTCGGCGGCTGGCTCACCGTGCCCGCGGACGGCCGGGTCACGCGGGGCTGCGTGGTGGGCCACGGCTACGGCGGACGCGACGGCGTCGGCCCGCTGCCGCTCACCCGGGGAACGGCGGCGATCTGGCCGTGCGCGCGCGGCCTGGGCGACCGCGGCACGCAGCCGGGCATCCCCTCTGACGCCGCGCGGCACGTGCTGCACGGCATCGAGTCCAGGGACACGTACGTGCACGGCGGTTGCGCGGCCGACCTGTGGTGCGCGGCGACCGCCCTGCTGGATCTCGTGCCCGAGGCCGGGGGCAGGCTCGACTACATCGGCGCCAGTTTCGGGGGCGGCATCGGCGCGCTGGCGCTGCCCTGGGACGACCGCTTCACCGCCGCCGCCCTCGTCGTCCCCAGCTTCGGCGCGCATCCTGTGCGTCTCACCCTGCCCTGCACCGGCAGTGGCGAGGCCGTGCGCGCCAGGCACGCGCGCCACCCGGAGACGGCCGAGGTGCTGAGGTACTTCGACGCGGCCACGGCGGCGGCCCGGATCACGATCCCGGTGCACGTGGCCGCCGCGCTCTTCGACCCGGCCGTGCCGCCGCCCGGACAGTTCGCCGTGCACAACGCGCTGGCCGGGTCCAAGGAGCTGCACGTGTTAGAGACCGGCCACCACGACCACCCCGGGGTGCCGGCGGCGGAGAGGAGGCTGGCGGCGTCCCAGCGGGCGTTCCTTTGTTCATGAAATGTCCGCATATAGCGGGGTGCAGACTTAGGATCATGGGCCTAACCCCCCATGACCATCCGAGGAGCCGGCAGTGTCCGAGAGCGAGCAGGAAAGCGCCCCGCCCGGCATCGACACCAGCAAGCCCAGCGTCTCCCGCGTCTACGACCACATGCTCGGCGGCAAGGACAACTACGAGGTCGACCGCCAGGTGGCCGCCATGGCGCTCGAGGTCGCGCCCGACGCGCCCGAGGCGGCCAGGGCCAACAGGGAGTTCCTCCGCCGCACCGTACGCCATCTGACCGCGCAGGCCGGCATCCGCCAGTTCCTCGACATCGGCTCGGGGCTGCCGACGCAGGGCAACGTGCACGAGATCGCCCAGTCCGTCGCCCCGCGTTCCCGGGTCGTCTACGTCGACCACGACCCGATCGTGCTCGTGCACGGCCGCGCGCTGCTCGCCGTCGACCAGACCACCACGATCATCGAGGCCGACGCCCGCGACCCCGAGGCCATCCTCGCCGACAGGAAGACGCGCGGCCTCATCGACTTCTCCGAGCCGGTCGGGCTGCTCATGTTCGGGATCCTGCACCACCTCGGCGACGACGAGGACCCGGCCGGCATCGTGACCCGGCTCGTCCGGCCGCTCGCCCCGGGCAGCCACGTGGTGATCTCGCACTTCTGCAACCCGGGGGAGGCCATGCCCGAGGTGTCGCGGCAGGCGTACGCGGCGGAGAAGATCTTCAACGAGCACCTCGGCACCGGGCGCTGGCGCGCCCGCGAGGAGATCCTCGCCTTCTTCGACGGGCTGGAGCTGCTGGAGCCCGGCCTGGTGCCGCTGCCCGAGTGGCGGCCCGGCGCCGACGACCACGCGACGCCGGGCATCACGTACCACACCTTCGTCGGAGGCGTGGCCCGCAAACCCTAGGACGGCAGCTTGCCGGTGGCGACCACCTCGCGGTACCAGTGGGCGCTGTCCTTCCAGGTGCGCTCCATGGTGTCGTGGTCCACCCGCACGATGCCGAACCGCTTGGCGTACCCGTGCGCCCACTCGAAGTTGTCCATCAGCGACCATACGAAGTAGCCGCGCACGTCCGCACCGGCCGCGATCGCCTCGGTCACGGCCGTCAGGTGGCGGCGCAGGTAGTCGACGCGGCGCTCGTCACGGATGCGCCCGTCGGCGTCCACGACGTCGGCGAACGCGGCCCCGTTCTCGGTGATCATCAGTGGCAGGCCGGGGTGGTCGCGGTGCAGCCGCAGCAGCAGCTCGGTCAGGCCGGTCTCGTCGATGTTCCAGCCCATCTCGGTGTACGGCCCCGGCTGGCGGACGAACTCGACGTCCTCGCACGCGATCCACGGCGAGGCCGCTCCGTCCTGGTGCCCGTCGGCGGTCTCCCGCTGCGCGGAGCCGTCCCACTGGCGTACCAGGGTGGGGTTGTAGTAGTTGACCCCGAGCACGTCCAGCGGCTGGCACGCGGCCGCCTCGTCGCCGTCGCGCACGAACGACCAGTCGGTCACCGAGGCGGTGTCGGCGATGAGGTCGCGCGGGTAGGCGCCCTCCAGCATGGGGCCGAGGAACGCCCGGTTGGCCAGCGCGTCCGCGCGCCGCACGGCGTCGGCGTCGCGCTCGGACACGCCGCGCACGTGGTGCAGGTTGAGCGTGACCGACATCTGCGCCGCGGCGGCGGCCGTCGTGCGCAGCGCCTGGACGGCCAGGCCGTGGCCGAGGTTCAGGTGGTGCAGGGCGGCCAGCGCGGCGGCGGGCTCGGTCCTGGCCGGGGCGTGCACGCCGGAGGCGTAGCCGAGGTAGGCCGAGCACCACGGCTCGTTCAGCGTGATCCAGGTGCGCACACGGTCGCCGAGCGCGTCGCCCATGAGCCGGGCGTACTCGCCGAAGCGCAGCGCGGTGTCGCGGTGCGGCCAGCCGCCGGCGTCCTCCAGCTCCTGCGGCAGGTCCCAGTGGTAGAGCGTGGCCACGGGCGCGATGTTCCTGGTGAGCAGGCCGTCCACCAGCCGGGAGTAGAAGTCCACGCCGGGCGTGTTGACCGGGCCGGTGCCGCCGGGCTGCACGCGCGGCCAGGAGATGGAGAACCGGTACGCTCCGACGCCGAGCGCGGCTAGGTGGTCGAGGTCCTCCTCAAGGCGGTGGTAGTGGTCGCAGGCCACGTCGCCGGTGTCGCCGTTCGCGACGAGCCCGGGCGTGTGGGAGAAGGTGTCCCAGATCGACGGGCCTCTGCCGTCCTCGTTCCAGGCCCCCTCCACCTGGTAGGCGGCGGTGGCGGTGCCCCACAGGAAGTTCTCGGGAAAGGTGGTCATGCTGCTCCTCGGAGGATGATCTCGATGTCGTCGGTGTCCGGCCCGGCGGCCACCCGCACGCCGCCGGGGGTGGTCTCAAGGTCGGGGTGCCGGGCCTCGCGCACCCCGGCGAGCAGCAGGTTCCAGGGCGCGGGCGCGCCCAGGACGCGGCGGGCGCGGACCCGCTCGCCCACGCGCGCGACCTCGAACACCGCGGCGTCGCCGCCGTCGGCCGCGGGCACGGTGACCGTGCGGCTCCAGCCGTCGGCGAGCTGGTGGACCCGCAGGGTGACGCCGTCGGCGTAGTCGTAGTCGGGCCGGTCGTCGTGGGCCCCGATCGGCAGCACCGCGCCGGGCCGCACCAGCAGCGGCAGGCTGTCGAACCCGTGCCGCTCGGTACGCCAGCCGGGCCCGGTGACGGTCTCGCCGTCGAGCAGGCGGGTCCACACCCCGTCAGGGACGTAATACGAAATGTCGCCATCGGCGGACATCACCGGCGCCACCAGCAGGTCCGGGCCCAGCATGTACTGGGCGTCCAGGTGGTCGCAGGCCCGGTCACCGGGGAACTCCAGCTGCATCGCCCGCATCACCGGCAGGCCCTCGCGAGCGGCCTGGACGGCGGCGCCGTACAGGTAGGGCATCAGCCGCGCCTTGAGCCGGGTGAACGCGCGCAGCACGTCGACCGACTCCTCGTCGAACAACCACGGCACCCGGTAGGACCCGCTGCCGTGCAGCCGGCTGTGCGACGACAGCAGCCCGAAGGCCACCCACCGCTTGAACACGGCCGGATCGGGCCGCCCCTCGAAACCGCCGATGTCGTGGCTCCAGAACCCGAACCCGGCCAGGCCGAGCGACAGGCCGCCCCGCAGCGACTCGGCCATCGCCTCGAACGTCGACTCGCAGTCGCCGCCCCAGTGCACCGGCATCCGCTGCCCGCCCACGGTGGCCGACCTGGCGAACACCACGGGCGAGCCCCGCTCGGCCAGCACCCGGTGCACGGTCTCGTTGTAGACGAGGCTGTAGTAGTTGTGCATCCGCTCGGGGTCGGAGCCGTCGGCGTAGACGACGTCGGTCGGGACGCGCTCGCCGAAGTCGGTCTTGAACGCGTCCACCCCCATGTCGAGCAGCCCGCGCAGCCTGCCCGCATACCACTCCCTGGCGGCGGGGGAGGTGAAGTCCACCAGCGCCCGGCCAGCCTGCCAGTGGTCATCCTGCCAGACGGTCCCGTCGGGGCGGCGCAGCAGGTGCCCGGCGGCGGCGCCCTCGTCGAACAACGCCGACGCCTGCCCGATGTACGGGTTGATCCACACGCACACGCGCAGCCCGCGCTCCTTGAGCCGGCGCAGCATGCCCTCCGGGTCGGGGAACACCTCCGGGTCCCACTCGAAGTCGCACCACCGGTAGCGCCGCATCCAGAAACAGTCGAAGTGGAAGACGCTCAGCGGCAGGTCCCGCCCGGCCATCCCGTCCACGAACGACGTCACCGTGGCCTCGTCGTAGTCGGTGGTGAACGACGTCGACAACCAGAGCCCGAACGACCACGCGGGCGGCAGCGCGGGGCGGCCGGTCAGCGCCGTGTAGCGGCGCAGGACGTCGACCGGCGTCGGCCCGTGGATGACCAGGTATTCCAGGTCGTGGCCCTCGGTGCTGAACTGCACCCGCGACACCGACTCCGAGCCCACCTCGAACGACACCCGGCCGGGATGGTTGACGAACACGCCGTAGCCGCGGTTGGTGAGGTAGAAGGGCACGTTCTTGTAGGCCATCTCGCTGCTGGTGCCGCCGTCGTCGTTCCAGACGTCCACGGACTGCCCGTTGCGCACCAGAGGGCCGAAGCGCTCGCCGAGCCCGTACACGAGCTCCCCGGCGCTCAGGCGCAGCTGCTCGACCATGAAGTGCCGCTCCTCGGCGTCGTGCATCACGCCGAGGCTCTTGCCGGCGCTGCGGGTCAGCTCGCGGCCACCGGCGCTGAACGCCATCTCCCACGGCGCTTTTCTGCTCACCCGCACGGTGAGGGCGCCGCTGGCCAGGCTCGCGCTCTCGCCGTCCACGGCGACCCGCACGTCCGGCCGCTCGTCGCGCACCTCGAAGGCCGGCGCGTCCGGCACCGATCCGGCGAAGTGCACCGTACGGACCCTGATCACGTCCGGCATGGGGGACGAGAGGTCGAGCCGCAGCACCGGGCCGTCGAGGGTGTGGCCGCGGCGGGTGATCTCCCTCGTCGGGGCGAGCACCCGCAGCGAGCCGGCGTCCTCGGTCACGTCGTGGGCCGAGGCGGCGTAGTCGCCGCGCACCCCGGGGCGCATCCGCCAGTAGCCGTCTTTGAACTTCATCGGGATCGTGGCGCGGCGTCCCCGCCGTCAGGATCGGCGGGAGGCGCCGCCCCTCCTTTCGCAACAGTGAGGGGGAGTTATTCCGTGCGGGGGCGCAGCGCGACGACGTCGCGGGGGGCCAGCGTGACCTCGCCGCCCGCGACGGCTCCGGTCAGCAGGTCCTCCGCCTGCCCGGGGACGGGCACGACGGCCGTCTCGGCGCCGTGGTTGAGCAGGAACAGCACGTCGCCGCGGCGTACCGCCTCGACGCCCGGCGGCAGCCGTGGCAGCGCGCCGGCCACGCCGGCGTCGGCCAGCGCCCGCTCGACGATCTCGCCGAGCGCGGCGGCCTCGGGCATGGTCGCCACGTACCAGGCGACGCCGTCGCCGGCGCGATGCCGCAGCACGGCGGGGCTGCCCGCGAGGTCGCCGCCGGTGAACTCCGCCACCGCCTGCGCGCCCTCGGCCGCCACCAGCTCCGTCCAGGTGTGCGCGGTGAAGGCGGCGCCGCCGGCCCACCGGCAGCGCACCGGCACGTCATCGGGCGCCGGCAGCCACTCCTCGCCGGACGCGCCCAGCACCTCGCGCAGGGGCGCGGGGAACCTTCCGGTACGCACGTGCGAGCGTTCGTCCACCACCCCGGAGAACGGCCCGACCAGCAGCACGCCGCCGCCGCGCGCGTACGCGGTCAGCGCCGCCGCGTCACGGTCGCCGACGAGGAACAGGTTCGGGACCACCACCAGCGCGTAGCCGGACAGGTCGGCCGAGGGCGGCACCACGTCCACGCTCACGCCGCGCTCCCACAGCGGCAGGTAGTAGCCGAGCAACTGGTCGGTCGCGTTGAGCCGGTCGCTGGGCCGGCCGCGCTCCTCCAGCGCCCACCAGCTCGCCCAGTCGAACACCATCGCCACCCGCGCGGGAACCGGCGTGCCCGCCACGGAGGCGAGCCCGCGCAGCTCCCGGCCGTGGGCGCGGACCGCGGCGTGCAGCCGCGTGTCCGGCCCGGCGTGCGGCACCATCGCGGCGTGGAAACGCTCGGCGCCGAACCTGGAGGCCCGCCACTGGAAGTAGCAGAGCCCGTCCGCGCCGCGGGCCAGCGCCTGCAGCGACTCCAGCCGGAACTGCCCGGGCGGTTTGGGCAGGTTGTGCGGGCGCCAGTTGACGGCGCTCGTGGCCTGCTCCATCAGCAGCCACGGCCGGCCCTCCGCGAGCCCGCGCATCAGGTCGTGGGTGAGCGCCGTGCGCGCCGGGGCCAGCGGGTCGCCCGGCTCGGGATACCAGTCGTTGGAGACGACGTCCTCCTCGGCCGCCCACGACCAGTAGTCGACCGGCTTGAACAGCCCCATGAAGTTCGTGGTGACCGGCGTTCCGGGGGTGTGCTCCCGCAGGATGTCGCGCTCGGCCCGGTAGTGCTCCAGCAGCGCGTCGGAGCAGAACCTCCGCCAGTCGAGGCGCTGCGACGGGTTGATGATGTACGGGGCCAGCCGCGGAGGGACGATCTCGGCCCAGTCGCCGTAGCGCTGGCTCCAGAACGTGGTGCCCCACGCCTCGTTGAGCGTCTCCAGGTCGCCGTAGCGCTCGCGCAGCCAGGCGCGGAACGCGGCCGCCGACTCGTCGCAGTGGCAGACCTGGCCGTACTCGTTGCCGACGTGCCACAGGGCCAGCGCCGGGTGGCCGGCGTACCGGGAGGCCAGGGCGGAGACGATCGACAGGGCGCGCTCGCGGTAGACGGGCGAGGAGGGGCAGAACTGGTTGCGCGCGCCGTACCAGAGCCGGTGGCCCGACTCGTCGACCGGCAGCGTCTGCGGCCAGCGGTGCCCCAGCCACGGTGGCGGCGAGGCGGTGGGGGTGGCCAGGTCGACCGCGACGCCGTTCTCGTCCATGAGGTCGAGCACCCGGTCCAGCCAGCCGAAGTCCCGCACGTCCGGTTCGGGTTCGAGCCGGGCCCAGCTGAACACGCCGACGGTGACCAGGTTGACCCCGGCCTCGCGCATCAGCTCGGCGTCCTGCGCCCACACCTCCTCCGGCCACTGCTCGGGGTTGTAGTCGCCGCCGAACAGCAGCCCGCGGCCCGCGGTGAGCGTGTGCATCCCCAGCCGTGCGGTCATGCCCGCCTCCTCCCTTCCCGCCCGGTCGTACGTGGGGGCGCGGAGCTGTCGCCGGCCACCAGCCGGCAGGGCACCAGCCGCTGCTGGGGCGGCCCGTCGCCGCGCAGCCGGTCGATGAGCATGCGCGCGCCGAGCCTGCCGAGCTCCGTGCCGGGCGGCTCCAGCGCCGTCAGCCTGGGATGGAACATCTCCGCGACCCGGGCCGACGACAACACCAGCATCAGGGTCAGGTCGTCGGGGATCCGCCATCCGCGCGCCGCCACGGCCGCGATCACCCCGACCGCCGCGTGGTCGTCCATCACGGCCAGCGCGGTCACGCCGGGATGCGCGTCCATGAGCCGCTCGAACGCCTCGCGGCCCTCCTCCGCCGACCCCGGGCGGTAGCCGTCCGCGTAGCCGATCCCGGCCGCCCGCGCGGCGGCGGCGAACTCCTCGCCGGCGCGGACCGCGGGGCCGTAGCCGCCGGCGTACGCGTCGGCGGAGAGGTTGAAGAAGGCGAGCTCGCGATGGCCGAGCGCGGCCACGTGCGCCACGGCGGACCTGGCCGTGGCCGCGAAGTCGATGTCGGCGTAGTCGATAGAGCCGGGGTCGCGGGTGCGCCCTATCATGCTGAACGGCACGCCCGCCGCCGTCAGGAAGGCCGCGCGCTCGTCGTCGAGGCCGACCTCCATGAGCAGCACCCCGTCGACCAGCCCGAGGCCGGTGAGGTGGCGCAGCTCCTCGATCGGGTCGGCGTGCTCGGGGGAGAGCAGCAGGTGGTGGCCCAGCTCGCGGGCCGCCTCGGCGGCGCCGGTGGCGAACTGCATCTCCGTCAGGCCGAAGCCGCTGCGCGGGGCGGGGTAGAGCAGCGCGAGGATGCGGGTCCGCTTGCTCTGCAGACCCCTGGCCAGCAGGTTGGGGCGGTAGCCGAGCTCGGCCGCGGCCTGCTCGATGCGCCGCTTGGTGTCGGCCGCGACCGGCCGGGTGCCGTTGAGCGCGGCCGACACGGTGCTGATCGCGACCTGTGCGCGCTCGGCCACGTCTCGTAATGAGGACATCCTGCTCCCGACCCTGGGCACGCTCGGCCGGAGAGGGCCGATACGGTTGTCGAAACGTTTCGCACAACGTAGGGTCCGTTTTGTGCGGATGTCAATGGTCTTGATACGGATGTCCAGAAAGGCGGCCCCGGCCGCACCGGTGTGACCGGGGCGCGCTCGGCGGGTCCCTAGTGCACGTACGGCCAGCCGCCGGAATCCCAGCCGAGGAGGTTGATCCCGAGCTTGGGCGTGCCGTTGTCCGCGCCGTCGTAATAGTGGTAGACGAGCAGGTCGCCGTCGACGTCCCGCATGATGCTCTGCCCGCCGGGGCCGACGAACCGGCCGTGCGTCTCCAGGACCGGCGTGCCGCCGCCGCTCAGCATGGGCCGCCCCGAGCGGTCGGCGTACGGGCCGGTCGGGCTGGTGGAGCGGCCGACCTTGACCTTGTACGTGCTGCTCGTGCCGGCGCAGCACCGGTCGTAGGAGGCGAACAGGTAGTAGTGGTCGCCGTGCCTGACGATGTGGGGCGCCTCGACGGCGCGGGGCGCGTCGGGGCGGGTGGCGAGGTGGTGGAGCGTGCCGTCGCCAGGCAGTCGCTTGCCCGTCGAGGGGTCCAGCCGGATCATCCGGATGCCGCTCCAGTGGGAGCCGAAGCTCAGCCACCACCGGCCGGAGGCGTCCACGAGCAGGTTCGGGTCGATGGCGTTGTGGTCGGAGCTCGTCGTGGTGGCATAGACGACGCCCTGGTCGGTCCACGAGCCGGGCTGCCCGGTCGAGCTGGTGGCCAGGCCGATCGCGGAGTGGTTGGAGCCGAAGCTGGAGACCGCGTAATAGAGCAGATAGCGCCCGCCGTGCTGGGAGATGTCGGGCGCCCACGGATCGTTGCCGGAGGAGTAGGCACGCCACCACGACGGCGGCGTGCGGAAGGCGGATCCGGCCCGGGAGAAGGCGATGCGGTCGGCGGAGGTGCGCGCCTCCAGATAGCCGTGGGTGGAATAGAGCACATATCCGGTCGAGGTGCGGATCATCGTGGGGTCGTGGACGACGACGTCCCCGGTGACGTGGCCGGGGTCGGGGTAGGCGAAGGCCGTGCTCGCGAGGAGCGCGAGCGCGGCCGACGAGGTGCCGATCAGACGTGACAGGCGACGCACAGGGGTCCTCCTTCGGGGGGCGGCGGATGCCGCCGTTCGTGGTTCGCCTGCCTGACGCTGCGCCCGACGACATGTAAACCCGGCCTCTGACGGACGTCAATCGCCGCGTGAAACTTTCACGGCCGTCCGGGCGCGCTCCGCGGGGACCGGCCCCTGGTCTTGACAGGGGGCGCCGGCCGTGTCTACGTTCGAGCCGCTTTCGCGCTCGATGTTAACGCTAACAGTGCCTGCCGCGCTGCGCCACAGCGACCACCCGGCACCGGCGCGTCACCCGGGCGGCGGCGCGGTGGACCGGCGCTGGATGAGCTCTATGGGCCCGGCCAGCACCTCGGCCACCTTGTCGTCGGGCTTGAGCCCGGCGAGCAGGGTGACGCCGCGGCGGCCCAGCTCCGCCAGCGGCATCCGCACCGTGGTCAGGGCGGGGAACAGGTAACTGGCCAGCTCCAGGTCGTGCACGGCCACGATCGACACGTCCCGCGGGATCTCGAAGCCGGCCGAGCGCGCGCCCTCCATCGCGCCGATCGCCGAGGCCACGTTCGCCACGAACACCGCCGTCGGCCGCTCGGGGCCGTCGAGCAGGCGGGCCATCGCCGCCGCGCCGCCGGCCGGCGTGTAGCCCGCCGCCACGATCGGGCCCTCCGGCAGCCGCGCCTCGCGCATCGCCGCCGAGTAGCCCGCCGACCTACGGCCGGCCGTGTCGGCGGCGGCCGGTCCCGCCAGGTGGGCGATGCGGCGGTGACCAAGGCGTACGAGGTGCTCCACCGCGAGCGCGGCGGCCCGCTCGTCGTCGAGGATGACGTACCGCTCGACGCTCCTGCTGCGGTTGTTGAGCATGATCCACGGGATGGCGGCCCGGTCGAGGTGCTCGACGAGCCCGGCCTCGTCGCCCGCCCCGGCCAGCAGCAGGCCGTCGATGCGGCCCTGCCCGATCCGGTCCATGTACTCGCCGAGCCCGGCGCCGACGGCGCTGCCGGTGACCAGGACGTACCCCTGGGAGGCCGCCTCCGACTCCGCGCCCTTGATGATCTCCGCGTAGACGGGGTTGGCGAAGTCGGGGATGAACAGCCCGAACATGTGCGCACGCGCGGTGCGCAGGCTCCGCGCGGCCACGTTGGGCCGGTAGCCGAGCCTGTCGATCGCGGTCAGCACCCGCTCCCGCGTCTCCTGGCGGATGTTGAGCGTGGGGTCCTTGTTGATGACGCGGGAGACGACGGCCCTGTCGACCCTCGCCATCGTGGCGACGTCGGCGAGCGTGACCCGTGAACGCTTCATGCCGACGATCCTGGACGCACGCTCTCGCCCTTGTCCATCGAGCGGTAGAGGGCGTGGATCAGGCGTAGCGTGCCGAGGTTGTCGGCCCCGGACGTCTCCGGCTCGCCGCCCTCGGCGATCGCCCGCAGCAGCGAGCCCATCGGCCCGGCCACCGCGTCGGGCAACCACCGCGTGGTCACCGGGTACGGCAGCCAGCCGTCGGTCGGCAACGAGCGGCTGTTGACGGCCAGGGTGTCGGGGCGGCCGTGCGGATAGTCGTAGAGCAGGCCGAGCGTGCCCTTGATCGCGCCTTCCGTCCCGTCGATGCGGAACGACGCCTCCTGGTCGCCGGTGCGGTTCTCGTGCGTGGCGTGGACCAGCGCCCGCACGTCGCCCGGGTAGACCAGCGTGCTCATCGTCCTGGTCTCGCCCGTGGCGACCTGGCCTGGCGTGCGGCTGCCGGTGCAGAAGACGAGCTCGGGGTCGCCGAGGACCGAGCGGATCGCGTCGAGATAGTGGATGGAGTGGTAGACGATCTCCAGCCGCTCGGAGCTGACGAGCCAGTCCCAGGCGCTCCAGTCGGTGTGGATGTTCACCGTGAACGTCATGGCCGTCGGCTCGCCGATCCAGCCCGCGCGGACCATGGCGCGGGCGGCGGCGACGCCCTCGTCGAAGCGGAGCTGCTGGTTGACCGCGACCTTCAGCCCACGGGCCGCCGCCAGCTCGACGATCTCCTGCCCGGTCGCGACGTCGGGCGCGAACGGCTTCTGGCACAGCAGGTGCTTGCCGGCCGCCAGCGCCGCCCGCGCGATGGCGGGCTGCGCCCCCGGCGCGACCGCGATGTCGACCACGGCGGCCCGCTCGTCGGCCAGCAGCTCCTCCAGCGACCCGTACGACCTGGGCACCCCGTGGCGGCCGGCCACCTCGGCGGCCCGCCCGGCGTCGAGGTCGAACAGCCCGGTCACCTCCAGCCCGGCCCGCCGGTAGGCGGGCAGGTGGGCGACGTCGACGATCGCGCCCGCGCCGACCACCGCGATCGGCAACCGGTGTCCGGCGGGGACGGCCAGGCCGGCCGCGGCGGCGATGGGCGCGAAAACGTCGATCATGCGGGCTCCTCCATGCCGTAGAAGCGGGTCGCGGTGCCGCCCAGCACGGCCGCGCGGTCGGCCGGCGACAGCCCGGACAGCGCCGCGCCCGTCTCCCGCCACACCTTCGCGTAGTCGCCGGCCAGCAGAGCCACCGGCCAGTCGCTGCCGAACATGAGCCGCTCGGGCCCGAACGACTCCAGCGCGTGCTCCACGTACGGCCGCAGTTCGGCGGCCGTCCAGGTCGCGGCGTCGGCCGCGGTGTTCAGCCCGGACACCTTGGCGTACACCTGCGGGCACGCGGCCGCGCGGGCGAGCAGCGACGCCCACGGCTCCCAGCCCTTCTCCCTGATCGGCGGCTTGGCGAGGTGGTCGATGACCATCCGCAGGCCCGGCACCCGCTCGGCGAGCACCGGCACGTGCTCCAGGTGCCGGGGCAGCACGGCCACCACGTCGAAGGGCAGCCCGGCCGCCGCCAGCAGCCGCAGCCCCTCGATCACGGAGTCCTGCAGCACCCAGTCGGGGTCGGGCTCGTCGTGGATGAGGTGGCGCACCCCGGCGAACTTCGGATGGCGCCGGTAGCGCTCCAGCGCCCCGGCCGCCTCGTCCGGCCGCCGCAGCGGCACCCAGCCCACCACCGCGCCGATCACGTCGTGGGCGTCGGCCTGCGCGAGCATGGCGTCGGTGTCGGCGTAGGAGTCCATCGCCTGCACCAGGACCGTGCGCTCGACTCCGGCGGCGGCGAGCTGGGGGAGCAGCTCGTCCGGCTCGAACGTGCGGAAGATCGGCCCCGACTCCGGGGTCAGCCACGGGTAGGAGCCGGTCTCGAGGTTCCAGAAGTGCTGGTGGGCGTCCACGACGGTCATCCGGCCTCCTCACCAGATCGTGCGGGCGGGTTCGCGGGGGGTTGGACCAGCTCCAGTGTGATCGCGTCGGGGTCGAGGAAGTAGCAGGCGTAGCCGCCCTTGTTGACGCCCGCGGTGATCTCTGCGGGCGGGTTGACGAAGCTCACGCCGGCCGCCGACAGCCGGGCGTGCTCCGCGCGGGCGTCCTCGACCGTGAGCGCCAGGTGGGCGGCGCCGGGCAGGTGGCGGGCAGGGGCGCGCGGCCGTTCGCGGGGCCGGCCGCGGGGCCGTACGTACTCGACCAGTTCCAGGTCGTGGGTGGAGACGCCGCGGGGCTGGCCGGGCACGGCGAGCTGGGCGACGCGCAGCACCGCGTCGGGGTAGCCGACGAGCCTGCGGGTGTAGGCGTTGTCCTGCTCCTGCCGGTGCACGAGGGCGAATCCGAGCAGGTCGCGGTAGAACGCCACGGACCTGTCGAGGTCGGCGACCGTGAACGAGAAGTGCCAGACGCCTCTCATCGCGGCGCCTCCCGCCCGGCCAGGGCGCGGAGCTCGTCCGCGACACGATCGGCGCCGGGCACCAGGGCCTGCGCCAGCGTCTGCGCGGCCGGCATCCGCACGTCGGGCGTCCCGATCCTGACGGGCGGCGCGAGCAGCGGCACCCCGGCGCCGGCCACACGGGCGACGACCTCCGCGCCGAAGCCGCCGGTGACGTTCGCCTCGTGCACGACCGCCAGCCTGCGGGTGCGGCGGGTGCTCTCCAGCACCGCCCCGGTGTCGAACGGGTTGAGCCACGGCGTCTCCAGCACCTCGGCGTCGATCCCCTCGCCGGCCAGCGCCTCGGCCGCCTCCAGCACCCGGTGCGTCATGGCGCCCCAGGTGACGACCGTGACGTCGGAGCCGGGACGGCGGGTGCGCGCCCCGCCCATCGGCTCGACCGGGCCGCCGACCTGGACCTGCTCCTTCGCACCGAAGTACAGCGTGCGGTTCTCGACCACCAGCACCGGGTCGTCGCAGTGCACGGCCGTCACCAGCAGGTCGTAGGCGTCCTGCGGCGTGCTCGGCATGCACACCCGCAGCCCCGGCACGTGCAGGAACAGCGCCTCCAGGCACTGGGAGTGCTGGGCGCACGCGCCGGGCGCGTTGCCCTGCTGGGTGCGGATCGTCAGCGGGGCGCTCAGCCGCCCGCCCGAGACGTAGCGCACGTTGGCCGCCTGGTTGACGATCTGGTCGAGCGCCACCAGGGAGAAGTCGGCCCACATGATCTCGACGATCGGGCGGCGGCCCATCATCGCCGCGCCCACCGCGCTGCCGAGGATGGCCGACTCGCTGATCGGCGTGTCGAACACCCGGTCGCCGTACTGCTTGCGCAGGCCCCTGGTGACGCCGAACACACCGCCCGGCACGGCGACGTCCTCGCCGTAGACGAGTGTCTCCGGCAGCTCCTCCATGAGCCGGTGCAGGGCCGCGTTCACGGCCTCGCCGTAGGTGAGATCGTGCTCAGGCATACAGGTGCTCCCTCGCGGTCGCGGGGTCGGCGAACGGCGCGCCGAGCGCCGCCGCGGCGGCGGACTCCATCTCCGCCCGCGCCCGGCGCTCCACCGCGTCGACGTCGTCGGCGGGCACCCCGTCGGCGAGCAGGCCCTCGCGCAGCCGGGCGATCGGCTCCCTGCGCCTGATCCGCTCCAGCTCGCCGGGCTGACGGTACGCCTCGGCGTCGCCGATGTAGTGGCCCACCAGCCGTTCGGTCATGCACTCCAGCAACGTTGGCCCGCCACCCTCGCGGGCGACCTCCAGGGCGTCGCGCATGTGGAAGCGCACGGCCTCGGCGTCGTTGCCGTCGATCCGGTGCCCGGGCATCCCGTACGCGGCCGCCCGGTCGGCCAGGCGCGGCGCGCGCACCATGTCGGCGATCGGCGTCAGCTCCGAGTAACGGTTGTTCTCGCAGACGAAGACGACCGGCAGGGAGAAGGCGGCGGCGAAGTTCATCGCCTCGTGCACCGCGCCCTGGTTCATCGCGCCGTCGCCGAAGACGCTCACGGCGGCCCGGCCCGAGCCGTCGAACCTGCCCGCCAGCGCGGCCCCGCACGCGATCGGCGCGCCGGCGCCCACGATCGAGTTCTCGCCGTGGAAGCCGTGCTCGGCGGCCGTGAAGTACGCCGAGCCGCCCCGGCCGCCGTTGACCCCCGCGGCCCGGCCCATCAGCTCGGCGAACAGCGGCTCCGCCGGCACGCCCCTGGCCAGCGCCCAGCCGTGACCGCGGTAGGTGGCGAACAGCGCGTCCCGCGGCTCCAGCACGTCGCACGCGCCGGCCGGGATGGCCTCCTGGCCGACGCACAGGTGCACAGACCCCACGATCGGGCCCTCAGCGCGCAGGTCGCGCACCTTCTCCTCGAACGCGCGGATCCGCCACATGGCCAGCAGGTCCGCGAGCCGTCTCTCACTCATCGCTCTTTCTCCAGGCGTCCAGGGCCGCGGCGCAGATCGCCCCGGCGTCGCCGATGTAGGACTCGGGCGGGATGGGCAGCGAGCCCAGGCTCGCCAGGTCGTCGGGGCCGGCGACGTCGCGCAGGGCGTCGGCCAGCGCGCGCCCGCGCTCGCGCGCCTCGTGGGCCGCCCGGTAGACCAGGTCGTGCGCCTTCTCCCGGCCCAGCACGGGCGCCAGGCGCATCATGTACGCCTCCGCCATGATCAGGCCGCCCTCCGCGCCCAGGTTGGCCCGCATGGCGGCAGGAAAGACGCGCAGCCCGGCGGCGACGTCGGCGGCCGTGGCCAGCGCGCCCGCGGCCAGCTCGGCCAGCAGCGGCACGACGTACCACTCGACCTGCCACTCGCCGGCCGCCCGTTCGTGGCCGGCCTCCATCGCGCGGAACAGACCGGAGCTGAGCGCCCCCGCCGTGCCGGACATGCCGATGACGGCTTCGCAGCCGATGGGGTTGGCCTTCTGCGGCATCGTGGAGGACGCCCCCCGGTGGTGGCCGCCGGCCTCGCGCACCTCGCCGACCTCGGTCCTGGACAGGTCCACGACCTCGCGGGCGAAGCGGGCGGCCGTGGCCGCCAGGCTCGCGCAGGTCACGCCGAACTCGGCGACGCCGTCCCTGGCCACGTGCCACGGCACGTCCGTGGTGCGCAGGCCGAGCCGCCCGGCCACGCCCTCGCGCACCTCGCGGGCGCGCTCGCCCATCGCCGCGGACGTGCCGCCGGCGCCGAACAGCGACACGACCCGCACCTGGCGGGAGGCGGCGGCGACCCGCTCGCGCTGCCGCGCCGCCTCCGCCAGCAGCACCGCCATCTTCGCGCCGAACGTCGTGGGCACCGCCTGCTGGGCGTGCGTGCGCGCGGCGATGACGGTGCCCGCGTGCCCGGCCACGAGACGGGCGAGCGCCTCGCCGAAGGAGCCGAGCAGCGTGGCCAGGTGGTCGAGGGCCTCGCCCATCTGCAGGGCGAGGCCGGTGTCCATGATGTCCTGCGTGGTGGCGCCGTAGTGGACCCGGCCGTCGGGCCCGTCCGGGAGGGCCGCCGCGATCATCCGGACGAGGGGGAGGATCGGATAGCCCACGTTCGCCGCCTCGTCCCAGAGGCGGTCGAGGTCGATGGCGTGCGGGACGCAGGCCGCGGCGATGGCCTGCGCATCGGCCTCGGTGATGATCCCCGCCTCCGCCTGGGCCAGAGAGAGCGCGGCCTCGGTGCGCAGCCAGGCGAGCACGGTGCGCTCGGCGGAGAAGATCCCGGCCATCGCGCGGTCGCCGAACAGCTCGGGCAGCAGCTTGAACGTCTGCGCGGAGGAGGCGGCCACGGTCAGTTCATCTCCAGTCCGCCGTCGACGTTCAGCGCCTGGCCCGTGACGAACGAGGCCAGATCGCTGGCCAGGAACAACACCGCCGAGGCGACCTCCTCGGGCCGGCCGGGGCGGCCCAGCGGCGTACGCTCGCCGACCTCCTTGAGGTGGGCGGCGCCCGCGCCGGGGCCGAAGCGCCGGTCGCGGTCGGCGATGATCTCGTCCCACATGGGGGTGAGGAAGACGCCGGGGCAGACCGCGTTGACCCGCACGGGGGCGAGCGCCTCGGCCGCCGACTTCGTCAGGGAGAGCAGCGCCGTCTTGGTGGCCGAGTAGTGGGCCGCGTTCGGGCGGCCCGAGCGGGCGGCGACGGAGGCGAGGGTGATGATCGAGCCGCCGCCCTGCTCGGCCATCCGCCGGCCGACGGCCTGGGTGAGCCAGAAGGCGGCGTTGAGGTTGGTGTCCACGATCCGCAGCCATTCGTCCGGCTCGATGTCCAGCAGCGGCGTGGTGCGCATGACCCCGGCGCAGTTCACCAGCACGTCGATCCGGCCGGGATGGGCGGCGAGGGCCTGGGCCTGGGACCGGTCGGTGAGGTCGGCCGGCCGCGCGGTGACGCCCAGCGTGGCCGCCGCCTCGGCGAGCCTCGGGCCCTCCAGGTCGGAGAGCACGACGTCCGCTCCTGCCTCGGCCAGCGCGCGGGCGCACGCCGGCCCGAGGCCGCCCGCACCGCCCGTGACGAGCGCCGTACGCCCGCTCAGGTCGATCGTGACAGCCATCCCCGATGGTCTCCCTCTCGTCAGTCAAACGATTGACCTGACCTTAACAGCGGCCTCGCGAACCGAACAAGAGGGAGATCAATTGTTCTATCGGGAAATGTCCTGCCAGCCGAGTTCCGCGCAGAACGCCGCGCGCGCCCGCGCGAACGCCGCGCGGTCGAGCACCGCGCCCTTGTGGCGGCCCTCCGTGATCGGCTCGTCGTGCATCCGCGCGGGCAGCCCGCCCGGGCCGCCGCCCTCCCTGGCCGCGTACGCGCGCATCTCGTCGAGCCGGAGCTGCCCGGCCGCCAGCAGGTCCTCCAGCGTGAACGCATCGCCGAGCACGGCGGTGACCAGCGCCGTCAGGCGGTCGACGGTCAGCGGGCGCGTGGGGGAGGAGGCGAAGACGCACAGGTTGAGCGCGTCGAGCCCGCTCCAGAGCCGCAGCAGCCGGGCGGTGCGCCGCCCGCGCTCCTCGTCCAGCACCCCGGCCGGGGCGGGCTCGGCGCCGATCCGCCGCGCCTCGGGGAAGCTGTAGCCCAGCCCTGCGACGGGATCGAAGTCGAGGTCGTGCTCCAGGGCGTCGTAGCGCGGGCCGCCCGGCGCGAGCGCGTACCCGAGCCCGACACCGGGCTGGATCCGTGGATCGAAACACGGCAGCTCCGCGCCCCCGGAGGTCATCGCGTACGCCGCCGCCCCCGGCCCCACCCGCGCCGCCGCCCTGGCCGACCCCTCCGCCAGCAGGTCGCCCAGCGCGCCGGCACGGGCGGCCACGTCCCTGATCAGCCCCGGCAGCGCCGCCACGTCGCCGAACGCCGGCCCGCCGGGCAGCAGGCCGCGCGCCGCGCACTCCATCGCGAACGCGAGCGTCCCGCCGAGCGAGACGGGATCGAGGCCGAGGTCGTTGCAGAGGGCGTTCGCGGCGAGCACGGCGTCGAGGTCGTCGATCCCCAGGTTCCACCCGAGCGACAGGAACGCCTCCTGCCCGAGCCCGCCGGAGCGCCGCTCGGTCAGCCCGGGCGGGGCGTACACCTTGAGGCAGTCGTTCGGGCACCCGGGGCACGCGCCCGTGGTCGCCACCGCTCGCCCGTCGTAGTCGCGGACGGCCGGAACGCGCAGCCCGCCCGCCCCCGGCACCGAGAAGTTCCGCACGGAGGCGTAGCCGGGATCGAGAGGGTCGCCCGCCCACCCGGCGAACCCCGGCTCACCCGCCTGCAGCGCCGCCAGCGGGTTCGTGGCCAGCGACTCCCGGTAGAAGGCCGCCAGTGCGGCTATCGTGCCGGGGTCGGCGACCGGCGCGGGAGCGTCGCCCGCGCACACGATCGCCTTGAGGTTCTTGGCGCCGAAGACCGCGCCCAGGCCGTACCGCCCGGCGGGGTGGGCGTGACCGGTGACCACGCTCGCGTACCTGACGAGGTTCTCCCCGGCGGGCCCGATGGCCGCCACCTGGGCCGTCGCGCCGTGCCTGGCACGCAGCGTGTCCGTCGTCGCGGCGACGCCGAGCCCCCACAGGTCGCCGGCGTCGCGGCACACGACCTCGCCGCCCTCGACCAGCAGGTACGACGGCCGCTCCGCCCGCCCCAGCACGGCCAGCGCCTTCGCCCCCGCCCCGCGCATCCCGGCCGCGAACGGCCCCAGCGCGTGCGCCTCCCCGGCCACCCCGGTCAGCGGCGACTTCGCCAGGAACACGGCCTTGGCCAGGCCGGGCGCCGCGGTCCCGCCCAGCATGCCCGCGGCCACGTACAGCAGGGCGCGGGGGTCGTGCGGATCCAGTCCGGCGGGCGTGCGCTCGGCCAGCAGCCGCAGCCCGAGGATGGACCCGCCGTAGTGTCCCCTCTCGGCCGAGCGGTCTTCGCGTTCGACGCTCCCGCTGGTCAGATCGACAATGAACGGCAACAAAGCCTCCTTGAGTCGAAGGAGGCGGCCGGCCCCGGGCAGGCCCGTCGCCGTCCGCCAGGCCTCAGGAGCGGCACACCATCACATATCACGCATACGGCGCAACCCCGTCCTTGAGGTGCGAGAACCGCGCGGACGGCGGTCCACCCCGGCCGTCATGTCGGTCGTGACCGGGGCGAGTCAGGCCGGGCCGAGACTCCAGACCTGCGCCTTCCCGTACTCGCCCGCACCCGCGATCACCGGCCTGCCGTCGAGCTCGGCCAGGGTGAGGGCGTGGACGGCGCCGCCGTCCGCGGGACGCAGCGCGCCGATGACCCGGGCCTCGTCGAGGTCCCAGATCCGGACGATGACCTCACCGCCCACGGGAGCGTGGGTCACGGCCGCGATGGGGAGGCCGCCGAGCCGCCCGGCCACGAGCGCGGTGGTGCCCCGGTCATCGGGGCTTCTGCCGCTGAAGTTCCACATCTTCCTGCGCTTGCCCGTCATCAGGTCGTGCACGCGGAGGGTGGCGTTGTCGTGCGTCGAGACGACCACCGGCCGGCCCTCGATCTCGCCGCAGGCCAGCAACTGGATCCCGCTGTACCTGCCCATGCCGAACGAGTGCCGCGGCTTTCCCGTCGACAGGCGCCACACCCGGACGCGCCCGCGGCCGTCCCCCGTGACGAGCACGTCGTCGGTGCCGAGCCGGCCGAAAGCCAGGCCGTGGACGCCCTGGAAGTGGTCGCTGATCGCCGGGCCGATCTGCTTGCCGGTGGCGATGTCCCACAGCCGTACGACGCTGTACAGGTCTTTGACGAGGTCGTACTTCTGCGACACGGCGATCGCTCTGCCCCCGTCCGTGCCCCCGCTTGCGCCCCCGCGTGTGATCGTGACCGCGATGACCGGGTCGCCGGCCCGGTGGTCGGCCAGGCTCTCGCCCGTCAGGGTCCACAGCCGCATCCTGCCGTCGGCGTGCCCGGAGGCCACCACCGGCCGGTCGCCCACCCGGCCGGCGGCCACCGAGGTGGCCGTGCCTCCGCCGTTACCGAGCGCGGTGACCGCCGCCGCGCCGTCGCCCGCCGCGTGCACGTCCCAGGCGAGTACGCGGCCCGTTGTGGTGGCGCACACGATCGTCGTCTCCGAGGCGGCCATGGAAACCGGATCGCCGGACTTCGAGGGCAGCGGCACGGGGCCCCTCACCGGCGTGCCGAACGGCTCGGCCGAGGCGGCCGGTGTGGGTGCCGGGGTGCCGGCGCCGGTGCCGGTCGCTCGCGGGGAGGCGGACGAGGAGACCTCCTGGCCGGGACGGCTCGTGTGCTCGCTGCCTGGCGGGAGCGGTGTGCGGCCGGGATCGAGGAAGGCGCGGTCGGGCCGTAACACGGCGAACGCGGACACCCCTGCCGCGGCCGCAGCGGCCACCCCGCCGATCACGACCCGGCGGCTGAGCGGCCTGGTCCGGTGCGGCGCGGTGTCCACCTCGGGCGGGCGCCCACGCCCGTCCGCCACCCCATGGCCCGGCACGCCCGCCGGCCCGTAGCGCGGCGGGGGCGGCACACTGTCGCCCGGGGAGGGGGGCGCCGCCTTGATCGGCGACCGTCCTTCTCGTGGGCCTGGCGTCGTGAGGTGCGGCCCGCCCCCGGGGTTCGTCCGCCGGATGATGTCCTGCAGCAGGTCGGTGGGGGTGGGCCGGGAGGCGGGGTCCTTGGACAGGCACGTCTCGATCAGCGGCAGCAGGTGCCCCGGCACTCCAGAAAGATCCGGCACGCCGTTGATCACGCTGTTCACGACGGCGGCCACCGTCGTGCCCGCGAAGGGCGTGCGTCCCGTGGCCGCGAACACGATCGTGCCCGCCCAGCTGAACACGTCCGACGCCGGCCCCACCCGCTCGGTCCCGAACTGCTCGGGCGACATGTACGCAGGAGTCCCGACCAGCCCGGACGTGTGCGTCGAGGCGTCGAGTGCCTTGGCGATCCCGAAGTCGATGACGATCGGCCCGTCGGGGCCCATCAGGACGTTGCCCGGCTTGAAGTCCCGGTGTACGATCCCGGCCTGGTGGATGGCCGTCAGCGCGGTCAGCGTGGAGATCGCGAGCCGGTCGAGCGCCCCGCCGGCGCGCGGCCCGTGGGAGCGGACGACCGCCTGCAGCGTGTCGCCGGGGACGTACTCGCTCACGATGTACGGCCGATCGCCCAGCATGCCGACGTCCAGCACCGCTGCCGTGCAGAACGCGGCCACCCGCCGCGCCGCCTCCACCTCCCGCATGAAGTCGGCGGTGGCGCCGCCGTCGTGGCTCAGGTGGCTGTGCAGTACCTTGATGGCGACGTCAGGCCCCGGGTCGCCGGCGCCCCGGTAGACCACTCCCTGCCCGCCGGTGCCGAGCACGCCGAGCAGCCGGTAGCCGCCGATGTGCTGCGGATCGTCCGGCCGGAGCGGGCGTATCTCTGGCATCCCGCCCCTTCGCTCGATCTGTTTGAACGATCCACACGATATGGCCATAAAGGCCATCGAACGAAGAATCGGCGCTCGAAAACGACTGACGGCAGCATCGCCCTCCACCTGCCGGAGCACGGGGTGCTGTTCGCCGGCGACACCTCGTATGCCGGATCGCTCGCGCGGCCGGTGCGCCCGGGCCGGAACCGGGTAGGTTGGCGGCCCATGGAGGAACGCCAGAAGCACCCACGACTCACCGGCCGGGGTCGCGCGCTCGCCGCGCTGGCGGCCGTGGCCCTCGCCGGGACGGCGGCCTGCGGAAACCCGGCGCCCGTGGCGAACGCCCCCGCGCGCCAGCCGCTGGCGGCCCCGACCAGCTCCGCGACACCCACGCCGAGCCGGACGCTCCCCGAGCCCGACGAGAAGATCCCCGCGAACGCCGCGAAGCTCGCCTCAGCCCTGAAGGAGACCACCTCCGCGCTCAACGACGCCATCGACGCCTGGAAGGGCAAGAAGGGCGAGCCGCCGGAGGACGTCGAGCTCCTGGCCCTCCACCACCAGCGCATGTACCGCTACGCCGCCCGCCATCCCAAGCTCGCCTCCCAGGCGTTCGCCCGCCTGCCGAAGGGCCTTGCCGCCCAGGCCAAGGACAACACGCGCGCCATCCGCGAGCTCCTGGCCCTGGCCCACCCGATCAAGCCGTCGACGCCGTTCAAGGTCCAGCCGGCCCGCCCGGCCGCCGAACTGCTCACGTACTTCAAGAAGGCCGAGCGCCGGTTCGGGGTGGAGTGGGAGGTGCTGGCGGCGGTGATGCTCTCGGAGACGAAGTTCGGCCGGGTGAAGTCGGCCAGCCACGTGGGCGCCCAGGGGCCGATGCAGTTCATGCCGGCGACCTGGAAGGCCTACGGGATGGGCGGCGACGTGCACGACCCGCGCGACGCCGTGATGGCCGCGGCCAACTACCTCAAGGCCAGCGGCGCGCCGCGCGACTATCAGCGGGCGCTGCACGCCTACAACCCGTCGCAGGCGTACGTGAACGCCATCCTCCTGCACGCCCGCCAGATCAAGCGCGATCCGCGGAACTACTACGTGTACTACAACTGGCAGGTGTACGTCATCACCACCGCCGGCGAGCGCCGCCTGACCGGCCCTTAACCGTCGCGAAGGCCGGTCGGGCGGCGCGCCTCCGTGCGGCCGGCGCAGCACGGGGCGGGCCCCGGGCGCCTATGCCAGGGCGCGGGCGGCGTGGACCAGAGGCACGTGGCTGAACGCCTGAGGGAAGTTGCCCACCAGGCGGTGGTAGCGGGGGTCGTACTCCTCCGCGAGCAGGCCCACGTCGTTGCGGAGCGTCAGCAGGCGCTCGAACAGGTTCTTCGCCTCGTCTTTCCTGCCCTGCATCGCCATCACCTCCACCAGCCAGAAACTGCAGGCCAGGAAAGCGCCCTCGCCGCCGGGCAGACCGTCGACGTCGTTGTCGTCGGCCAGCGGGTAACGCAGCACGAAGCCCTCGGACATGAGCTCCTTCTCGATCGCCGCCACCGTGCCCGCCATGCGCGGGTCGTCGATCGGCAGGAACCCGACCATCGGCAGCATCAGCAGGGCCGCGTCGAGCTCCACCGACCCGTACGACTGGGTGAAGGTGTTGCGCGTCTCGTCGAAGCCCTTCTCGCAGATCTCGGCGTGAATGTCGTCGCGCAGGGCCCGCCACTTCTCCACGGGACCCGTACGGCCGAACCGCTCGACGTACTTGACGGCCCGGTCGAGCGCCACCCAGCACATCACCTTGGAGTGCACGAAGTGCCGGCGCGGCCCGCGCACCTCCCACAACCCCTCGTCGGGCTCGTCCCAGTGCTCGGTCACGTAGTCGAGCAGCTGCCGCTGGATGGCCCACGCCCGGTCGTCGGGGGACAGGCCGCGCTCGCGCGCGACGAACAGGGAGTTCATCACCTCGCCGTACACGTCGAGCTGCAGCTGCTTGACCGCCTCGTTGCCGATGCGCACGGGGCGGGAGTCCTCGTAGCCGTCGAGCCAGTCGAGGCGCAGCTCGGGCAGCCGCCGCTCGCCCGCGACGCCGTACATGATCTGCAGGTCCTGCGGTCGCCCGGCGATGGCGCGCAGCAGCCAGGCACGCCAGTCGGCGGCCTCTTCCAGGTAGCCGGACGAGATGAGCGCGTCGAGGGTCAGCGTCGCGTCGCGCAGCCAGCAGAAGCGGTAGTCCCAGTTGCGTACCCCGCCGAGGTCCTCGGGCAGCGACGTGGTGGGCGCGGCGACGATGCCGCCCGTCGGCGCGTAGGTGAGCGCCTTCAACGTGATCAGCGACCGCGTCACGGCCTCGCGGTAGGGGCCGTCGTAGGCGCACCGCGTCACCCATTCCGCCCAGAACGTCTCACTCTCGGCGAGTTGTTCCTCGCACGCGATCTGCGGCGGCATCGGCTCGTGTGAGGGGTGCCAGGTGAACACGAACGGCAACCGCTGGCCCTCCTCGACGGTGAACGTCGCCCGGTGGGCGTAGTCGCCGCCCTTCAGCGGCACGGGGGCGTGCAGCCACACGGAGTCAGGACCGCCGACGGCCTGCAGGTGACCGTCGGTCCTGCGCACCCACGGGACGATCCTGCCGTAGTCGAAACGCACCCTGACCACCGTGGACATCTCCACGGTGCCGGACACGCCCTCGACGATGCGTACGACGTCGGGGTTCTTGTCGCGGGGAGGCATGAAGTCGATCACGCGGACGGTGCCCGTCGGGGTGTCCCACTCGCTCTCCAGGATGAGCGTGTCGGGACGGTAACGGCGTCTGGTGGCCGGTTTCCTGCCGGTGGGGCCGAGCCACCAGTGGCCGTTGCGCTCGCTGCCCAGCAGCGCCGCGAAAGACGCCGGCGAGTCGAATCTGGGCAGGCACAACCAGTCGATGGAGCCGTCCCTGGCCACCAGCGCGGCCGACTGCATGTCTCCGATCAGGGCATAATCCTCGATCCGCATGCCTAGACGCTACCGGAACCGTCCGCGGTGGACCGGCTTCATGCCGTCCGGGTGATTGCGTGACCGGGCCGGGTCATGTCGCGTCATGCCCGGGCCGGCCACGGGATCACGTCAGCGGGAACCAGCGGGTGAACAGCTGCGTCATCGGCCCGATGGCCAGCGCGAACACCAGCGTTCCCACGCCCACGGTGCCGCCGAGCAGCCACCCGGCGGCCAGCACGGTGACCTCGATGAGGAAACGGCCGAGCCGTACGGACAGGCCGAGCCGCATCAGCCCGGTCATGACGCCGTCGCGCGGACCCGCCCCCATCCCCGCTCCGATGTACAGCCCCGTGGCCAGGGCGATGGAGACCACCGCGAGCACGATGTACGACGCCTGCACCGCGAGGTGCCCCGGGGTGGGCAGCAGGTGGATCGACGCGTCGGCGAACAATCCCACGAACACCACGTTGCTGATGGTCCCGAGGCCCGGCTTCTGCTTCAGCGGGATCCACAGCAGCATGACCAGGGCGCCGACGATGATGATGACGGTGCCGATGGTCATCCCGGTCTTGAAGGCCAGGCCCTGGTGGAAGACGTCCCAGGGGCCGTTGCCCAGGCCGGACTCCACCTGGAGCCCGATGCCGGTCCCGTAGAGGGCGAGCCCGCCGTAGAGGCGGAGCAGGCGGGCGGGCAGGGACGCCACTCGGGGGGCGGTCGTATCGCTCATAGTGGACCCAGAATGGCAGGGCACCCGCTTGCCAAAACAGAACCAATAACGAAAAGTGGCCTTATGCGATATGTGTCCGCCCCGCAGGCCGCCAGGCTCCTCACGATCGATCCGGCCGCGCGGCCGTATTACCGTGCGCTGGCCGCCGGCGTGCGGGCCCTGATCATGGACGGCCGGCTCGCCGTGCGGGTCCGCATGCCCGCCGAGCGCCACCTCGCCGAGACCCTCAAGGTCAGCCGCACCACCGTGACCGCCGCCTACGACCTGCTGCGCGAACAAGGCTACCTGGAGAGCCGCCAGGGCTCGGGCAGCTGGACGGCCCTGCCCGATCCGGCCACCACCGCGGACAACCCGTGGCTCGGCACCGACGGCGACGGCCTGATCCAGCTCCAGACCGCCGCCCCGCCCGCGCCCACGGCGCTGCGCGAGGCCATGGCGGAGGCGCTGGAAGACCTGCCGAGGTACGGTATGGGCATCGGCTACGACCCCATGGGTCTGCCGGTGCTCAGGGAGCGCATCGCCGCCGCCTACACCGCGAGAGGCCTGGCGACCAGGCCCGAGCAGATCGTCGTCACCACCGGCTCCCAGCACGCCATCCAGCTCGTGACCGGGCTGCTCGTCGGCCGCGGTGACGCCGTGATCGTGGAGTCGCCCACGTACCCGCACGCCATCGACGCGGCCCGCCGCGCAGGCGCCAGGATCGTCCCTGTCGGGATCACTCACGAAGGCTGGCAGGAGGACCTGCTGACCTGCGCCATGCGCCAGTCGGCCGGTCGCCTCGCCTACCTCATGCCCGACTTCCAGAACCCGACGGGCGCCCTCATGGACGACGCCACCCGCGCCGCCGTCGTGGGCGCCGCCCGGCGCGTGGACACGCTGCTGCTGGTGGACGAGACCTGGTCGGAACTGGCGCTGGACGAGGTGCCGCGCACGTCGCCGATGGGCTCGTTCGACACCGACAACCGCGTGATCAGCATCGGCTCCGCGTCGAAGCTGTGGTGGGGCGGGCTGCGCATCGGCTGGATCCGCGCCACGGCCGCGCTGGCCCGGCGGCTGGCCACGTCCCGCTCCGCCGTGGACATCGCCAGCCCCGTGATGGAGCAGCTCGCGGTGGCGCGCCTGTTCGACCGGCTGGAGGAGACGCGGGCCGAGCGCCGCCGCACGCTGCGCGCCTCCCGCGACGCGCTGGTGTCCGGGCTGCGCGAGCACCTGCCGGAGTGGACGTTCACCGTGCCGTGCGGCGGGGGCACGCTCTGGGTGCGCCTCGACCGGGGCGGCTCCACCCCGCTCGCGGAGGCGGCGGCCTGCCACGGCGTACGCCTCGCGCCCGGCCCCTGGTTCGGCCTGGAAGGGACGCTCGAGGGTTACCTGCGGCTGCCGTACACCCAGTCGCCCCCGATCTTGGAGGACGCGCTCGTCCGGATCCGCGCCGCCCGCGACCACGGCGCCGCCGGCGGCTCCCGCCCGCCCGAGTCCCTCATCGCGATGGTGTAGAAGGCGCTCACTCGCCGGCCCCACGGGCCAGCGGCGCCTGCCACTTGCGGCGCATCGCCACGATGCGCAGGCCGAACGCCAGCACGGCCGCCGCCAGCGTCACAGGCCAGCCGTGCAGGCCGTAGGAGGACAGCGCGGCCATCGTCGCCGACCCCACCAGGGCGGGCACGGCGTAGAGCTGCCGGTCGTAGAGCAGCGTCGGGATCTGCCCGGCCAGCACGTCGCGCAGCATGCCGCCGCCCACGGCCGTGGTGATCCCCAGCACGGTGGCGTGCAGAGGGCTGAGGCCGTACTCCATGGCCTTGGCCGTGCCGACCGAGCAGAACAGGCCGAGCCCCGCCGCGTCCAGCACCAGGATGACCGGCATCACCTTCGTGACGTGCGGATGCCAGTAGAAGACGATCGCCGTCGCCACCAGCGGCACCAGCACGTAGCCGACGCTCTGGAAGGCGGCGGGCCGGACATTGAGGATCAGGTCGCGTACGACGCCCCCGCCCAGGGCGGTGATCTCCGCGAGCATCGCCATCCCGACCACGTCGAGCCGTTTGCGCACCCCCATCAACGCCCCCGTCAACGCGAAGACGAAGATGCCTGCCAGGTCGAGAATCTCGGACACGTTGCAAGTGTCTACCGCATGGCGGGCTCATGATGCTCGGCCATCATCACCCGCAGCCGCCGGGTGAACATGAACAGCGCGAGTCCCGCCACGATCGCCGCCAGCGCCAGCACCAGGTAGTACATCGGGTCGGACAGCACCGCGGTGAGCCGCCCCGTCTGCCCGCCGACCGCGTCGCCCACCGACACCGCGATGAACCAGACGCCGAGCATCTGCCCCTTGAACGCCTCCGGGGCCAGCTTCGCCGTCACCGACAGCCCGACCGGGCTCAGCGACAGCTCGCCGAACACCTGGATCAGGTAGACCAGCACCAGCCACCACACCGACACCCTGCCCGCCCCGGCCACCGCCGCCGCGACCGCCATGACGACGAAGCTCGCCCCCACCATGACCAGCGCGAAGCCGAACTTCTGCGGGGTGCTCACCCGCGTGCCCAGCCGCAGCCACAACGCCGCGAACAGCGGCGCGAAGATCATGATGAAGAGGGGGTTGAACGACTGCGTCGTGGCCGGCTGGATCGGGATCCCGAACAGCGACAGCTCGGTGTGGTCCTGGGCGAAGAAGAGCAGCTTGCTGGGCGCCAGATCGAAGATCATCCAGAAGATGGCCGCGGCCACGAACAGCCAGATGTACGCCTTCATCCGGATCCGCTCGTCCTGCGTGAGATTGTGGCTGCCCAGCAGGATGTAGCCGAAGTACGCGACGGGCACGAGCAGGATGATCACCGTGACCACCACGGTGAAGCGGTCGACCGTGAACGTGCCGGTCGCCGCCCACCCGGCCAGCAGGGCCGCCGTCGCGCCCACCGCCAGGGCGAGCAGGCGGCCGAACCTCCGGCGTTCCCCCGGCGACAGGCGAAGGCCCGGCTGCTCGCCCACGCCTCTGAGGGCCTTGCCGCCCCAGACGTACTGGATGAGGCCGAACGCCATGCCGACCGCGGCGGCGCTGAAACCGAGGTGCCAGCGGTCGCCCGCGGCCAGCCAGCCGACGACGAGGGGCGCGAAGAAGGCGCCCAGGTTGATGCCGAAGTAGAACAACGAGAACGCCGCGTCGCGGCGCGCGTCGTCGCTGTCGGCGTAGAGGCGGCCGACCATGACGGAGATGTTCGGCTTGAGCAGGCCGGTGCCGGAGATGATGAGCAGCAGGCCGAGCCAGACGAAGAACGCCGACGTCACCGGGATCGCCATGCTGATGTGCCCCAGCATGATGACGAACCCGCCCCAGAACACCGACCTGCGCGCCCCAAGGATGCGGTCGGCGATCCACCCGCCGGGCAGGGCCACCAGGTAGATGAGCGCCCCGTAGACGCCCACGACCGCCTGGGCGGTCACGGGAGACATGCCGAGGCCCTGGTGAGCGGGCGATGCGGCCAGGAACGTGGCCAGGATCGCACGCAGGCCGTACCAGCTGAACCGCTCCCACATCTCGGTGCCGAACAGCGTGGCCAGGCCCCACGGATGCCCGAAGAACGTCCTGCCGCCGCCGGTCATGCGCAGCCCCCTCCCACAGCACCGAACGTAACCGAAGCATCGCTCCAGGTGAGGGACGCGGGTGTTTCCCCGCGAGCTCTTGCCGCTACCCCGGTGGTGTGGTGCGATGCATGCCATTCATGCAAGTGAATACTGACGGGAGGCGCGCGCCATGGCCGAAGTCCTCGACGTGCGGGCGGAGATCCAGCGGCAGATCGCCGGCATGACCGTCTGCCGGCAGCTCGCTCAGGCCGCCGAGCAGCACCCCGACGCACCCGCCTACTCCGATCCCGACGGCGACGGCTGGCGCACGCTGACCTACGCGCAGGCCAGGGAGCGGGTCCTGGAGATCGCCGCCGGATTCGCCGCGCTCGGGCTCCAGCCCGGCGACACCGTGGCGCTCATGATGGTCAACCGCAGCGAGCACGTGCTCGCCGACCTGGGCGTGGTGCACGCGGGCGGCGCCGGCTGCACGGTCTACTCGACGTTCGCGCCCGACCAGATCGCCTTCGTGGCCGGCGACGTCGGGGCGAAATACGCGGTGCTCGGCGGACCGGCCGAACTGGCCCGCTGGCAGCCCGTGCTCGACCGGCTCGACGGCCTGCGCACGATCATCATGCTGGAAGGGGCGCCCGACGGCGAGCGTTTCCTGGCGTGGACGGACTTCCTCCGGCTCGGCCGCGAACGCCTGGCCGCCGACCCCGGCCACATCGGGACGCGCTGGCGCGCGGTCACCCCCGACGACGTGGCCACCGTGCTGTACACCTCCGGCACCACCGGCATGCCCAAGGGCGTGCCCCTGACGCACACGAACATCTTCTACGAGGTCGCCTCCACCGACCGGATGGCCTCGCTGCCCACCGAGGGCACCCAGATCTCCTATCTGACCTACGCGCACATCGCCGAGCGGGTGCTCAGCCTCTACCTGCCGCTGGTCAAGGCCTCCCACGTCTACTTCTGCACCGACCTGGCCAACCTGGGCGGCACGCTGGGGCAGGTCAGGCCGATGATGTTCTTCGGGGTGCCCCGGGTGTGGGAGAAGATGATGGCCCGCCTGTCAGCCGTGCTCGCCACCCAGCCGGAGGAGCAGCAGGCGGCCGTGCGCGCGGCCATGAAGGCCGGCGTCGCCTACATCGAGGCCGGCCAGTACGGCCACACCGTCACCCCCGAGATCCAGTCCGCCTACGACCAGGCCGACGCCTCCCTCCTGTCGGTCATCCGCGGCATGATCGGGTTCGACCGCGCCGTGTGGACCGCCACCGGCGCCGCGCCCCTGCCCGCCGAGGTGCAGCGCTTCTACGCCGGGCTCGGCCTCAAGGTCATCGACGTGTACGGCATGACGGAGACGACCGGCGCGTTCACCGGCAACAGCCCCGACTGCTACCGCCTGGGCAGCGTCGGCAGGGCCGAGCCCGGCGTCGAGATCCGCATCGCCGAGGACGGCGAGATCCTCACCCGCAGCCCGCTCAACACCGGCGGCTACCTCAACCGCCTGGAGGCCACCGCCGAGCTCGTCGACGACGGCGGCTGGCTGTACACCGGCGACATCGGCACGGTCGACGACGACGGCTTCTACCGGGTCGTCGACCGCAAGAAGGAGCTGATCATCACCGCGGGCGGCGAGAACATCTCCCCGGCGGCGATCGAGAGCCATCTCAAGGAGCACGCGCTCATCGGCCAGGCCCTCGCCTACGGCGACAACCGCCCGCACCCGGTGGCGGTGCTGACCCTCGACGGCGAGGTCGCGCCGGGATGGGCGCGGGCGCGCGGCATCACGTTCTCCTCGCTCGCCGAGCTGGCCGGGCATCCCGAGGTGCTCAAGGAGGTGGAGGCCGCGGTCGAGGCCGCCAACACCAAGCTCGCGCAGGTGCAGCAGGTGAAGAAGTGGGCCCTGCTCGGGGTCGAGTGGACCGCCGAGACCGAGGAGCTCACCCCGAGCCTCAAGCTCAAGCGGCGCGTCGTGCACCAGAAGTACGCCGATGTCATCGAAGGGCTCTACACCGGTCCCCGCTGAGCGGGCGGGGGCACGCGCCCGCCGGGCGCGCCCGGCGGACGGCCGCTCGGAGCGGTTTTGCCAATCGGGGCGTGTGTTGTGGTCCTGGTCATGACTGTCGGGTTCCTACCGTCTCGCTCATGACCAGAAGCCTTCTTCTCGTCTCGCTCGCGGCGGGATCGCTCACAGCGGGGTCGCTCATGGCGCCCGCGCCCGCGACCTCCGCCGCGACCGAGCTCGCCATCCGATCCATCACCGTACGTCCAGCGGAGCCCGTGGTCGGGCCGAAGGGCTCCGTCCGCCTGGTGATCGACGTGATCGCCCGGGGGACACGGGGCAAGCACGGCGTCTCCGTCAAGGTGGAACCCGGCTCCCCGCCGGCCCCGGCGCTCAGCTCGAAGACCCCGGCCCAGGACACGCAGGTGGCCACGCCGTCGCCGAAGGTCTCCGCGGCCCCGCGGCTCGCCTCCGGCGACGAGCCCGCCGCGGATCTCCCGCCGATGATGGCGTGGCGGGTGGGCTCGCCCGCCACATCGGCCTCGGCGGCCGAGGGCTGGGAGACCTGGCGTTTCCTGCCCGACAAGAGGCTGAACCGCTACTACCCCACGGGCACCTGGACGATCGCCGCCACCGCGACGGGCCGGGGCGGCACGACGGTCACCGAGTACGAGTCGTTCCAGTTCAGGCGTGACACGAAGCTCGCCTCCGTGCGGGTGGACGGGACGGCGGGCGGAAAGGTACGGCTGCGGGGCTCGCTGACCAGGGTCGATCCGCGCGGTCTCACCGATTACGGGCCGTTCGCCAGGCAGACGCTGGAAATCCTCTGGCGCGCCGACGAATCCTCGGACTGGGAGCGCATCGGGGAGGTGCGTACGGACGCCGCCGGTTCGTTCGCCACGACGGTCTCGGGCCGTACCGGGGGATTCTGGCGCGTCCGCTATCCCGGAACAGGACACTACGCAGCAGACATCTCCAAAGCCCAACAAATCACGCAATAGTGCTGCAAACATAAATAAATCCGCGCAGGGCCTAAACCGCTGTTGCAGAATCGTGATCAACTGCGTCGCAACTTTTCTTTACCCTTACGCGTCATTGGCCAATGACGTACCCCGTCCCGGGGTGCGTTTCAGACGGGGAAGGAATTCCGATTGTGAAGATGCGACGTCTCGCCGCCGGCCTGGCGGCGGCCGCCCTGGGCGCGACGATGGTGGCCACCGCCGCCTCGCCCGCGCTCGCCGACCCGGGCATCGACCCGGTCGCGGGCGGGCACACGAGCCTGAAGTTCGACGCGAACCCGGAGCCCGCCTGGCGGGGCCGCCCCATCACCCTTGAGGGCAAGCTCTCCGTCGAGTGCGACAAGGACTACATCAGCGGTCTCGTCTCGGTGCACCACGCCGACCACTGCAAGAGCTCCGAGCGCTGGCACCGCCTGGCCTGGAAGCGGATCACGATCCTCTTCCAGCCCGCGGGCAGCGGCAAGTGGGAATACGTCGAGACGGTCAGGACGAGCCGCAGCGGCTACTTCCACACGAAGGTGCCGGCTCGCACGTCGGGCACCTGGCGCGCGGTCTTCAAGGGCGCCAGGTGGCTGGACGGCGCCGAGGGCACGGACTGGGTCCGGGTCATCGGCCACCGCCACCGCCACTAGTCACACCTCGGACGCCCGGCCTCATCAGGCCGGGCGTCCGGCATGTGCGCCCGGCGATCGCCGCCCCGGGCGGGCTCAGTACGACACGGCCACCTGGGCGCGGTGGTGCCGGGGCGTCTCGGCCTCGTCCACCAGGGCGGCCGCGAGGTCGGCGTACGCGAACGCGGGCTCGCCCTCGGCGGACGCCGGCACCTGCCCGCCCCCGATCCGGTAACGGCCCGTCCTCGCCGCCCGCTCGTCCAGGAAGACCGGCGGCGGCGCCAGCACCACCCAGTCCAGCGCCGACTTCTCGAACACCGCCAGCTCCGCCGCGTGCCCCAGTGAGAACGCGCGGGCGTCGGCGGGGAAGCCGGGCGTGTCCACGAGCCGGACCCCGGGTGAGACCTCCAGCAGGCTGCCGATGCCCAGCGCGACCAGGCGCGACACCCCGGCCCGCGCCAGCCCGTCCACCAGGGCGTGCGAGGCCGCCGTGTAGAACTCCTCCGACGGCATGTCCAGCCTGGCCGTGACCTGGATCGCCACGTCGTGACCCGCCGCCAGCGCCGCCACCCGGTCGGCGTCGGTGACGTCCCCGGCGACCACCCGTACGTTCTCACCCGGCAGATTCGGATACTTGGCGGGATCCCGCACTACGGCCGTTACTTCATGCCCGCGTCCGGCCGCCTCCGCCGCCACCCGCGTCCCGGCCCGTCCACCGGCGCCGAACAGCACGAACCTGCTCATCGTCCACGCTCCGTTCTCCCGGCGACCGGACTCCCCGGCCGCCGGGAGAACGGTAGAGGGCAGGACCTCGCTTTCCGCAACGATAGTTACCTACGATGACGGGCATGGCCGAGCCTCTCGATCCGGACATGTTCTACGGATGCCCTCCTACCGCCGCCCCCATCCGCGTCGGCGACAAGTGGACCGCCAAGATCATCCGCTGCCTCGAACTGGGCCCGCGGCGCTTCACCGAGCTCCAGCGGCCGCTGCGCGGCATCACCCCCAAGGTGCTCACCGAGTCCCTGCGCGCGATGGAACGCGACGGCCTGCTCACCAGGACCGCCTACGACGAGATCCCGCCGCGCGTCGAATACGAGCTGACCGCCCTCGGCCGCAGCCTCCTCGAACCGATGAACGCCGGCTGCGAGTGGTCCAGGAAACACCTGGCCGAGCTGATGCACGCCCGCGAGACCTGGCACGCGGGCACGCCCTAGCCCGTCCGAACGGGCCGGAGGACGCCTGGACGGATGAGGACACCGCAACGGACGACGCCGCCCTCGCCGGCTGAGAAGGGGCCCGGTTCGCGTACCAAGGAGGAATCGATCAAGATGGGGATGTGTTGTCGTGGCAAGGAGGGGCGACGGGAAGCGCCTCCCGGCATGCGTCATAGTCTGGTCCCCTGGCGAACGAACAGGAGGTGACGCCCCATGTTGCGAGACTCGTTCGGACGGGTGGCGACTGATCTGCGGGTGTCCCTCACGGACAAGTGCAATCTGCGCTGCACCTACTGCATGCCGCCGGAAGGGCTCGACTGGCTCCCCAACCCGCAGCTGCTCACCGCTGACGAGATCGTCCGCCTGGTGACGATCGGCGTCGAGCGGCTGGGCATCACCGAGGTGCGCTACACCGGCGGCGAGCCTCTTCTCAGGCGCGAGCTGGCCGACGTCGTCGCCCGCACCACCGCGCTCACCCCCAGGCCGCAGGTGTCGCTCACCACCAACGGCATCGGCCTGGCCCGCCTGGCCGGCGCGCTGGCCGACGCCGGGCTCGACCGGGTCAACGTCTCGCTCGACACGCTCGACCCGGGCACGTTCAAGCGGCTCGCGCACCGTGACAGGCACGCCGACGTGATCGCCGGGCTGGCCGCGGCCGACGAGGCGGGCCTGCGGCCCGTGAAGGTCAACGCGGTCCTCATGCGCGGCGTCAACGACCACGAGGCGGTGCCGCTGCTGCGCTGGTGCCTCGACCAGGGCTACGAACTGCGCTTCATCGAGCAGATGCCGCTCGACGCCCAGCACGGCTGGAGCCGCGAGGGCATGGTCACCGCCGACGAGATCCTGGATCTGCTGTCCGCGTCGTTCGACCTGAAGGCCGACGACCTGGAGGAACGCGGCAGCGCGCCCGCCGAACGGTTCCTCGTGGACGGCGGGCCGGCGCGGGTGGGGGTGATCGGCTCGGTGACGCGCCCGTTCTGCGGCTCCTGCGACCGGGTCCGGCTCACCGCCGACGGCCAGGTGCGCAACTGCCTGTTCGCCACAGAGGAGTCCGACCTCAAGACCTCCATGCGCGCGGGCGCGTCCGACGACGAACTGGCCGAGAGGTGGGTGGCGGCGGTCGCGCGCAAGCGTGCCGGGCACGGCATCGACGACCCGTCCTTCCTCCAGCCCGCCCGCCCCATGTCCGCCATCGGCGGCTAGCCCTCCGGCGCCGCGACCGGTGGCGGTTCTCCATGGACGCCAGAACGCGAGCCGCCGCGCCGGGGCCCCGGAGGCCCCCGCGACGCGAGCCGCCGCGGCTCGGCATCCGGCCCGAACGCATCTCCCCGCGACTCGACCTCTGGGCCCCTGGAACGCGAGCCGCCGCGACACGGCGTCCGCCCGTCCGGGCCGTGGCACCGGTGCGTGAGGAAGATGTGTCCGGCTCCTGGGGCCGCCCTTCGGGGGTGCCCGTACCTTCGGTGGGGTGTGGGCGGAGGATGTGGTGAGGTGCGGGACGGTTTCGATCTGGGGGTGAGGGCGTGGACTTCGACGCGGTGATCCTGGCCGGGGGAGCGGCACGCAGGCTGGGCGGAGCGGACAAACCCGGCTTGACCGTGGGCGGACGCACCCTGGTCGAGCACGTGGTCGCGGCCGTCGCGGGCGCCAGGAAGGCGATCGTGGCCGGCCCCGGACGTGCGATCCCGGGCGTCGTGTTCGTCAGGGAGGATCCCCCGCGCGGCGGCCCCGTGCCCGCGCTCGCCGCCGGCCTGAACGAGGTCACCGCGCCGTGGGTGGTGCTGCTCGCCGGTGACCTGCCCTTCATGACGGCGGCCCACGTGGCGGCCATGCTCCGGGCCGCCGAGCCGTCGGGCGGGGTCGTGCTGGTGGACGCGGGAGGGCGCGAGCAGTGGCTGGCCGGCGCGTGGCCGGCCGCCGAACTGAAGGCGGCTCTCGCGGACTATCAGGGACGCTCGCTCAAGGGCCTGCTGGGCCCGCTCGTGACGGTGCGCCTGGCGCTGCGCGGGCGGCCGTGGTTCGACTGCGACACAATGGACGATCTGGAGGAGGCTCGTATGCACGTGCTCAACGAATGGACCGCCCTGGCCTGCAAGGAACTCGGCATCGACCCGGCCACGGTGGACCGTGACCTGATTCTCGACCTGACCAAGGAGGTCGCCCACGGGGTCGCCAGGCCGGCCGCGCCCCTGACCGCCTATCTGCTCGGGCTCGCCCAGGGCGCCGGCACCGCACCCGAGGACGCGGTGGCCAAACTGATCACATTGGCGAAAAACTGGTCGCAGGCGACCACCGAGACGTTGACGGACGACTGACACTCGAACGAACTGTTGAAGTCAAGCCCTCTGGCCCCTGAAAGTTCCCTGTGAATTGTGGGGCAGGAGGGGTGTAAACGATTTCGGGAAAGCAGTCCTATCCGACTCGCCCGACGGCGTCGCACTGATCAAAACTTCCGGAAAGGGGCGACGCCGGGTGGTTACGGGGGCAAACCACCCGGCGTCGCTTCATCGGCGTTCCGACGGGGGCCCGGAACGCCGGCACCAGCACTCCGACGGGGGACCGGAGCGCTTGGCTAAAGCGTACACCTACAACCCATGGGATGCGTCAAGACTTAGTCACGACCCGATCTCGCGTCGATGCAGCGGTATCTCGGTTTGGTTAGCCTCCGGCGACTGAAAGGTAGGAGGCGGGACGACCTGGCCCCTCTCATTGGCCCCGATTACGGCTATGTATGGCAAAAAGACCGCGCCGGCGATGAACAGCAGCCGGTACGGCCACGGAAGCGGCACCACGACCGCCAGGATCAGGCAGATCGTCCGGATGCCCATCTTGATGAGGTAGCTGATCTCACGTTTGCGGATGTCCGCGGTCAGCGACGGCCTGGCGTCGGTGACGGCGTGGACGTCCGGCTTCTTGCGCCACCCCTTCATACCTTCCACGGTAGACCTCGGATGAGCAGGGCGCGACGGCGCCCCCGGGCGTGGACGCAGGTCATGCGACCATGGCCTTCGAGTAAGGAGGATGGGGAGATGACGGACCGTACGTACCGGGTCACCGAGATCGTCGGCACATCGGGGGAGAGCGTCGACGAGGCGATCCGCAACGGCCTCAGGAGGGCCGCACAGACGCTGCGTCACCTCGACTGGTTCGAGGTGACGGAGATCCGCGGCCACCTCGACGCCGGCGAGGTCGCACACTTCCAGGTCGGCCTGAAGGTGGGCTTCCGCCTGGAAGACGCCTGAGCGCCGGGCGCCACCGGCTAGATTGGCCCACGTGAACGGTGAGTTCCGCATCCTGCTCGTGTGCACGGCGAACATCTGCCGTTCCGCCATGGCGGAGGTGATCGTCAGGGCGATGCTCGCCGGCACGGGCCTGTCCGCCGCCACGGGGAGCGCGGGGGTGCACGCCCTGACCGGCCATCCGATGGCGCCGCACGCGCTCGCCACGCTCGCCCGGCTGGGCCTCGACGGCCGGGCCCACCGGGCCTGGCAACTCGACCCCGGCCTCGTCGGGTCGGCCGACCTGCTGCTGACGATGGAGGCCAGGCACGCCGCCGTCGCGGTCGGGCTCGACCCGGCCGCCGCGCGGAAGACGTTCACGCTGCCCGAGTTCGCCGCGCTCGCGGCGGGCACGGAGCAGCACCACCACCGATCCGACACCGCGCAGCGCGCGCGGGCGATCGTCGAGTCGGCCGCCGGGCGGCGCCGCCGGCGGCCCGCGCCCGACGTGCGCGACCCCTACGGAGGCCCGCCCGAGGGCTACGACACGTGCGCGAAGGCGCTCGGCGAGTCGCTCAGCCACACCCTGGGCGCCCTGCTGGGCCCTCGCTGAGTCCGCCCGCCCCCGGCAGGCGGCGGGCGGGCGGCTGCGGGGCGGCTGTGACGGGCGGGAGGCTGCGGCGGACGGCTGCGACGAGCGGGCGGCGCGGGTCAGCTCGCCTGGCTCACCGTGGACATGTTGAAGTCGGGCACCCGCACCGGCGGCATGACCGTGTTCTGGAAGTAGTCGCCCCACTCCCTCGGCAGCGTGCGCTCGCTCGCGCCCACCTCAGCCAGCCGCCCCAGCAGGTCGACCGGGCTCTCGTTGAAGCGGAAGTTGTTCACCTCGCCCACGATCTCGCCGTGCTCGACCAGGTAGACACCGTCACGGGTGAGCCCGGTCAGCAGGAGCGTCTGGGGGTCGACCTCGCGGATGTACCACAGGCACGTGACCAGGAGCCCGCGCCTGGTGGAGGCGATCATCTCGTCCAGCGACCGGCCGTCACCGGGACCCGACAAGATCAGGTTGTCGATCCCCGGTGTCACCGGGAGCCCGCTCAGCCCCGCCGAGTAGCGGGTCTGCAGCAGCGCGTCGAGGCGGCCGTCGGTGATCCAGCCGGTCGGCCCCAGCGGCAGCCCGTTGTCGAAGACCGAGCTGTCCCTGTCGGAGGCGTGGGCCGCCACGAACGGCGCGCACCCGATGCCCGGCGCCCCCGGGTCGCTCGACAGCGAGACGGGCAGCGTGGCCAGCTGCTCGCCCACCCGGGTGCCCCCGCCGCGCCTGGCGAACACCGAACGTCCGTCGAGCGCGTCGCGGGCGCCCGACGACCAGTACATGTAGATCATCAGGTCGGCCACCGCGCTCGGCGGCAGCAGCGTCTCGTAGCGGCCCGCGGGCAGGTCGATCCGCGTCTTGGCCCACTCCAGCCGCTGCGCCAGCGTGGACCCGAGCGCCGCCACGTCGACGTCGGTGAAGTCGGGTGTGGACACGCCGGTCCACGCAGAACGCTTCATGTCGGCGGACTTGGCGTTGAGCTCGACCTTGCCGGCCGGCTGGTCATGGCGCAGCCGCAGGCCCGTGGACGAGCCGAGGAAGGTCGTGGTCACCTTGTGCTGGGCGAACCCGTACAGCTTGCCTCCGGCCGCCTCCGCGGCGGCGAACGCGTCGCCGAGCGCGGGGGCGAACCCTGCGAACACCCCGATGTCGGTCGGTCGTACCGGCTCGCTCCAGTCAGGCGAGGCGGGGACGCCCGCCACGAGGTCACGGGCGTCCTCGGCGGGCTGGGCCTCGCGAGCCGCCGCGTCGGCCGCCGCCACCACACCGGCGAGCTGGTCCTCGCGTACGGCGGACCGTGACACCACTCCCACGCCCTGCCCCGCGATCGAGATCACGGTCAGCCGCGACGAGCGGGCGACGCCGTTCGTGGTCAGCGTGTTGCCCGCGAAGCGCAGGTTGGCCGTGGACCCCTCGTTCACCAGCACCACGCAGCCGTCATTACGGGAGAGCTCCAGCGCCCTCTCCACCATCTCCTGAGGGGAGACGGGGCTCTCCACCGACCCGTGCCCGCCGGTCAGCTCGCCGCGCTCGTTCACTTGCCGCCCTCCTGCACCGTGTTGAGGATCCGCACGCCCCTGAAGAGCGCCGCCGGACAGCCGTGGCTGACCGGCGCGATCTGCCCCGGCTGGCCCTTGCCGCAGTTGAACGCACCGCCTAGCACGTAGGTCTGCGGCCCGCCCACGGCCTCCATCGACTGCCAGAAGTCGGTCGTCGTCGCCTGGTAGGCGAAGTCTCTGACCTGACCGGCCAGCTTCCCGTGCGAGATCTTGTACGCCCGCTGCCCCGTGAACTGGAAGTTGTAGCGCTGCATGTCGATCGACCAGCTCTTGTCGCCGACGATGTAGAGGCCCCGCTCGACGCCCGCGATGAGCTCGTCGGTGCAGGGCCCGCCGGGCGCCGGCACCAGCGACACGTTGGCCATGCGCTGGATCGGCATGTGGCCGGGGGAGTCGGCGAACGCGCAGCCGTTGGACCGCCCGAACCCCTTCATCAGCGCCATCCGCCGGTCGAGCTGGTAGCCGACCAGGATGCCGTCCCTGACGATGTCGAAACTGTGCCCCTGCACGCCCTCGTCGTCGTAGCCGATCGTGGCCAGGCCGTGCGTGACCGTGCGGTCGCCGGTCACGTTCATCAGTGGTGAACCGTAGACCAGCTCGCCCAGCTGGTCGAACGTGGCGAAGCTGGTGCCGGCGTAGGCCGCCTCGTAGCCGAGCGCCCGGTCGAGCTCGGTCGCGTGGCCGATCGACTCGTGGATCGTCAGCCACAGGTTGGACGGGTCGATCACCAGGTCGTAGTCCTCGGCCTCGACCGAGGGCGCGGCCAGCTTCTCCGCCAGCAGCTCGGGCAGCCTGGCCAGCTCGCCCTGCCAGTCCCAGCCCGTGCCCGTCAGATACTCGTAGCCCCTCCCGACCGGCGGCGCGAGGGTCGACATGTCGTCGAACCCGGCCTCGGCCGCCTTCATCGCGTTGAGCCTGGGGTGCACCCGCACCCGCTGCTGCGTGGTGACCGTGCCGGCCGTGTCGGCGTAGAACTTCTGCTCCTTGACCTGCAGCAGCCGCGCCGAGACGTGGTCGGCCCTCTTCAGCAGCCCGGCCGACCAGTCGGCCAGCAGGCCCACCTTGTCGGCCGGCGCCACCTCGAACGGGTCGACGTCGTACGCCGACACCCACACGGCGTCGGCGTGCACCGGCTCCGGGGCCAGCTCGATGGGCTCCCTGTTGATCGGGGCGCTCACCTCCGCCACCCGCACCGCCTGCTCGGCCACCGCCGCGGCGGCCTCAGGGGCCAGGTGGATGCCGGCGGCGAACCCCCACGTGCCGCCCTTGACGACGCGCACGGCGTAGCCCAGGTCGTCGGCGTCCATGGAGCCTTCGAGCCGGGCGTCATAGAGACTCAGCGTCTCGGCCCTGACGCGTTCGAGCCGGAAGTCGGCGTGCTCGGCGCCGAGGTCGCGGGCACGTTGCAGGGCGGCGTCCGCGAGCTGCCGCAGCGGCAGCTCCAGGAAGTCGGGATCGATCTGGCGCATGTCCACGATCCTAACCCTGCGATCTTGTGTCACCCGGACAAGCGCATACCCGCCGGTAGGAGATAGCGTCAGGTGTCATGGCACGCTCTGTACTCGTCACCGGAGGCAATCGCGGCATAGGCCTCGCGATCGCCCGTGAACTCTCCGCGGCAGGCGACGCCGTCGCGGTCACCTACCGCTCAGGGGAGCCGCCCGAGGGCCTGTTCGGCGTGCGCTGCGACGTCACCAGCATGGCCGACGTCGAGGCCGCATTCGACAAGGTGGAGGCCGAGCACGGCCCGGTCGAGGTCGTCGTCTCCAACGCCGGCATCACCAAGGACACCTTGCTGGCGATGATGCAGGAGGAGACCTTCACCGACGTCATCGACGCCAACCTCACCGGCGCCTACCGCGTCGCCAAGCGGGCCATCAGGCCCATGATGCGGCTCAAGCGCGGCCGGATCGTCCTCATCTCCTCGGTCATCGGCATGAGCGGCCAGGCCGGGCAGGCCAACTACGCCGCCTCCAAGGCCGGCCTCATCGGCTTCGCCCGCTCCATGGCCCGCGAATACGGCTCGCGCAACATCACGGTCAACGTCGTTTCGCCCGGCTTCGTCGCCACCGACATGACGGCCGACCTCGACCAGGAGCAGATCCTGGCGCGCATCCCGCTCGGGCGCCAGGCCACCCCCGAGGAGGTCGCGCGCGTCGTGCGCTTCGTGGCGAGCGACGACGCCTCCTACATCACCGGGGCAGTGATCCCCGTCGACGGCGGACTCGGAATGGGGCACTGACATGGGCATTCTCGAAGGCAAGCGGATCCTCGTGACGGGCGTGCTCACCGATGCCTCGATCGCCTTCTCCGTGGCCAAGCTGGCCCAGGAGGAGGGCGCCACGGTGGTGCTCACCGGGTTCGGCCGGCTGAGCCTGGTCGAGCGCATCGCCAAGCGGCTGCCGTCCCCGGCGCCGGTGCTCGAGCTCGACGTCCAGAACACCGAGCACCTCGACACGCTCGCGGCCCGGGTGGGAGAGCACGTCGACGGCCTCGACGGCGTGGTCCACTCGATCGGCTTCGCCCCGCAGAGCGCGATGGGCGGCAACTTCCTCAACACCTCGTGGGACGACGTCGCGACCGCTCTGCAGGTGTCGACCTACTCGTTCAAGTCGCTGGCTGTCGCCTGCCTGCCGCTCATGAAGGAAGGCGGGGCCGTCGTCGGCCTCGACTTCGACGCCTCCAAGGCTTGGCCGGTCTACGACTGGATGGGCGTGGCCAAGGCGGGCCTGGAGTCCTGCAACCGCTACCTCGCCCGCGACCTGGGCAAGCACAACATCCGCGTCAACCTGGTGGCGGCCGGTCCGCTGCGCACGATGGCCGCCAGGTCGATCCCGGGCTTCAAGGAGTTCGAGGACAGCTGGCCGGAGAAGGCCCCGCTGGGCTGGGACCTGTCCGACACGGTCCCGGCAGCCAGGGCGTGCGTGGCGCTCATGTCCGACTGGTTCCCGGCGACGACGGGCGAGATCGTCCACGTGGACGGCGGCGTCCACGCCATCGGCGGCTGAAACACCCACCGGTGCTCAGGCGAGACGGCGGCGGCGCTCAAAGAGCCGGCCGCCGTCGCCGCCGAGGCGGTCATGGCCGGCGCAGGCGTTCGCCCTGGCGGGCGGCAAGGCCAAGCGGCCGCAACGGCCGCCCGGCGTTCAGGCCTGGGGGTTGCGCCGGGTGCCTGGTGTTCAGATTGGCGGCATCGTTCAGGCCAGGTGGTCGCAACGGCGGCCCGGTGTTCAGGCCTGGCGGTGGGCATCAAGCCGTGCGGTCGCTTCGGATGCCCGGCTTTCCGGACTGACCGACGCCGGCGGTGGGGTCCGGCGGTGGTGCTCAGGCCGTGCGGTGGCGGCCGTTGCCGGCGCGGGCCGGCTCGAAGGGGATCGACTCTGCGGGTTCGTTGCGGCTGCGGCGCTGCTGGACGATGCGGGCGGCGAGCACCGCCGACCCCAGCAGCGCGATGGTCAGCGCCGTGCCCAGCACGTCGGAGGCGGGCGGGCTGGGCCGCACGACCCGCTGCTGCTGCATCGGCACGGTCAGCTCGTGCGCGAACGGGTTGGGCCACAGCAGGTCGACCCGCGGCTCCTCCGGGTCGGCCCGCTTCTTGTCGGCCAGCGGCCGGCGCGTGTCCATGAGCTGCGGCCGGCTCTCGGGCCTGCGCGTCCTCGACGTGCCGGGCTCGGGCGAGGAGTCCTTCTGGCCCGCGCGCGGCCGCGCCGGGCGCCTGGCCGAGGACGTGGGCGGCGGCGACAGCGTGCTGTAGACCTCGCCGTCCGCGCAGGCCGGCTCCGGTCGGCAGCCGTCGTCGGAGGGCTCCCGCTCCTGCTCCGTCGCCCTGGGCGACGGCGAGGGTTGCGGCTCGATCGTCCTGGTGGCCTTCGGCCTGGTGGTCGGCACGACCCTGCCCACCCTGCCGAGCACCTCGTCGGTGGTCTTGTCGAGGCCGTCGGTCACCTTGCCGGTGGCTCCGCCTGTCAGGGTGTCGACCGTGCCCGTCACCGCACCCACGACGTCGCACAACGTGTTGGTCACCCCTGAGAGCAGGCCGCCGCCCCGCGTGCAGTCCTGGGTGGTCGCCGCCGCGGCCGGTGCCGCCACCGGAACGGCCCCCAACGCCACCGCGAGAACTCCAGCCGAGATCGCGGTCCTGCTCCCCATCCGTCCCCTCCTGCGTTGCCTCAGGGGGAAATCCTGATGGACATCCCCGGTCGGACGCAGGCGTTTGCCGGGTAAAGTTGCGATTCGGTATCGACTAGTGATACACGAGAGAGTCTCTCGTTCCCGGTCAGTCGAGTGACGACACGTCATCGAGGGCCTCTCGGATCTCTATGGGCAGCACCACGTCTTCGGCGGGCAGGATGCCCTTGAGCTGCGCGTGTGTACGCGCTCCGACGATGGCGGAGGCGACGCCGGGCTGGTCGCGCACCCACGACAGCGCCACCGCCAGGGGCGAGACGCCGAGCCCGTCGGCGGCGGTCATGACCGATTCGACCACGCGCCGGCTGCGCTCGTCGAGATAGGGGCGGACGAAGTCGGCGAAGTGCGGGGTGGCGGCGCGAGAGTCGCCGGGGACGCCGGCGCGGTATTTGCCCGTCAGCACCCCCCGGCCCAGCGGTGACCAGGCCAGCATGCCCACGCCGAGGTGGTTGGCGGCGGGCAGCAACTCCCGCTCGGGCTCGCGGGCCAGCAGCGAGTATTCGGCCTGCGCCGAGGTGATCGGGATGCGGCCGGGGATCATCTTCTGGGTGACCGCGGCGGCGGCCAGTTGCCAGCCGGCGTAGTCGCAGACGCCGGCGTAGACGGCGCGGCCGGAGGAGACGATCGCGTCGAGCGCGGCCAGCGTCTCCTCCAGGGGCACCTCGGAGTCGTAGGTGTGCAGCTGCCAGAGGTCGACGTAGTCGAGCCCGAGCCGGTTGAGCGAGTCGTCGACGGCGGCGATCAGGTGGCGCCGTGAGGCGTCGCGGGGCCGCCGGCCCGTGGGGGTGACCACGGCCTTGGTGGAGATCACCAGCTCGGAGCGCGGCACCGAGTCGCGCAACATGCGCCCCAGCAACCGCTCGGAGTCGCCGCCGGTGTAGACGTCGGCCGTGTCGACGAGGTTGCCGCCCGCGTCGAGGAACGTGCGGAGCTGGGCGGCCGCCTCGTCCGTGTCGGTGTCACGCCCCCAGGTCATCGTGCCGAGCCCCAGCCTGGACACCGACAGTCCGCTGTGGCCGACATAGCGCTGCTCCATGATCCCGCCAGGTTACCAACAAGAAACCTGCCCAGCAGGCTGCCGCTCCGCTGTTGTCGGTGGTCAGGGCTGTAGCGGCGACCCGCCATGCCGTTTTCTCATCGGCCGGCCGGAGATCTGCTCAGCGGGTGGTGGTTCGCGGTCCACGGGGGAGGGATGGCCTCTCGTGCGATCGGGCGACGGCGCCGGGCCAGTGCGGGAGGCCCGGCCGCGGTGATCGGCTGTGATCGGCGCCTGCGACACTGGCAGGGTGACCACGTTGCTTCTCGCCCGGCACGGGCTGACGGATCTCACAGGGCCGGTGCTGGCCGGCCGTACCCCGGGAGTGCACCTGAGCGAGGCGGGCAGAGCGCAGGCCGCGGCGCTCGCCGGGCGCATCGCGGGCGTCGGTCTCGACGCCATCGTCTCCAGCCCGCTCGAACGATGCCGGGAGACGGCCCAGGCGGTCGCCGACGGGCGCGCGGCGGAGGTGGTGATCGACGAACGGTTCATCGAGTGCGGCTACGGCGAGTGGACCGGGCGGCCGCTGAAAGAGCTCGCCCGCGAGCCGCTGTGGCAGGTCGTCCAGGCGCATCCGAGCGCGGTGGCCTTCCCCGGCGGCGAGGCGCTGACGGCGATGCAACATCGGGCGGTCGCGGCGGTCAGGGAGTGGAACGAGCGGGTCGGGGAGAAGGGTGTCTACCTGGTCTGCAGCCACGGCGACGTGATCAAGGCGATCGTCGCGGACGCTCTGGGCCTCCACCTCGATCACTTTCAGCGGATAACAGCCGATCCTGGAGCGCTCACCGTCATTCGCTATGCGCCGCTGCGTCCCTTTGTGCTCAGGCTTAACGATATGGGGGAATTGAGGCTTCCCGAGGATTCGGAGGAGAAAGACGGGGGAGAAAACTTCACCGGGAGCGATGCTGCCGTCGGCGGCGGACCCGGAACCACGTAAGGTCAGGCTATGCCGGTCTTCGACTACGACCCACCAGAGAGGTTCGTCGCCGGTGCCTTGGGGCAGCCGGGCGCGCGGGTCTTTTTTCTGCAGGCCAGGGCCGAGGGCAGACTGACCACGGTGGCGCTGGAGAAGTTGCAGGTCGCTGCGCTGGCGGGCAGGCTCGACGAGCTGCTCGACGAGGTGTTGCGCCTCAGCGGGGGCACCGCGCACGTGCCCGCGCTGGCGCCCGCCGACCTGTCCGACGACGCGCCCCTGGACGTGCCGGTCGCGGAGGACTTCCGGGTGGGGACCATGGCGCTCGCCTGGGACTCGGACAGATCGCAGGTGGTGATCGAGGCGCAGGAGGCCGTCGACGAGGACGACCTCGACGGCCCCGACCCCGCGGTGCTGCGCGTACGCATCAGCGCCGGGGCCGCCCGCGCCTTCACCCAGCGAGCGCTGCAGATCGTCGCGGCGGGCCGCCCGCCGTGTCCCCTGTGCAGCCAGCCGCTCGACGCGGCCGGTCACGTGTGCGTCCGTCTCAACGGCTACCGCGGGGGTGAGGCGGCTTCATGACCGCTCCTGAGAGCGAACCGGCCGTCAAGTCGTCCCCATCGCCGCCCCTGCACGAGGACGAGGCGCACACGCTCCTGCGTGACGGCCGCCTGGAGGTGGCCGGCCGCCTGGTCGAGGCGACCAACATGACGCTCTACTGCTCGGTCAAGCTGGGCTCCCGCACGGCGGCCTGCGTCTACAAGCCCGTACGCGGTGAGCGCCCGCTGTGGGATTTCCCCGACGGCACCCTGGCCGCCCGCGAGGTGGCCGCCTACGAGGTGTCCCAGGCGACCGGCTGGCGCATCGTGCCGCCCACGGTCTACCGCGACGGCCCTTTCGGGCCTGGCATGTGCCAGCTCTGGATCGACACCGAGCGTGAGATCGATCTCATGCGGCTGGTCAAGAGCCGCAACCCGGTCGTGCGCCGGATGGCGGTGTTCGACGCCGTGGTCAACAACGCCGACCGCAAGGGCGGTCACCTGCTGCCGCTGCCCACCGGCCATGTCTACGGCGTCGACCACGGGGTCTGCTTCTCCGTCGAGGACAAACTGCGCACGGTGCTGTGGCAGTGGCGCGGCAAGCCGCTGGCCCGCGAGGCGGTGGCGGTGCTGGCCAAGCTGGAGCGCGACCTCGAGTCGGGCTCGCTCGGGCGCAGGCTGCGCGAGCTGCTCACGCCGGCGGAGGTGGAGGCCACCTGGCAGCGCGTCAGGCGACTGCTCGACACCGGCGTGCACCCCTACCCGCCGGAGGGCTGGCCCGCCATCCCCTGGCCGCCGATCTGACCCGACCCCGGAAGCCACGCGACTTGGGCCGTTGATTACCCTTTGCCCATGTGCACGCTGATCGTGAGAACCGGGCGGCCGCTGACGCTCATGGGTGTGAGAGACGAGCTCACCGACCGCCCGTGGGAAGGCCCGGGTGAGCACTGGCCCGAATACCCCGGCGTGATCGGCGGGCGCGACCTCAAGGCCGGCGGCACCTGGCTGGCCGTCAACCCGGCGGCCCGCCGCGCCGCCGCCCTCCTCAACGGCCGCGGCCGGGCCGCGCGGGAGACCACGAAGATCTCCCGTGGCGACCTGGCGCTTCGGGCCGCGTACGGCGGAGACTTCCCCGATGCCGACCTGACCCGCTACGACCCCTTCCATCTGGTGCTGGCCGACCTGTCGCGGGTGCGGTTGTTCAGCTGGGACGGTGAGCGGCGCACCGAAGCCGAGCTGCCCGAGGGCACCAGCATGGTGGTCAACTCGGGCCTTGATCCGGGAGACGAGCGGGTGCTGGCCTACCTCCCCAGATTCGCGGAGACGAGTGCCTGGCACGAGCTGGCCGCGGCGGAGCCGTCCTCCGACCCGGGCGCGCTCATCGTCCGGCACGAGATGCCCGACGGCCGCGTCTTCGCCTCCCTTTCGGTGATGGAGGTCGAGATCGAGGCCGGCGGCGTGACGTACGACTTCACCGACCTGACCGCAGATCGGGACGGATAGGCTCGAAGACATGCGATCGTGGTCTGCCCCCAACATACCCAAGCTCCCTGGTGAGAGCATCCCGCTGCGTCTCCACGACACCTCCGCGAAGCAGGTCCGGCAGACCGATCCGGGGCCGAGCGCCAGGATGTACGTCTGCGGCATCACCCCCTACGACGCCACCCATCTCGGCCACGCCAACACCTACCTCGCCTTCGACCTCGTCGGCCGGTTGTGGCGCGACGCGGGCCACGAGGTGCACTACACCCAGAACGCGACCGACGTGGACGATCCGCTGCTGGAACGGGCCACGCAGACCGGCGTCGCCTGGCGCGAGCTGGCGGAGCGGGAGATCGAGCTGTTCCGTAGCGACATGGAGGCGCTGCGGATCGTGCCGCCCCGCGAGTACGTCGGCGTGACCGAGGTCGTCGGCCAGGTCGCCGACCTGATCGCCAGGCTCTCCACCAAGGGCGTCACCTACGACCTCGACGGCGACGTCTACTTCAGCGTGGCCGACGCGCCCAAGTTCGGGCAGGTCTCCGGCTACGACGAGGACGAGATGCTGGCGCTGTTCGCCGAGCGCGGCGGCGACCCCGACCGGCGGGGCAAGCGGCACCCGCTCGACTGGCTGCTGTGGCGCGCCGAGCGGCCCGGCGAGCCCGCCTGGGACTCGCCTCTCGGCAGGGGCCGGCCCGGCTGGCACATCGAGTGCACCGCGATCGCCCTCGACAACCTGGGGGCGGGCTACGACGTGGCCGGCGGCGGCTCCGACCTGATCTTCCCGCACCACGAGTGCGGCGCCTCCGAGGGCCACGCGGCCACGGGGGAGTGGCCCTTCGCCAAGTTCTACACGCACGCCGGCATGGTGGCGCTCGACGGTGAGAAGATGTCGAAGTCGAAGGGCAACCTGGTCTTCGTCTCCAAGCTGCGCGAGCAGCACGACCCGATGGCGGTCCGGCTCGTGCTGCTCGCCCACCACTACCGCGCCGACTGGGAATACGTGCCCGAGCTGATGGCCGAGGCCGAGCGCAGGCTGGAGCTGTGGCGCCGGGCCACGGCGCTGCCGTCGGGACCGCGCGCCGGCGAGCTTCTGGCCACGGTGCGCGAGCGCCTGGCCGACGACCTCGACGCGCCGGGCGCGCTGGCCGCGGTCGACGCCTGGGCCGCCGGGGCGCTGGCCGGCGAGGGCCCGGACACCGGCGCTCCCGGCCTGGTCAGGGACGTGGTGGACGCCCTGCTCGGCGTTGAGCTCTAGCAGGCTCCGGCAGGGGACGGGAGCCCGCGCTAGGTGAGGCAGCCCCTGGCCGGGGTGACCTCGGCCGACATGTTGCGCTCCATCATGCGCAGCGCCGCCAGCCCGAGGTCGCGGTGGATCGCCGCCACGCAGTCCGGCGGCACCATGATCGAATAGTGCCGGATGTACGCGTCCAGCGCGCTGTACAGGATGCACTGCTCGGTCACCTGGCCCGCCAGCAGGACCGTGTCCGTCCCCAGCTGCCCGAGCAGGTACTCCAGCGGCGTCCCGAAGAACGCGCTGTGCCGCACCTTCGGCAGGAACGAGCAGTCCGCCGGGGGCACGATCGGCTCGACCAGGTCCGGCCGGTGGCCGCCGAGCGCCCGCGCCACCAGGTCCTCCCTGGTCGCGGTGAAGTCGCCGTAGTTGTCGTTGACGTAGATCAGGTCCACGTCGTCGCGCGATCGTGCCCGGCCGATGAGCTCGACCAGCGGCGGCAGGATCGGCTGGACGGCGCGCTCCAGCAGCTCGGCGTCCGCGTGCTCGTACGGGTTGAGCATGTCGACGACGACCATCGCGGTCCTGGCCATGATCAGACCTGCAGCTGTTCGAGCTGATCCATCGAGGCCAGCTCGGCGGTGAACCACTCGATCGTGCGCCTGAGCCCTTCGGCCGCCGGCACCTGCGCCCGCCAGCCCAGCTGCTCGGCCGCCAGCGACGTGTCGGGCCGCCTGACCTTGGGATCGTCGGCGGGACGGTCGATGAAGACGATCTCCGACGACGACCCGGCCAGCTCCTTGATCATCGTGGCCAGCTCCAGCATGGTCAGCTCGTCCGGGTTGCCGATGTTGACCGGGCCGCCGAAGTGGCTGCGGGCCATCGCGAGGATGCCCGCCACGGTGTCGTCCACGTAGCAGACCGAGCGCGTCTGGGAGCCGTCCCCGGTGATCGTGATCGGCTCGCGCTTCAGCGCCTGCCTGATGAACGTGGGGATCGCCCGGCCGTCGAACGGGCGCATGCGGGGCCCGTAGGTGTTGAAGATGCGCACGATCCCGGTGTCGGTGCCGCGCGAGTGGCGGTAGGCGGTGGTCAGCGACTCGGCGAAGCGCTTGGCCTCGTCGTAGACGCTGCGCGGGCCGACCGGGTTCACGTTGCCCCAGTACGTCTCGCGCTGCGGATGCTCCAGCGGGTCGCCGTACACCTCGCTGGTGGAGGCCAGCACGAACCTGGCGCCCTTCTCCCTGGCCAGCCCCAGCGCGTGCAGCGTGCCGGCGCTGCCCACCCGCAGGGTCTCGATCGGGTAGCGCAGGTAGTCGGCGGGCGAGGCGGCCGAGGCGAAGTGCAGCACGAGGTCCAGCCGGTCGGGCACGTGCACGTACCCGGTCAGGTCGCACTCGATCAGCCGGAACTCCGGCCGGTCCATCAGATGCTCGACATTGCGCGGCCCGCCGGTCAGGAAGCTGTCCATGCAGACCACCTCCGCACCCTCGTCCAGCAGCCGCTCGCACAGGTAGGAACCGAGGAAGCCGGCGCCCCCGGTGACCAGAGCCCTCATGACGTGACCTCCAAGGCAGCGTCGACGACTTCGGAAACTTCGATCTTCAACAGGCCGGGATCCGGCCGCTCGCCGTGCGGATCCCCGTTCCGCCCGGCCCACAGAGCCACGTGACGCCACCCGGGCGGCGGCCCCCACAGGGCGGGGGAGACCGGCCCGAACAGTACCACCGACGGGACGCAGAACGCCGTCGCCAGGTGTGCGACCCCGGTGTCGCCGCACACCACCAGCCGCGACCGGCTGACCAGGTCGACCAGGTCGGCCATGGTGGTACGCCCGGCCGGCACCCGCTCGGGCGGCAGCCCCGCCAGCTCGGCGACCCGCCTGGCCAGCGGCGCCTCCTCGGCGTTCCCCGTGACGACCACGTCGTCCAGCGCGGCGGCGACCTCCGCGAAACGTTCCGGCGGCCAGCGCCTGGCGGGATAGGCGGCGCCCGGATGCACGATCGCGGGCCCCGTACGGTCGGAGACGCCGAGCGTCAGGTCGGCGGGGTCGGTGCCGATGCCGTGCCATTCCAGCAGCCCGCACCAGCGCCGCACCTCGTGCACACCCTCCGGGTACGCAGGGCCCGTGCCGAAGCTGATCAGCCGGCCGGGACCGGTCGCCCGCAGCGCCTCGATGCTCTGCGGGCCCTTGCCGTGCAGGTTCACCGCGATGTCGGGGCGCTCGAACGGCACCCCGTCCATGGGGATCGGCCCCGGCCCCGACACGTCCACCTGCTCGTCCACCGCCCCGGTCAGCGGCGGCAGGGCGTCCAGCCCTCGCGGCGCCGCCAGCGTGATCCGGTGCCGGGGAAAGGCCTGCCGCAGCGCCCGCAGCGCGGGCACGGCCGTGAGCAGGTCGCCCAGGCCGAGCCCGCGGAGCACCAGGAGATCTAGGGCCATGACGTCTCCGTGGACGGGCAGACGACGAGCTCTCTCACCTCGCATCCGGCCGGCTGCCGCAGCGCGAAGACGATGGACTGGGCGACGTGGGCCGGATCGTTCAGCCCGGCCTCGGGCCCCGGCTTGTACTGCTCGGGACGGCCGTCGAAGAAGCTCGTACGCATGCCGCCGGGGATCAGCAGGGTCACCCCGACCTCCCCGCGCAGCTCGGTCGCCAGCGCCCTGGTGAAGCCGACCACGCCGAACTTCGACGCCGAGTACGCCGACGCGTCGCTCAGCGGCCGAAGGCCCAGCGTCGACGCGCAGGTGACGACCGTGCCGCGGGTGTGCTTGAGATACGGCAGCGCCGCGCGTACGACGGAGGCCGTGCCGAGCAGGTTCACCCGGACGACCCGCTCCCAGTCGTCGGCGGGGACGTCCTCCAGGCGCCCGCACGCGTCGATGCCCGCGGCCGTCACCACGCCGTCCAGGCCGCCGGCCCGCTCGGCCAGCTCGCGTACGGCCCGCTCGGCCTCCCCCCGGTCGGCCAGATCGGCCGTGACGTGCTCGAAACGCTGGTCGGGCGCCCGGACGTCGACGACCAGCGCCCGCCAGCCCTCCTTCTCCACTGCCTCGGCGGTGGCCAGTCCGAGCCCGGAAGCTCCCCCGGTGATGAGAATGTTCACTGGATCTCCTTGATCAGATTGGTGGTCGAACGTCCCGGCAGCGTGCTCAGCACGACGGTCTCCGCGCCGAGCCTGCCGAGGACCTCGGATTCGGGCAGGACCTCCCCCGTGTAGTCGCCGCCCTTGACCCACACGTCGGGCCGCAGCCGCTCGATGGCGGCCGCCGGGGTGTCCTCGTCGAACACCAGCACGGCGTCCACGCAGCTGAGCGCCCTGAGCACCTCGACCCGGTCGCGCGCGTCCACGATGGGCCTCGGCGGGCCCTTCAGCCGGCGTACCGAGTCGTCGGAGTTGACGCAGACGACGAGCGCGTCGCCGAGGGCCCTGGCCCGCCGCAGCAGGCTCACGTGCCCGGCGTGCAGCAGGTCGAAGCAGCCGCCCGTCGCGATCAGCCGTCCGCCCTGGGCGCGGGTGAGCTCGGCCACCTCCAGCGCCGTGCGTGGCCGGTCGCCGAGCCGCTGCTCGCGGACCCTGACGGTGGCCGCGCCGCCGCGCTCGACGAACCGCGAGGCCTCGCCGACGCCGATCGTCGCCGCGTCCTGCACGTCGGTGCCGTCACGCAGCGCGAGCGCCGCGGTGGCGGCGAACCGGTCGCCCGCCCCGCACGCGTCCTGACCGGCGGCGCGCACCGGCGGCGGCACCGACGTCAGCGGGCCGCCCTCCACGGCCAGCGCGGCGCCCCGCTCGCCGGTCGTGACGGCCACCGCCCTGGCCTGCAGGGCCCTCACCAGGCAGCGGGCCGCCTGGTCCGGTCCGTGATAGCCGTCGGGGCACAGCAGCCGCGCCTCCGCCTCGCTCGGCGTGACCAGCGCGCAGCCGGGCATGGGACGTTCACCGCGGGGATGCGGGTCCCACACCACCGGAACGGCGACGTCGCGCAGCAGCCCGCGGGCCATCCTGGCCACACCCCTGCCGTAGTCGGACACCAGCACCGCGCCCGCCTGGAGGATCGCCTGCGCCGCCTCCTCGCTGGGGGCGTACCTGGCGGCGCCGTCGCCGGTGTCCAGCCTGACCAGCGTCTGGCCCTTCGACCTGATCCTGGTCTTGCGCACGGTGCCGCCGCGCAGCGGGAGGCGTACCAGATCGAGTTCCTCGGACAGCAGCCCGCACAGGCGGTGGCCGTCGGCGTCGTCGCCCATCGCGGTGATCAGCACGACGTCGGCGCCGTCGCGGGCGGCCAGCAGCGCCGCCAGGCCCGCCCCGCCCGGGCGGGCCTGCTCGGCGGCCACGTCGACCACGGGGACCGGCGCGTCAGGGCAGAGCCGCTCCGCGTCGCCCTCGACGTCCACGTCCAGCAGCGAGTCGCCGATGACGACGAGCGGCCCCCTCACAGCGCCTCCTCCACCGCGTCGCACAACAGGTGGATCAGCGCGAGGTGCACCTCCTGTACGGTCGCCGTCTCCTCCGCCGGCACCGCGACCGCCTCGTCGCACAGGATGGCCAGCGGGTTCGGCGCGGGGCCCGTCATGGCCCAGGCGACGATCCCGCTCTCCTGCGCCGCCGCGGCCGCGGCCAGCACGTTGGGGCTGCGGCCGCTGGTGGACAGGCAGATCAGCACGTCGCCCGCGCGGCCGTGCGCCAGCACCTGGCGGGCGTAGACCTCCTCGTGGCCGAAGTCATTGGCGATCGCCGTCAGCGCCGAGCCGTCGGCGTGCAGCGGGATCGCCGCGTAAGGACGCCTGTCGTGCCGGAACCTGCCGACCAGCTCGGCCGTCAGATGCTGGGCCTCCGCGGCCGAGCCGCCGTTGCCACAGGCCAGCAGCCTGCCTCCGGCGGACAGCACCCCGGCGAGCTTCCCACCCCAGGCCCGGACGGCGACCGCGTGGTCGTCGACCTTCTCCAGCGTGTTCCAGAGCTTCTCCAGATGAGCATCCATGATCAACCCCCCAGGGCCGCCAGATGGCCGACCTTCCCGTCGATGACCTGCGCGTACACGGCCTCCGTGCGCTCGGCCACGCGGGCCCAGCCGTACCTCTCGCGGGCCCGGCGCGCCCCCGCCGCGCCCAGCTCCGCCCGCCTGCCCGGGTCGCCGAGCACCTCGCGCAGCACCCTGGCCAGGGCGCGCGGGCGGCGCGGCGGCACCAGCACGCCCGCGCCCGCGACCGTGTCCAGATGGCCGCCGACCGCCGAGGCCACGACGGGAACGCCGCACGCCATCGCCTCCACCGGCACCATGCCGAACGGCTCGTACCACGGCACCGTGACCACGACGTCGGCCGAGCGCATCAGCGCCGGCACGTGCGAGCGCGGCACGCTGCCGATCACGTGCACGCGGTGCTCCAGCCCGTACGCCCCGGCCAGCTCGCGCAGCCGGCGCGCCTCCGCGTCGTCCCGGCCACCGCCGGCGATCACCAAGTCGGCGCCGGGCACCCCGCGCATCGCTCTGACGATGGTGTCGACACCCTTGCGCGGCACCATCCTGCCGATGCTCAGCACCAGGCTGCCCTCGGTGCGCGGTGCGACGGGGCCTTCCGCGCAGAACGCGGTCAGGTCCACCCCGCACGGCACGACCGCGACCCGCTGCTCGGGCACGCCCATCGCGCGCAGCTCGTGCACCTCGTCGGTGCAGGTCGCGAGCACGGCGTCGGCCCGCTTGGCGATCTCGCGCTCGGTGGCGATCCGGTGCGCGGGGCTGGTGTCCGCCTCGCCCTGCCAGCGCCGCTTGACGGTGCCGAGCGCGTGGAACGTCTGCACCACCGGCACGCCGGGGGCCGCCTGAAGGGCCGCCTGCCCGCTCATCCAGAAGTGGGCGTGCACGATGTCCGGCGGGCGCGCGGCCCACCGGCCGGCCAGCCGCTCGGTGAACTCCGGCATGTACGGGGGAAGCTCGTCCTTGGGGACCTGGGCCGCGGGGCCGGCGGGGACGTACTCGACCGTGACGCCCGGCGCCATGGTCACCGAGGCGGGCTGCGAGCCGCGGGTGCGCCGGGTGTGGACGACCACCGTGTGCCCGCGCTCCGCCAGCGCCAGGGCCAGCGCGGCGACGTGCACGTTCTGGCCGCCGGAATCCACGCCGCCCACCGCGGCCAGCGGGTCCGCGTGCTCGGAGATGAGATCCACCTTCACTGCGTCAGCTCCCTCACTGCCTTGACCACCTGCTCGCCGGTCACCTGGGACAGGCATGGGTGCCCGGGCACCGGGCAGGTGCGCGCCCTGCTGTCCCGGCAGGGCGCCTGCTGGTCGCCGAGCAACACCGTGGGCACGCCGTACGGGGCCCACCGGGCCGCGGGGACGACGGGGGCGAACAGGCTCACGACCGGAGTGCCGACGGCCGCGGCCAGGTGGGCGGGGCCGGTGTTGCCGGCCACCAGCACGCCCGCGTGCTCGATCACGGCGGCCAGTTCGGCGAGCGTGGTCATCCCGCCCAGGTCGACGGCGACGTCTCCGGCCACGTGGGCGGTGAGATCACGTTCTGTTCCGGTCACGACGACCTGGTGCCCGTCCTCGGCCAGCTCCCGCACCGCCTGCCGGTGCAGGCCGGCGGGCCAGGTGCGGGCGGGGGCCGAGGTGCCGGGGTGGACCACGACGTACGTGCGCTTGTCAGCGCCGGACGCGTTCCCCAGAAGTCCCGAAATATCCGGCAATGGCCGCTGAACAGCGAGTTTTCCGTCATCGTCCGGCGGCAGCAGGAACCCGGCCGCCGCGGCCACGGTCAGCATCCGCTCCGCCTCCGGCACGTCGACGCTCTCGTCCACGACGTGCCTGACGTCCAGCAGCGAGCCGGGATAGTCGTTGCTGATGGCGGTGATCCTGCGCACGCCCGCCAATCTCAGCAGCAGCGCCAGCGGCAGCGCCGACTGATGGAACGACGTCAGCACCACCGCCTCGTCCACGCCGCGCAACCGGCCGACGAGGCCGGCGACGTCGTTCCTGCTGACCGGCGGCGGGGTGTGGTCGATCCACGGGGCGTGCCACTCGATCACCTGGTCCACGCCCGGCAGGAGCTCGGCGGCCGCCCTGCCGTTCGGGCCCGCCAGGAAGACCACCTCGGCGGCCAGCGTCCGCACGGCCCTGACGGCGGGTCCCGTGAGCAGCACGTCACCCGCGTCGTCCAGGCGTGCCACGAGCACCCGCCCCCGGCCCACGCCGCTTTGCACCGGCTCACCCTGCTCGGCCGGCACCTGCCCGGATCTGTCGTGGACGGCCCGGTTCCGCCCGATCCCGCCGCGCTCCGCGCGCCGGCCCGTGCCCGCGCGTCGCCCGGTGCCTCCGCGCCGGCCGCCACCAGGCCTGCCGGTGTAGGCGGGCGCCCGCGCCGGCGCGCCCTCGGCCTGGCACGGGTTCGAGCCGCACGACACGGTTTCCGCCCAGCGAGCGCTCATCGCCGCGCCCTCCATTCCCCTCGCAACCGGTGCGCGCAGGCGACCGGCGGGATCACCAGGCTGGTGACGACCATCCGCACCACCTCGGCCGGGGTACGCGGCCCCGGCGCGATCCGGCGCCACGCGAACTCCGCGGTCAGCGCTCCCCAGGCGAGCGCCGCCACCCCCGCCGCCCGCCACCGTCCGGAACGGTCCAGGGCCGGCCCCGAGCGGGCCGCCTGCCCGCCGCGCAGGCCCCCGCGGCCGGCCGTCCCCCTGCCGCGCAGGGCGGCCGCCCCCAGGGCCGTCGCCGCGAGCGCGGCCGCGGTGGTGGCGGCGTGCAGGCGCAGGCGGCCGGGACCGCCGCCGATGGCGGCCCGCCACCCCGGCCCGTGCAGGCGCCGCATGAGCGCGTCGTCGGCGTTGCCCCGCTGGAAGCGCACGCTCGCCCAGAACCCGTCGTCGCGCACCGGATGGGTCGTCACCCGCCGTCCGCGCACCAGCCGGTGCCCCGCCCGCGTCACCCGCAGCGCGAGGTCGGCGTCCTCCCGGTACGCCCGGGAGAAGCGTTCGTCGAACCCCCCGGCGGACTCCAGCACCGGGCGCCGGTAGGCCATGTCGGCGGTCACCCACAGCGCGCCGGAGAGCCCGGCGGTGTGCCGCTCGCCGTCGGCGGGCCGCCGCCCGCCAGGCAGCGGCACCACGATCCGCCCCTGGCTGCCGGCCACGTCGTCCGGCAGGTCCACGAGGTCCTTCCAGACCGCCTCCGCCCACCCGGGTCCAGGGATCACGTCGTCGTCGAGGAACACCACCCACGGCGTCTCCGCGGCCCGCCACCCCGCGTTGCGTGCCGCGGCGGGCCCCCTCCCGAAGGAGCGGACGACCCGCACCCGGCCGGGAAGCGACTCCACGACCCCGGCGGCGCCGCCCGGCGCCGTCCTGTCGTCGACCACGATCACCGGCATGCCGGAGCCCACGGCGGCCAGCGTGTCCAGGAGCGTGGCGCGCCCGATGGTGGGGACCACCACGGTGATCACGAGGCGAACACCTCCCCGCGCCGCACCAGGTACGGCCCGAGCACGAGCACGTCCACCGGCGACGACCCGAAGCACTCCAGCGCGTCCCTGGGATCGTCGACCATGGGCCGCCCCGCGGTGTTCAGGCTCGTGTTGACCACCACGGGCAGTCCCGTCCGCGCCTCGAACTCGCTCAGCACCCGCGCCATCAGCGGGTCGGCCCCCGGCGAGACCGTCTGGATGCGCGCGGTCCCGTCCACGTGCACGACCGCGGGGATGCGCGGCGCCCAGCCGGGGTCCACGTCGTGCACGAACAACATGTACGGCGAGGGCACCGGCCCCCGCCCGAAGATCTGCGCCGCCCGCGACTCCAGCACCATCGGCGCGACCGGCCGGAACTGCTCGCGCCCCTTGACGTCGTTCAGCCGCTCGGTGTTGCGCGCGTGACCCGGGTGGGCCAGCAGCGACCGGTGGCCGAGCGCGCGCGGGCCGTACTCCGACCGCCCCTGGAACCAGGCCACGATCCGGTCGGCGGCCAGCTCGGCCGCCACCGCGGCGGCCAGGTCGGCGGGCCGGGTGCAGGGCACGCGCGCCACGTCCAGCCAGGCGCCCAGTTCCTCGTCGGTGAAGCCGCGCCCGAGCGCCGTGCCGGGCATGGGCGCGGCCGGCTCGCCGTACGCGTGCGCCAGGTGCAGCGCGCCGCCCAGCGCGGTGCCGGAGTCGCCCGCCGCCGGCTGGACCCAGATTTCCTCGAACGGCCCCTCGTCCAGCAGCCGCGTGTTGGCCACGCAGTTCAGCGCCACCCCGCCGGCCAGCGCCAGCCGCCGCTCGCCGGTCCGCTCGTGCAGCCAGCGCACCAGCTCCAGCAGCACCTCCTCCAGCCGGGCCTGCACGCTGGCGGCCAGGTCGGCGTGGTCGGAGGTCCAGGCCGCGCCCCCGCGCAGCGCCTTGGCGTATCCGCCCCAGTCGACCGGCTCGACGCGGAAGCCGCCGTCCCCGGTCGTGTAGATCACCTCGCGCAGCGCGGCCAGGTGGCGGGGCCGGCCGTAGGAGGCCATCGCCATGACCTTGTACTCGTCGCTGGAGCGCAGGAAGCCGAGGTGTTCCGTGACGTCCTCGTACATGAGGCCGAGCGAGTGCGGCAGCTCCTGCGCGGCCAGCACCTCCAGCTCGCCGTCGCGGTAGCGGCCGGCCAGGTGGGAGACGTTCTCGCCGCGCCCGTCGCACACCAGCACCGCGCAGTCCCGCCCCGGCGTCGACCACTGGGAGGCCAGCCCGGCGGACGCGGCGTGCGCCACGTGGTGCGGCACATAGCTGACCTGGCCGGGGTCCAGGCCCGGCAGCGCGGTGGACAGGAACGCGGGCGCGCGCACGGCGTACCTCGTGCGCAGGTCCTCCCAGTCGCCCTCCGGCTTCTGGACCACCAGGGAGGGGTCGTAGGAGTAGGCGACGGCGTCGATGTCCTCGGGGGAGAGTCCCGCCTCCCGCAGGCACCACGCGGCGGCCAGCTCGGGCAGTTCCCAGGCCGAGAACGCCAGCGGCCGCTTGCCGTGCTTGCGGCGGCTGAAGCGCTCCTCCTCCGCGGCGGCGACGATCTTGCCGTCGACCACGAGCGCGGCGGCCGGGTCGTGGAAGATCGCGTTGATGCCGAGAAACTTCATGTCCCCTCCCCACAGATGTCGAGAACCGCTACCGACAGGAGCGGCTCTCAAACATTCGGCGACCTCAGGACGTGCGGAAACGGGCTTCTGCGCCGGGAGATTGTCACGCTAAGTAGTTGTTTGTCGGTTGAGGGCCCGGGTAGCTGCGGGGCACGCGACGGAGGTGAATGGTGTTCGAAAAGCGACGTCCCGGCGCCGTGCTGTTCGACCGGGACGGGACCTTGATCAGGGACGTTCCGTACAACGGCGATCCCCGCCTCGTCGAGCCCATGCCAGGTGCGACGGAGGCGCTGTGCCGGTTGCGGCGCGCCGACGTCCCGGTGGCCGTGGTCACCAACCAGTCCGGGGTGGCCAAGGGGCTGGTCACGCCCGACGAGATGGACCAGGTGAACGCCAGGGTGGAGGAGCTGCTCGGCCCGTTCGACGCCTGGGCCATCTGCGTGCACGACGACACCGACGGCTGCACCTGCCGCAAGCCCGCGCCCGGACTCGTGATCAGGGCCGCCGCCGTGCTCGACGTCAGCCCGCGCGACTGCGTGGTGGTGGGCGACATCGGCAGGGACATGGAGGCGGCCAGAGCCGCCGGGGCCAGGGGAATCCTCGTCCCCACCATGGACACGCTGCCGGAGGAGATCGAGGAGGCCCCCGAGGTCGCCGACGATCTGACCGACGTCGTGGAGCGCGTGCTCAACGACGTCGGCGAGGCACCCGTGCCGGCCGCCGCCGCGCCCTGGGCCAGGGCGATGGGCTGGAGCCGCTGGTGAGGATCCTCATCTGGCACGTGCACGGCTCGTGGACCAGCGCCTTCATCAGGGGCGCCCACGACTACCTCCTCCCGCTCGTCCCCGGCCGCGGTCCCGACGGCCGGGGCCGCGCCGCCACCTTCGACTGGCCGGCCGCGGCCCGCGAGGTGCCGTACGACCGGCTGCGCCACGAGCCCGTGGACGTGGTCGTCTACCAGCGCCCGCACGAGATCGGCCTGGCCCGCGAATGGCTCGGCCGCGACGTGCCCGGCGTCTACGTCGAGCACAACACCCCCGCCGGCGACGTGCCCCGCACCCGCCACCACCTCGCCGGCCAGAACGACGTCACGCTCGTGCACGTCACCCACTTCAACGAGCTGTACTGGGACAACGGCCGGGCGCGCACGCGCGTCATCGAGCACGGAGTCCCCGATCCCGGCCACCTGTACACGGGCGAGCTCTCCCGAGCGGGCGTCGTGGTCAACGAACCGGTACGCCGCACCAGGGTCGCCGGCACCGACCTGCTGCCCCGCTTCGCCGAGCGGGTGCCCCTCGACGTGTTCGGCATGAAGGTGGACGGGCTGCCGTACGACACCCACGAGGACCTGCCGCAGCACGTCATGCACGCCGAGCTGGCCAGGCGGCGCGTCTACCTGCACCCCTACCGGTGGACCTCGCTGGGGCTCGCCCTCGTCGAGGCCATGACGCTGGGCATGCCCGTGGTCGCGCTGGCCGCCACCGAGGCGATCGAGGCCGTGCCCCAGGAGGCCGGCGTCCTGTCGACGAAGGTGCACGTGCTCGCCGGCGCGCTGCACGATTTCGTCGCCGATCCAGAGCGCGCGAGCCAGGCGGGAAAGGCCGCCAGGGCCGCGGCTCTGGCGCGGTACGGGCTCGACCGGTTCCTCGCCGACTGGGATCGGCTGCTCGACGAGGTATGACGGCCAGAGGTCTGGGTAGGCGCGCCCCATGATGATGCTCGACTGGACACGCAGGGCAGCCTGCCTCGACATGGACCCGGAGCTGTTCTTCCCGATCTCGCAGGAAGGTCCCAGCCAGTCACAGGTCCAGCGGGCCAAGCACGTCTGCGGCGGCTGCCCCGTACAGGAGGCGTGCCTCGACTACGCGCTCAGCACCAGGCAGGCCTACGGCGTCTGGGGCGGCACCGATCCGGAACAACGGCGCGAGCTCAGAGCGGACGCCGCCGCCCGCCTCAGCCCGCAGGCAGCGCCTCGGCGAGAAACCGTGCCCGCTCGCTCTCTTCGAGATGGTCGCTGAACAACACGCCGTCGAGATGGTCGACCTCGTGCTGCAACACCCTCGCCAGGATGCCCAGCGCCCGCACCGTCACCGGCTTGCCGAACATGTCACGGCCACGCGCGGTGACCATGTAGGAACGTTCCAGTGGCCACCACACGCCGGGCGCCGACAGGCACGCCTCGTCCGCGGTGACGCGCCGCTCTGACAGCTCCAGGCGCGGGTTGACCAGATGGCCCGCCTTGCCGTCGTACGCGTAGACCACCACCCGCACCGCCTCGCCCACCTGCGGTGCCGCCAGGCCGGCCCGGCCGGCTTGCGCCCGCATCGTGGCCGTCAGCGTCTTCACCAGCCGCCTGAGCTCCCGGTCGAAGTCCTGCACCGGCGCCGCCACCGCGCGAAGCAGCGGATCGTCGAACATGCGAATAGGCCGGACCGTCACCAGCACTCCCCGATAGCCGTCGTCATGACGGACGTTTCCCTCCGCGGCGCCGCCCCAACCGCGGAGGTTCCTGCCTTGTAGCACAGCGGTAACAGAGGAGACCCAGTGGCGAAACCACCCGAAAGCAGGATCGGAGCGTGATCTCACTTGCGTCGTACACGCCTGTGATGCCAGGCCGGGTGCTCGGGGCCCGGCCAGGCACAGGGGCAGAAAGCCCTGTCCGCCCGGAGTGGTCCGCATGAGCGAGCGCTCGTCCCCGGAGACGGAGCCGGACGCGCTGGCCGGCTTCACCATCGGCGTGACCGCGACCAGGCGGCGGGAGGAGTTCGGGGCGCTGCTGGAGCGGCGCGGCGCGCGCGTGGTCAGCGCCCCCGCCATCAGGCTGGTCCCGCTGGCCGAGGACGCCGACCTGCTCGCCGCGACCCGGCACAGCCTGCTGGGGCCGCTCGACGACGTGGTGGTCACCACCGGCGTCGGCTTCCGCGGCTGGATGGCCGCCGCGGAAGGCTGGGGGCTCTCCACCGACCTGGGCGAGCACCTGTCCAAGGCGCGCCTGCTGACGCGCGGGCCCAAGGCCAGGGGAGCGGTGCGGGCGGCCGGGCTCAACGACCACTGGACACCCGCCACCGAATCGTGTGACGAGATCAAGCGGTACCTGCTGGCCCAGGACCTGAGAGGGCGGCGCATCGCGGTGCAGCAGCACGGCGAGCCGCTCACCGAGTTCGTGGCCGGCCTGCGCGCGGCGGGGGCCGAGGTGATCGAGATCCCGGTCTACCGGTGGCTGCCGTACCGCGACGCCTCGCCGCTGCGCCGGCTCATCAGCCAGACGGTCTCCGGCTCGGTGGACGCCGTCGCCTTCACCAGCGCCCCCGCCGTGCACGCCATGCTCGGCATGGCCCGCTCCCAGGGGCTGGAGGACGCGCTGCTGTCCGCCTTCAGCGGGCCCGTCGTGGCCGCCTGCGTGGGGCCCGTGACCGCGGGCCCGCTGGACTCGCGCGGCGTGCCCACGCTGCAGCCGGATCGTTCACGGCTCGGCGCGCTGGCCCGCGCCCTGGCCAGGCACCTGCCGGAGCACGGCGTCACCAAGCTCGTGGCCGGCGATCACCGGCTGGAGATCCGCGGCCACGCCGTGGTCGTCGACGGGGAACTGCGGCCGCTGCCGCCGGCCCCGATGGCGGTGCTCAAGCGACTGGCCGACAAGCCGGGGCACGTGGTGTCGCGCGCCGACCTGCGTACCGTGCTGCCGGGCGGCGTCGCGCGCGAATCGGCCGAGCACGCGGTGGAGATGGCCATCACCCGGCTGCGCCGCGCCCTCGGGCCGAGCGGGATCGTGGAGACGGTGGTCAAGCGCGGCTACCGGCTCGCCTGCCGGTACGAGGCGGGATCGTGACCCCCGCGCTCGTGCTGGCCGCGCACGGCACGCGCAGCCCGGCGGGACAGCGAACCCTCTCGGCCCTGGCGGAGACGGTCAGAAGAGCGCGTCCCGGCCGGCGGGTCGAGCTGAGCCATCTCGAGATCAGCGCGCCGCTGCTGGCCGAGGTGCTCCCCGCCGCCGCGGGCCCCGTCGTCGTCGTGCCGCTCCTGCTGGCCGGCGGCTACCACGTCCACATCGACCTGCCCGCGGTGGTCGCGCGGAGCCGCCCGGACGCGGTGGTGGCCGGCCGGCTGGGGCCGCACCGGCTGCTCACGTCGGCGCTCGTCCGCAAGCTGGCGCGGGCCGGGCTGCGCGCGGACGACGCCGTCGTGCTCGGCGCGGCGGGCTCCTCCGACCCGGCCGCCCTCGCCGACGTGCGCGCCGCCGCCCACCGGCTCGGCGTGCGCCTGGCGCGCCCGGTCACCGCCGCCTTCGCCTCCGCCGGTGCTCCCTCGCTGGAGGAGGCGGTGGAACGGCTCGGCTCCGCCGCCCGGGTGGTGATCGCGTCGTACGTCCTCGCGCCCGGCTTCTTCCATGACCGGCTGACCGCGGCGGGGGCGGGACCGGTGAGCGAGCCGCTGGGGGCCGACCCGGACGTGGCGGCGCTGATCTGGCACCGCTACGAGGAGGCGCTCCGCGACCGCCGCGCGCCGGCACGGCACCCCCGTCACTGGCACGCCCCGCCGACCCTCCGCCCCGCGACCCCCTGACAACAGCCGCGACCCGAGAACCCGTCCCCGCGACCCGCTGACTCCGCGGCGGCCTGCAAACCCTTTCGCGCGGCCCGCTGGCTCCGTCGCGCGGCCCGCTGACCCCGCCACTGGGGGACGCGTCAGGCGCGTGCGGCGGCGCGTCAGCGGGGTCGGCGGGGGTACGGGCGTCAGGCGTGGACGGGTTCGAGGCGCAGCTCGCGGACGATCTCCCTGGCGCTGTCGTCGAGGCTCGGCCCGGCGTCCCGTCCGACGAACATCTCGATGTAGGCCCGGTGGAAGCAGCCCGCGACCAGCAGCCGTGCGCTGGCCTCGGGGTCGGCGTCCGGCCGCACCCGGCCCAGCCGCTGCTCGGCGGCCAGGTACGCGGCGAGTGGCGTCGTCTCCGTGCGCGGCCCGAGCCCGGCGTCGCGCAGGGCCTCGCGGAAACGAACCGTCACGTCAGGCGAGGTGAAGGCGGGCAGCGCCGCGCTCTGCACCTCCATGTAGTAGTCGATGCCCGCTCGCGCCACCGACAGAAGATTGTCGGAGATGCACCCCTTCCCCACGCGATGGGTTAGATCGTGGAGGATGCTGAGCCAGAGCGGGAGCCGATCCTGCAGCAGCGCGAGGAAATAGTCGACGTTGCCGCCGCTGCGGTCCTCCCTGACGGAGACGGCCATCTCAAGGATGCGCCGCCTGGTGTCCTGACTTCTTTGGTGCGGGTCCACATGGGAAGTCGCCATGGCATGCCTAACGGTGCGCGGTCGGTTGATCAGGCATTACGGTGCGTCGTCGATGCTGATGGAAGGGGCGACAGCTGGGGTCCAGCTTGGTGCAATCGTGCGAGACACCGATTATCACCCGAAACCGCGAAAAATGCGGAGATTTGCCCTCTGAAGGTCAGCTGTCGGTGTCGCGGTCCCTGCGCCGCAGGTAACGTTCGAACTCCGCGGCGATCGCGTCACCGCTGGCCTCGGGCAACTCGGCGGCGTCCTTACGCTCCTCGAGCTCCTTGACGTACTCGGCGACCTCGCTGTCCTGCGAGGCCAGCTCGTCGACGCCACGCTCCCACGCGCGGGCCTCCTCGTCGAGATCGCCCAGCGGCATGGGGATCTCCAGCACGTCTTCGAGACGGCGCAGCAGCGCGACCGTGGCCTTGGGGTTGGGCGGCTGCGCCACGTAGTGGGGGACCGACGCCCACAGCGACACCGCGTCCATGCCGGCCCTGCCGAACTCGTGCTGCAGCACCCCCACGATGCCCGTCGGGCCCTCGTAGCGGCTCAGCTCCAGGTTGGTCGAACGCGCCAGCGTCTCGTCCGTGGCGCCGCCGAGAATGGGCACGGGCCGGGTGTGCGGCGAGTCGTTGAGCAGCGCCCCCAGCATCACGGCCAGCTCGACGCCGAGCTCGCGGCAGACCTCGATGATGTCGGCGCAGAACGAGCGCCAGCGCATGTTGGGCTCGATGCCGCGCAACAGCACGACGTCGCGCTCGACGCCCGGCGGGCGGGCGCGCAGCAGCCGCGTCGTCGGCCACACGATCGACTGGGCCAGCCCGTCGTTCATCTCGACCACGGGCCGGGTCACCTGGAAGTCGTAGTAGTCGTCGGGGTCGAGCGCGACCAGCGTCTCGGCCTTCCAGGCGGACTCGAGATGGGCGACCACACCGCTGGAGGCCTCGCCCGCGTCGTTCCACCCTTCGAACGCGGCTATGAGCACCGGGTCGACGAGCTCGGGGAGCCCTTCGAGGTCTATCACGTGTCGCCTCCTCTCTCCATCATCCCGCTAAGCCTATGCGGTTCGGGGCCGTCGGCGTCACCGATCTCCCTCCGCAACGCCCGCGAACGCCTCACCACGGCGCTCGCGGTCCCCGTGCCCGGGCCGCCGGACCCGCCTGATGACCGCCGGCACCCGTACGCGCTCCGCCGGACGTCATCCAGCTCTCGCCCAGTGCTTCCCCGCCGGGTCGTATGCCGCACGGGGCGCGGCCGCTCGCTCTCCCTCATGGGCACGCACACGCACACGCACACGCACGCGGGCACGGGCGTGGCGCCGGTCGCCCGGGCCTGGGACGCCTGACGCCACGCTCTGACGGGCGCGCCTACCGGCGCTCGAGGCGGCCTCGAACGATGGCTCAGGCGCAGCCGATAAGCTTCACCTCATGAGCATCTCCCCGTCCTTCCGAGAAGTGTTGTCCCAGCGCGTCGTCGTCGCCGACGGGGCGATGGGCACGATGCTGCAGGCCCAGGACCCGACGCTCGACGATTTCCACGGCCACGAGGGCTGCAACGAGGTGCTCAATGTCACCCGGCCCGACATCGTCCGTGGCGTGCACGACGCCTATTTCGCGGTCGGCGTCGACTGCGTGGAGACCAACACCTTCGGTGCCAACCTGGCCGCGCTCGGCGAATACGACATCCCTGAGCGGGTCTTCGAATACTCCGAGGCCGGCGCCCGCATCGCGCGTGAGTCCGCCGACCACTGGTCCACCCCTGACCAGCCGAGGTTCGTGCTCGGCTCGATGGGCCCCGGCACCAAGCTGCCGACGCTGGGCCATCTGCCCTATGCCAGCCTGCGCGACGCCTACCGCGACAACGCCGCGGGCCTGATCGCCGGCGGCGCAGACGCCCTGATCGTCGAGACCTGCCAGGACCTGCTGCAGGTGAAGGCCGCCGTCATCGGTGCGAGGCGAGCCGTCGAAGACTCCGGCCGCGACGTGCCGATCATCGCCCAGGTGACGATCGAGACCAACGGCGCGATGCTGCTCGGCTCCGAGATCGGCGCCGCGCTGACCGCGATCGAGCCGCTCGGCGTCGACGTCGTCGGGCTCAACTGTGCGACCGGCCCCGCGGAGATGAGCGAGCACCTGCGCTACCTCGCCCGCCACTCGCGGCTCAAGCTCTCCTGCATGCCCAACGCCGGCCTGCCGGTGCTCACCTCCGACGGCGCCTACTACCCGCTCAGCGCGGAGGAGCTGGCCGGCGCGCACGACACCTTCACCAGCGACTACGGCCTGTCCCTGGTCGGCGGCTGCTGCGGCACCACGCCCGAGCACCTTCGCCAGGTCGTCGAGCGGGTCAGGGGCAAGCAGCCCGTCCAGCGCCGCCCCCACCCCGAGCCCGGCGCGTCCTCCCTCTACCAGACCGTGCCGTTCCGGCAGGACACCTCCTACCTCGCCATCGGCGAGCGGTGCAACACCAACGGCTCCAAGGTCTTCCGTGAGGCCATGCTGGAGGGCCGCTGGGACGACTGCGTCGAGATGGCCCGCAACCAGGCCCGCGACGGCGCCCACATGCTCGACCTGTGCGTCGACTACGTCGGGCGCGACGGCGCGGCCGACATGAAGGAGCTGGCCTTCCGCTTCGCCACCGCCTCCACGCTGCCGATCATGCTCGACTCGACCGAGCCCGCGGTGCTGCAGGCCGGTCTGGAGATGCTCGGCGGGCGCGCCGCCGTCAACTCCGTCAACTACGAGGACGGCGCGGGCCCCGACTCCCGCTTCCAGAAGATCATGCGCCTGGTGCGCGAGCACGGCTCGGCCGTGGTGGCGCTGACCATCGACGAGGAGGGCCAGGCCCGCACCGCCGACCGGAAGGTGGGCGTCGCCAGCCGCCTCATCGACGACCTGACCGCCAACTGGGGCATGCGGGTCGAGGACATCATCGTCGACTGCCTGACCTTCCCCATCGCCACCGGCCAGGAGGAGACCAGGCGCGACGGCCTGGAGACCATCGAGGCCATCCGCGAGCTCAAGCGCCGCCACCCGGGCGTGCAGACCACGCTGGGGCTGTCCAACATCAGCTTCGGCCTCAACCCCGCGGCCCGCATGGTGCTCAACTCGGTGTTCCTCAACGAGTGCGTCAACGCCGGGCTCGACTCCGCCATCGTGCACGCCTCCAAGATCCTGCCGATGGCCCGCATCCCCGACGAGCAGCGCCAGGTCGCGCTCGACATGGTCTATGACCGCCGGCGCGAAGGCTACGACCCGCTGCAGCGCTTCATGGACCTGTTCGAGGGCGTCGACGCCGCCGCCATGCGCGCGGGCAAGGCCGAGGAGCTGGCCGCGCTCCCGCTGTGGGAGCGGCTCAAGCGGCGCATCATCGACGGCGAGAAGAAGGGCCTCGAGGCCGACCTCGACACCGCGCTGGAGCAGCGCCCCGCCCTGGAGATCATCAATGACGTGCTGCTCGACGGCATGAAGACCGTGGGCGAGCTGTTCGGGTCGGGGCAGATGCAGCTGCCGTTCGTGTTGCAGTCGGCCGAGGTGATGAAGGCGGCCGTCGCCTACCTCGAGCCCCACATGGAGCGGGTCGACGGTGAGACGAAGGGCCGCATCGTGCTGGCCACCGTCAAGGGCGACGTGCACGACATCGGAAAGAACCTCGTCGACATCATCCTGTCCAACAACGGCTACCAGGTGGTCAACCTCGGCATCAAGCAGCCGGTCTCGGCCATCCTGGAGGCCGCGGACGAGCACAAGGCCGACGTCGTGGGCATGTCGGGCCTGCTGGTCAAGTCGACGGTCATCATGAAGGAAAACCTGGAGGAGATGAACTCCAGGGGTCTGGCGGAGCGCTATCCCGTGCTGCTCGGCGGGGCCGCGCTCACGCGCGCCTACGTCGAGCAGGATCTGGCCGAGCTGTTCGCGGGCGAGGTGCGCTACGCCCGCGACGCGTTCGAGGGGCTGCGGCTCATGGACTCGTTCATGGCCGTCAAGCGCGGCGTCGCCGGCGCCACGCTGCCGCCGCTGCGCGAGCGGCGCGTCAAGACGGGCGCCGTGCTCACGCGCACGCCCGTCGAGGAGTTGCCGGCCCGCTCCGACGTGGCGGAGGACAACCCCGTGCCGTCGCCGCCGTTCCACGGTGACCGCGTCGTCAAGGGCATCTCGCTGGCCGACTACAGCGCCTTCCTCGACGAGCGGGCGCTGTTCCTCGGCCAGTGGGGGCTCAAGCCCGCCAGGGGCGGCCAGGGGCCCGGCTACGACGAGCTGGTGGAGACCGAGGGGCGGCCGCGGCTGCGCATGTGGCTCGATCGCATCCAGACCGAGGGCCTGCTGGAGGCGGCCGTCGTCTACGGCTATTTCCCGTGCGTCTCCGACGGCGACTCGCTGATCATCCTGGATGACGACGGCGGCGAGCGCACGCGCTTCACGTTCCCGCGCCAGCGCCGCGACCGCCACCTGTGCCTGTCCGACTTCTTCCGCGGCAAGAGCTCCGGCGAGGTCGACGTGGTCGGCTTCCAGGTGGTCACCATGGGGCCGAAGATCGCCGAGGCCACGGCCGAGCTGTTCGCGAAAGACGCCTACCGCGACTACCTCGAGCTGCACGGCCTGTCGGTGCAGCTCACCGAGGCGCTGGCCGAATACTGGCACGCCAGGGTGCGCCAGGAGTGGGGGATCGGCGGAGACGAGTCGCTCGACGACATGCTCAAGGTCAACGTCCAGGGGTGCCGCTACTCGTTCGGCTACCCCGCCTGCCCCAACCTGGAGGACCAGCAGCAGCTGTTCCAGCTGCTCGATCCCGAGCGCATCGGGGTGACGCTGTCGGAGGAGTTCCAGCTCCACCCCGAGCAGGCCACCTCCGCGCTGGTCGCCCACCATCCCGAGGCGAAATACTTCAACGTCTGACCCGGCCCGGCACCCACCGGTGGGAGCGGACCCACCGAGGGGCCCGGGCGCCCGCGAGGCGTGCCCGGAGACAGAAGAGGGGGAGGACGACGGCACATGGCGACCGAGCGCGCCGAACGGAGTGAGACGATGGACATGCAGGCGGTCTTCTTCGACATGGACGGCCTGCTGGTCGACACCGAGAAGGTCTGGCTCGAGATCGAGTCCGAGGTGATGCGCAGGCTCGGCGGCACATGGACGCCCGACCACCAGATGCACCTCCTGGGCGGGTCCATGGAGCGCGCGGTCGGCTACATGTTGTCCGTGTCCGGCTCCGGCGAGAGCGCCGCGACGGTGGAGCAGTGGATGGTCTCCGGCATGGTGGAGCGCCTTTCCGGAGGGGTTCGCGTGATGCCGGGCGCGTCCGAGCTCCTCGACGCGCTACGCGACGAGGGCGTCCCGGTCGGGCTGGTCACCTCCTCGTTGGGGGAGATCGCCGACGCGGTGCTCAAGGGCGTCGGCCGCGACCGGTTCGACATCGTGGTGACCGCCGACGACGTCGAGCGGACCAAACCCGACCCCGAGCCCTACCTGACGGCCGCGGGGATGCTCGGCATGCCGCCGGTCCGCTGCGTCGTCCTGGAGGACTCACCGAACGGCGTGGCGGCGGCCACCGCCGCCGGCTGCGCGGTGGTGGCGGTGCCCAGCCTGCTGCCGGTCGAGGCGGCGGCCGGCCGCCTGGTGGTCTCCTCCCTGGAGGAGGTCACGGTCGGCCGGCTGAGGGCCCTCCTGCCCGGCGCCTGAGGGGTCAGGGCCCGTCCCCTAGGGGAAATGTGGTTCTCGCGGAGGATGCCGTCCCGCGTTCGCGTGCCAGGATGGAGGCAGAGCCACAACGAGGGAGCGGGCAGGATGTCGTTTGATCAGATCGCTTGGCTGCCGCTGTGCGCCGGGGCGACCATCGCCGGGCTGGTGTTGAGTTTCCTGGCATTCCGGCGCAGGGGGGCCGCCTCCGGGCTGCGGGTGGCGGCGTGGGCGCTGCTGCCGGTGGCGGCCTATCTGACCGACGCGCTACGGTCGCTGTGGACCATCGGCGTCACCATCGTGGGCTTCGTGACCGGTCTGGTGTTCAACCCGCTCGTGTGGGCGGGAGTGGCCGTCGCGGGGCTGTCGGGGGTGCTCTTCGTCGTGTCCGGAGTGATGCGGGGCAGGAAGCTGAGGATCGTGGGGCGGCGGAAGAAGCCGTCCGCGGACGGTCAGCAGGAACAACCGGTTCAGCCCGCAGCGAAAAAACCGGCCGTTTCGAGCAAACCGCAGCCCGCAGCGGCCGCCCCCAAGGCGGGCAAGGGCGACGACGACTTCTCCGACATCGAAGAGCTGCTGAAGCGTCGGGGCATCAGCTGATTCGGTCGCTCTGTCACAGTTCCGAGACTCAACCGGGACGCAGGCTAGACATTGTCGTAAAGATCAATACGAATGAGTTTCGCATCAATCACAGATTAGCCACATAGCGGCCTGAGGGACTGGTCAGTGCAGCTCAGGCCATAGATTCTGCCTCCTGAGGTCGCGCGACTCGCGGTCTGAAGTCAATACTCCATAGACGCGTCGTCTGCTATCAGGGGGCAATCCGGCATGACCGCACCGCTAGACGTTTCCGGTTCCGCCGCAGAAGCGCAGCCGGAGTCGGTGCTCGCGGGAGCGGGCAAGGCCATCCAGGGCAGATCCCTCACCCGGATCGCCTGGATGCGGCTCAGGCGCGACAAGATCGCGCTTACCGGCGGCATCGTCGTCGTGCTGCTGATTCTCGTCGCGGTCTTCGCCTCGCCCATCATCGCCGTTTTCGGCCACCCGCCCCTGGAGTTCCACCAGGATCAGATCGACCAGAGCACGCTCCTGCCCAAGGGCGCGTTCGGCGGCATGAGCGGCGAATACCTGCTCGGCGTCGAGCCGATCAACGGCCGCGACATCTTCAGCCGCATCGTCGCCGGCGCGTGGATCTCGCTGCTGATCGGTTTCCTCGCCACGATGTTGTCGGTGCTCATCGGCACCACGCTGGGCGTCATCGCCGGCTACTTCGGCGGCTGGGTCGACCTGGTGATCGGCCGGCTGATGGACGTCTTCCTGGCCTTCCCGCTGCTGGTCTTCGCGATCGCGCTGGCGGGCGTCGTGCCCGACAAGGGGTTCGGCCTCGAGGGCAACGGCCTGCGGATCGCCATGATGATCTTCATCATCGGCTTCTTCAGCTGGCCCAGCATCGGCCGCATCGTCCGGGGGCAGACGCTCTCGCTGCGCGAGCGGGAGTTCGTCGACGCTTCGCGAAGCCTCGGGGCGCGCAACGGCTACATCCTGTTCCGCGAAATCCTGCCCAACCTGATGGCGCCGATCCTGGTCTACGCGACCCTGCTCATTCCGACCAACATCCTGTTCGAGGCGGCGCTCTCCTTCCTGGGTGTCGGCGTCAACCCGCCCACGCCGACCTGGGGAGGCATGCTCTCGGAGGCGGTCCGGTTCTACACGCTGCCGCACTTCGTGCTCTTCCCGGGGCTGGCGATCTTCGTTACCGTCCTCGCGTTCAACCTGTTCGGCGACGGGCTGCGGGACGCCTTCGACCCCCGGGCGCACTGATCTTCGCCAACGCTCCATCCCCCATCTCACTCATCAAGGGGTTACGTCAATGAGAAGGAAAACCGCACTGGCAGGGGCCGCGACAGCGGCGCTCGCCCTGGTGCTCTCCGCATGCGGCGGAGGCGGCGGCACACAACAGCCCGCCGATTCGTCCTCCGGCGGCGCCGCGCAACCCGCGTTCAACGCCGGCCTCAACGAGGTGTACAACCCCTCGACGAAGAAGGGCGGCACGCTCAAGGCCGCCCACTCCGCCGACTGGGACAGCCTCGACCCGGGTGACACCTACTACGGCTACTCGTTCAACTTCGGCCGCCTCTACTGGCGGACGCTGACGACGTACAAGCCGGGTCCCGGCCCCGAGGGCAACACCGTCGTCCCCGACCTCGCCGAAGCGCTGGGCGAGGCGAGCGACGGCGGCAAGACCTGGACGTACAAGCTCAAGAGCGGGCTGAAGTTCGAGGACGGCACCCCGATCACGGCCAAGGACGTGGCGTACGCCGTGGCGCGCTCCTGGGACAAGAAGACCTTCCCGCACGGCCCCTCCTACCTTAACGAGCTGCTCGACTGGCCGAAGGACTTCAAGGGCGTCTACGAGGATCCCGACGCCGACTACTCCTCGGCCGTCGAGGCGACCGACGACTCTACGGTGGTCTTCCACCTGAAGGAGCCGTTCGCGTCCATGGACTACGTCGTGCAGATGCCGATGAGCGCCCCGGTTCCCAAGGACAAGGACACCGGCGCGAAATACAAGGAGAAGGTCGTCTCCTCGGGCCCGTACAAGTTCGAGACCAACGAGATCGGCAAGGGCTTCACGCTGGTGCGCAACGACCAGTGGGACCCGGCGACCGACCCCATCCGTCCCGCGCTGCCCGACCGGATCGAGGTCCAGCTCAACGTCAACGCCGACGACCTGGACAACCAGCTCATCGCCGGTGACGTCCACCTTGACATCCCCGGCACCGGCATGCAGCCGGCCGCGCTGGGCAAGGTGCTGCCCGACCCCGCGCTGAAGGCGCGTACGGACAACCCCACCATCCCCAGGCTGTGGTACATCTCGGTTATCCCCGACACGCCGCCGCTGGACAACATCGAGTGCCGCAAGGCGGTCATGTGGGCCGCCGACCGCGTCGCCAACCAGACCGCCTACGGAGGCGAGCTGGCCGGCGGCGAGATCGCCACGAACGTCCTGCCGCCGCCCATCGTCGGCCAGGAGAAGTTCGACCTGTACGCGACCCCGGGCAACAATGGCGACGTCAACAAGGCCAAGCAGGCCCTCACCGCCTGCGGCCAGCCGAACGGCTTCTCCACCACCATGACCTACCGCTCCGACCGTCCTCGCGAGAAGGCGCTGGCCGAGGCCATGGAGCAGGCGCTGGCCAAGGTGGGCATCAAGCTGACGCTCAAGGGCTTCCCCGGCTCCAGCTACTTCTCCGACTACGCCGGCAACGTCAACTACGTGAAGAAGAACGGCATCGGCCTGGCCGCCCACGGCTGGGGTTCCGACTGGCCTGACGGTTACGGCTTCCTGCAGGCCATCGTCGACAGCCGTACGATCCGCGACGCCGGCAACTACAACCTCAGCGTCAAGAGCGACGAGGTCGACAAGCTGATCGACCAGGCCTCCGCCGAGCTCGACGACGCGGCCCGCGCCAAGCTCTGGGTCGAGGTCGACAAGAAGGTCATGGAAGACGCCTCCATCCTTCCGGTGGTCTGGGCCAAGTCGTTGCTCATGCGCGGCAAGGGCCTGACGAACGTCGCCTACAACGAGGGCCAGAGCATGTACGACTACATCTTGCTCGGCGTCGAGTGACCGTGCGAGGTACGGGGATCTAGCGAAGGCAGGTGAAGGCAGAAGTGGCCTGCTCGGCGACGGGCAGGCCACTCGGCCGTAGCGGTGTTCACATACATCATCAAACGTGTCATCGGCGCGTTCGCCATGCTCATCGTCATCAGCATGGTCACCTTCGGCATCTTCTACGTCGTCCCCCAGTGGGCCGGCGCCTCGCCGGAGGCCATGGCGTCGCGCTACGTCGGGCGCGCCGCGACGCCGGAGACGGTGCACCTGGTGGCCGAGCGGCTGGGCTTCTACGACCCGGTGGTCGTGCAGTACGGCGGGTTCGTCAAGGGCCTGGTCGCCGGAGCCGAGTACGACTACGGCGCCGGCGTCGAGCAGTGCCCCGCGCCCTGCTTCGGCTACTCCTTCATCAGCGGGCAGCCCGTCTGGCCCGACCTGCTGGACCGCATGCCGGTGACGTTCTCGCTGGCCATCGGCGCCGCCGTCCTCTGGGTGGTGGGCGGAGTCTGCGTGGGCGTGATCTCCGCGCTGCGCCGGGGCAGCTTCTTCGACCGCCTCTCCATGGGCACCGCGCTGGCCGGCGTGTCGCTGCCGATCTTCTTCACCGGCATGCTCTCCCTGGTCGTCTTCAGCTACGGCCTGGGCTGGACCCCGCCCGGCGGCGCCTGGACGGACATCTCCGTCAATCCAGCCCAATGGGCCTACAACCTGCTGCTGCCGTGGATCACGCTGGCGTTCCTGTTCGCCGCGACCTACGCCCGGCTCACCCGCGCCGGCATGCTGGAGACGATGGGCGAGGACTACATCCGCACCGCCAGGGCCAAGGGCCTGCACGAGCGCGAGGTCGTGGTCAAACACGGATTGCGGGCCGCGCTGACGCCCATCCTGACCCTCTTCGGCATCGACTTCGGTCTGCTCATCGGCGGCGCCATCCTCACCGAGACCACCTATACTCTGCCCGGGCTCGGCCAGTTCGCCATCCTGGCGATCAGAAATCAGGACATGCCGCAGGTCATGGGCGTGGTGCTGGTCGCCGCGATGTTCGTGGTCGTGGCCAGCCTGATCGTCGACCTGCTCTACGCCGTGGTCGACCCGAGGGTGAGGTTGTCGTGAGCTTCCTTGACGTGAAGGACCTGAAGATCCATTTCCCGACCGACGACGGCCTGGTCAAGTCCGTCGACGGGTTGTCGTTCAGCGTCGATCGCGGCAAGACCCTGGGCATCGTGGGGGAGTCGGGCTCGGGCAAGAGCGTGACCAGCCTCGGCGTCCTCGGCCTGCACAAGGGCGGGCGGGCGCGGATCTCCGGCGAGATCTGGCTCGACGGCGAGGAGCTCAACGGCGCCTCGGCCGAGCACGTACGCGGGCTGCGCGGCAAGAAGATGGCGATGATCTTCCAGGATCCGCTGTCGTCCATGCACCCCTACTACACAGTCGGCCACCAGATCATCGAGGCCTACCGCATCCACAACGACGTCTCCAAGCAGGTGGCCCGCAAGCACGCCGTCGACATGCTCGGCCGGGTCGGCATCCCCGAGCCGGGAAGGCGCGTCGACAGCTACCCGCACGAGTTCTCCGGCGGCATGCGCCAGCGCGCCATGATCGCCATGGCGCTCTCGTGCGACCCCGAGCTGCTCATCGCCGACGAACCGACCACCGCGCTCGACGTGACCGTGCAGGCGCAGATCCTCGATCTGATGCGCGACCTGCAGCGCGAGTTCAACTCCGCGCTCATCATCATCACGCACGACCTCGGCGTGGTGGCGGAGCTGTCCAACGACATCCTCGTCATGTACGCGGGCAGATGCGTCGAATACGGCTCCACCGACGACATCTTCTACCGTCCCGAACACCCCTACACCTGGGGGCTGCTGGGCTCCATGCCCCGCCTCGACCGTGAACCCACCGAACGGCTGCTGCCGATCAAGGGCTCCCCGCCGTCGCTGATCAACGTGCCGGACGGCTGCGCCTTCCACCCCCGCTGCCCGTTCGCCGAGCGCACGGGGGGCAGGGCCCAGACCGAGGCGCCGGCGCTCGCCGAGACCGAGGGCGGCCACCTGGTGCGCTGCCACATGAGCCGGGACGAGCGGCGCACGCTGTGGGAGGACGAGATCAAGCCCGCGCTGGAGACCTCGTGACCTCCTCCGCTCCGGCCCGCGAGGCCGAAGCATCCCCGACGAAGCCGGGTGGCGCGCGGGTCGCCACCCCGGCCCGCGCCTGGAAGGCTTCCCGCGCCGCCACACACCCCGAGGCGGTCGCGCTCGCCGGCGTCACCACCGACGCCGGTCACTCCGGGCCGCCGCGCCGACACGATCAGGAGAACGTCATGCCCTGGAGCCCTCTATTCGTTCACCGCGCCAGGGGACGCGGTCGTCACGCGGGAGGTGCGCGATGACCGAGGCGAGCGACAACGAGCTGCTGCTTTCCATCCAGAACGTCGAAAAGCACTTTCCCGTGACGAAGGGCCTGCTCAAAAGGCAGGTCGGCGCCGTCAAGGCGGTCGACGGGATCAGCTTCGACGTGGTCAAGGGCGAGACGCTCGGCCTGGTGGGCGAGTCGGGCTGCGGCAAGTCCACGACCGGGAGGCTGATCACCCGGCTGCTCGAACCCACAGCCGGTAAGATCATCTTCGAGGGGGAGGACATCTCGCACATGTCGCAGGGCCGGCTCAGGCCGCTCCGCCGCGACATGCAGATGATCTTCCAGGACCCTTACTCGTCACTCAACCCCCGGCACACCGTCGGCGCCATCGTCGGCGCCCCTTTCCGCATCCAGGGCGTGAAGACCGAGAACGGCGTCAAGAAGGCCGTCCAGGACATCCTGGAGCTCGTCGGGCTCAACCCTGAGCACTACAACCGCTACCCCCACGAGTTCTCCGGCGGCCAGCGGCAGCGCATCGGCATCGCCCGTACGCTCGCGCTCAGACCCAAGCTGATCATCGCCGACGAGCCTGTCTCCGCGCTCGACGTGTCCATCCAGGCCCAGGTCGTCAACCTGCTCGAAGACCTGCAGAACGAGCTCGACCTGACCTACGTCGTGATCGCCCACGACCTGTCGGTGGTGCGCCACATCAGCGACCGGGTCGCCGTCATGTACCTGGGCAAGATCGTCGAGATCGCCGACCGCAAGCGCCTGTACAGCTCGCCCATGCACCCGTACACCAACGCCCTGCTGTCGGCGGTGCCGGTGCCCGACCCGAGAGGGCGGGCCGGTCGCGAGCGCATCCGGCTGACCGGCGACGTGCCGAGCCCGCTCAACCCGCCGCCCGCCTGCCGCTTCCACACCCGCTGCTGGAAGGCACAGGACATCTGCAAGCAGGTCGAGCCGCCGCTGGAGGAGCTGGCCGGCGGCCACCAGGTCGCCTGCCACTTCCCGGAGAACGCCCCCGAGGTCCCCGAGGAGGTCCCCGCTGCGGCCAAGGACGCCTGAGCCCCGCGCCGCCCCGAACGCGGCGACGCAGGGACAGCGGCGCACGCCGGGTCCGGGCAGGTACTGCCGACGATGATGGCCGCCTTCGATCTGTCGGTGTGCACGGTGTCCGGGCTGAGTCCCGCTCCGGCCTCGTCGGCTCCGCTCTGGCCGGTCCGGGACCGTCGGCCATCTCAGCGACGTTCACGAAGGCCGCCCCGTCGCCGGGCTGGAAGGTCGCACAGCGCGGGTCCTCTGGCCGAACGTCACGGTCGATACGCGAAGCCGATGTGGGCGGTGGGGCGCTGTCCCTCGATATGGCCTGCTCGAAGGCGCCGAACAAGACGAGACCGTACGCGCCACCGGGGCCGTGGCCGCCGGTGAGGCGATCTTCGGGCCCGGCATCGCGCAACGGGTGCTCGGCTTCTTCTCCGCCCCGCCCGCGGCCGATATCCCTTTTCCCCAGCTGACCGATCGGGAGCGGGACGTGCCCGGCCTGATCGCCGGCCGTCCCAACGGTGAGGCAGGCCGCCGCCTGGGCATCTCCCCAAGACCGTGGCCAACCACCTCTCAAGCATCTTCACCGAACTCCAGGTCGCCGACCGCGCCGAAACCATCGTCCGCTCGCAACGCCGGGCTGGGCCGGTTCCTTGAGTGAATTTCGCCTGGCCTCGTGACGGTGCGTGCTGAGTGCACCGACCCATGCTGGTTACGGCGAACCGGTGCCTCCGGGTTGGCCGGATAAGCGGGGCACCTGTCCGGTCAGGGGATCTTCATTTCTTTACGGCTCACGTAGGGTCTGCTCGACGTTCGGGGAAGGTGTGCGCTGCCGCCTTCCGCTTCGACGCCGATGTGTGTGAAACCCGTACTGGTCGGCTGGACATTCGTCCTGCCCTGCTCTGGTAAGGCCGGTGGCTGTGTTAGGAAGGCTGGCCGCGTCACTCGCGGTGCTGGTGCTCTCAGCGGGACTCTCGACCGGTCTGCCGGTCCCGGCGCAGGCGCGGGGGAAGCCCGCGGAGACCGTGCGGGACGCGCCACAGGCGCCGCCAGGGAGCCTGTTGGAGGCGGAGGCCACGGCTATGGCCCGCCGGTCGGGTGAAGAGGTCGAGGTGCTGTCCCGGAGAGGGGAGAGCAGGGAGGTCTTCGCCAACCCCGACGGCAGTTTCACCGCCGTGGAGCACCTGCGTCCGGTCCGGGTCCGGCAGGGCGACGGCTGGGTAAGGCCGGACCTGACGATGGTCAGGCGGCCAGACGGCTCGGTCGGGCCGCGGGCGTCGGCGGTCGGGCTGACCGTCTCCGGAGGCGGGCAGGACGCGCCGCTCGCGCGCGTCTCGCACGCGGGCCGCGCCATGGCGCTGAGCTGGCCCGGCCGGCTACCTGAGCCGGAGCTGCGGGCAGACTCGGCTCTCTACCGGGAGATCATGCCCGGCGTCGACCTGGTGGTGCGGGCGGACGTGGAGGGGTTCGCGCACACGCTGGTGGTCAAGGACCGGACGGCGGCGGCCAACCCTGCCCTGGCCCGCCTGACGTTCGGGGTGCGCGGGGAGCGGCTGAACGTCCGCCGGCAGGACGACGGACGGCTGACGGCGAGCGACCAGGCGGGTGGCGGCGAGGTGTTCGAGGCGCCCGGAGCGATCATGTGGGATTCCGCCGTGCCGCCGACCGGCGGCGGGAACGACCTGGCCAAGGGCCCCTCACCGGTGTCGAAGGTGGCCGAGATGGACACGGCGGTGGACGGGGACAGCCTCACCCTCACGCCCGACCTGAAGCTGATCGAGGATCCCGGCACCACGTTCCCCGTCTACATCGACCCGGTGTGGCGCACGGTCAAGGCCTCGGCCTGGGCGTACGTGTCCCGGGCGCACCCGGGGACCTCCTTCTACAAGTTCGGCGGCCAGGCCACCGCCGGCATGGGCCTGTGCGAGGCGGACAGCAAGTGCGAGCCGAGCGACGTCAAGCGCATCTTCTACCGCATGCCGACCAGCGCGTACGCGGGCAAGCACATCATCTCCGCGACGTTCACGGCCGCGGAGACGTGGTCGTATTCGTGCACCGCCAGCCGGGTCGAGCTGTGGCGCACCAAGGCCATTGGGACGGGATCGACGTGGAACTCCACCAAGGACAACTGGGTGGACCAACTCGACCAGCGGGACGCGGCGAAGGGCTGGTCGTCCGACTGCCCGCCCGGCAACGTGGAGTTCAACGCGCTGACGGCGGTGCGTCAGGCCGCCGCCGGCAAGTGGTCCACCACCACGTTCGGATTGAGGGCCGAGTCAGAGGACGCCCGGGTCGGCTGGAAGCGGTTCAAGGACGACGCCTGGCTGAGAGTGAGCTACAACCAGCCGCCCCCGCAGCCGCGGATGGTCGACCTGACGATGAACCCCGGCGGCCAGTGCGTGTTCTCCTCGCCACCGACGGTGAACGTCCCGCCGGAGCTGAGGGCGGTGCTGCACGACCCCGACTCGGAGAGCGCGAAGAAGATCTACGCCGAGTTCCGGGTGACCTGGAATGGCGCGATCGGCTGGACCTCCGGCCGGGTCGGGCCGCTGACCACGGGGTCGGTGTTCAGGGCGAAGATGCCGTCGAACCTGCCCGAGAAGACCTCGATCGCCTGGGCGGTGCGGACCTGGGACGGCTACCAGTACAGCCCGTGGAGTTTCGCGGGCGACGCCACCGGCTGCTATTTCTCCTATGACAAGGGCGTCCCCGCCGCACCGGTCGTGACCTCGGCGGACTACCCGGAGTCCACGGGTGTGGACCCCGACCCGTGGCACGACGGGGTGGGCCGGTACGGCCGCTTCACCGCCGACTCCGAGGCGGACGACGTGACCCGGTACGTGTTCGAGGTCGGCGACGAGCGGATCGAGCGACGGCCGGGCACGCCGGGCGGCCCGGTGACGCTGGACCTGGCGCCCAGGCACTCTGGGCTGAACTCGGTCGAGGTGCAGGCGTTCGACGCGGCCAACAACAACAGCGCGGTACGCAGCTACCTGTTCAAGGTAAACGCCGGCACTCCGGCGAAGGCGGAGTGGCCGCTGGACGATCCACAGGGCTCGGCCCAGGTGGCGGACGCCAGGGGCGGGCACCCCGCGACCGCACGCGGCGACGTGACGCTCGGCGTGGACGGTGTGGCGGGCACGGCGATGCAGGTCAACGGGAGCACCGCGTACGTCGCCACAGCCGGTCCCGTGGTGGACACCACGAAGAGCTTCGCGGTGTCGGCGTGGGTACGGATGCCCGAGGCGAAACAGGACAGCACGGGCATCATCGCCACCCAGACCGACACGGTGGCCCCCGCCTTCGAGCTCTACTACTCCTCCTCGTACGACCGCTGGATCTTCAACCGGTTCACCGGCAACACCACCGGCGCGCAGATCGTCAGGGCGACCGGCAAGGCGGCCCCGCAGGGCGGGGAGTGGGCGCACCTGACCGGCGTGTACGACTCCGTGGCCCAGGAGATCAAGTTGTACGTCAACGGCGTCCTCCAGGGCACCACCCCGTTCGCCACGCCCTGGAACGCCACCGGCCCGATGTTGATCGGCGCCGGGGACCATGACGCCAGGATCCGCTCGTTCTTCTCCGGCGAGATCGACGACGTGCGGGTGTTCGACCGGATCGTGACGGAGGAGGAGGTCGAGGAGCTGTTCACCCGTCACCCGGTGGTTCGGGCGAGGTGGAAGCTGAACGACTCGGCCTCGGCGGTGCGGCCCGGCACAGCCCACTGGAAACTGGACGAGGCGGCGGGCGCATCCCGGGCGGAGGACACGGCCGGACGCCTCCCGGCGGGCAAGGTCGGCGGCGTGACGTTCGGCGTCCCAGGAAAGGTCGGGACGGCTGGGCGGACAGACGGGACGGACGGGCATCTGCGGACCACGGGCCCGGCGGTGGACACCACGAAGAGCTTCACGGTGTCGGCGTGGGCCAGGCTGCCGGCCGTCAAACCGGGACACTCCTCGATCATCGCCACCCAGGCGGGCACGCGGCGCAGCGGATTCGAGCTGTACTATTCCTCCTCCTTCGACCGGTGGATCTTCAACAGGTACGCCGGCGACGACGAGACGAACACCATCGTGCGCGCGCAGTCCACGGCAGTGCCCCAGCCCGGCGTGTGGACCCACCTGACCGGCGTCTACGACGCCACCGCCAAGCGCATCAAGCTGTACGTCAACGGCCGGCTGAACTCCGAGGCCGCGATCGCCACCCCCTGGAACGCGACCGGCCCGGTCATGATCGGCGCCGGCTGGTACGGCGTGGCCAAGAACTTCTTCCCCGGCGAGATCGACGACGTCCGGATCTTCGGCGAGGTCGTCCCCGACTCGGAGATCGCCACCCTGGCCAGTGGCTCGCCGCTGACGATCGCGGCGGACGACGGCCCCTCGGGACGGCACGTGACCCTGCATGGCAACGCGCTCATCGACCAGGGGGCGGGCTGGGTCGGCACGCCGCCGGGCGCTCTCGTGCTGGACGGCGACGGAGACTACGCGGCCAGCGCGGTCCCGGTGGTCCGGACCGACGAGAGCTTCACGGTGGCCGGATGGGTGACCACGGCGGGCCGGCCGGACCGGGCGGCGGCGGTGTTCAGCCAGGAGGGAGCGATCAACAGTGGGTTCACGCTGCGCTACCGCCCTGACGAGGCCGATCCGGGCGCGGGTTCGTACCAGATCGAAATGCCGGCCGCCGACCTGGCCGGAGCCGAACGGCCCACCGCCGGGCATTCGGCCTTCCAAGCCGGTTTCTCCTGGGATCACGTGGCCCTGGTCTACGACGCCTTCCAGGACGAGATGCGGCTGTACGTGAACGGCGAACCGGAGCAGACCGAGCAGGACGTGTCCTGGCGATTCAACGTCCGGGGGTTCGCCGCCGGCAAGGGGTTGCAACTCGGCAGGTCCAAGGCCGACGGGGCCTGGGGCGAGTACTGGCCGGGAGTGATCGACGACGTCTGGGCCTTCCAGGGCATCGCGACCGAGGAACAGATCCAGTCGCTGGCCGGCGGCGCCGAGCTGGACACGTGGACGGGTCAGGAGGTCGGCCAGTGGGCATGACGACGATGACGGCCAGGAGCCTGGCGGTGTGCGCCGCCGCCATCATGGTGGCGGCGACGCTCACAGCCGCGCCCCCGGCGCGGGCCGAGGGCGCACCGGTGGCGCCGCCCCAGGTGGAGAGCGCCGGACGGGTGGTCACCGGCCGGCCGGTGAAGGTCGAACCGCGCAAGGCGGACCCGGCGCCCAGGGTTTCCTGGGCCCGGCCGGGCGCGGCCACGCTGAAGGCGTCAGGAGAGGCCGAGGTCAAGGCCATCGACAAGCAGGGCGGGGGGATCGACGGGCTGCTGTTCGGGGTGAGCGGGAAGAAGGCGACCGAGGTCGAGCTGGACTACTCCCGGCTCACTTCCGCCTACGGCGGCTCGTTCGGCAGCCGATTACGGCTGGTGCGGCTGCCGGCCTGCGCGCTGACCACTCCGGACGACGCGGCCTGCCGTACCGGGATGGAGCTGGAGGCGCGCAACGACACCAAGAGACAGGTGATCTCCGCCGATGTCTCCCTGACGGCCGCCCCTGCGGACGCGGCCGGGCAGGCCGTGATCGCGGCCGTGGCGGGCGCCTCGGGCGAGGCGGGCGACTACGGCGCGGCCAGGCTCGCGCCGTCAGCCACCTGGGCGGCCTCGGCACAGTCCGGGGACTTCACCTGGTCCTACCCGATGCGGGTGCCGCCCGTGCCGGGCTCGCTGGCCCCGGAGGTGGCGATCTCGTACTCCTCCGGCTCCCTGGACGGGCGGACGTCCGGGACCAATAACCAGTCGTCGTGGGTGGGGGAGGGCTTCGACCTGTGGCCCGGCCACATCCAGCGCGGCTACAAATCATGCGCGGACGACGGCGCGCCGAAGGACGAGTGGGGCACACCGCCCGGAGACCAGTGCTGGGGACACGACAACGCCACCATCGCCTGGAACGGCCGGGCCGGCGAGCTGATCCCGGCCGCGGACGGCACCTGGCGGCTGAAGGACGACGACGGCACCCGGATCGAACGCCTGAAGGACACCGGCACCGGCAACGGTGACAACGACGGGGAGTTCTGGAAGGTCACCGACACCGACGGCGTCCAGTACTACTTTGGCCGCAACCGGCTGCCCGGCTGGAGCAGCGGCAAGCCCGAGACCAGGTCGGCGTGGACGGTCCCGGTCTTCGGCGACGACGACGGCGAGCCCTGCCACGGCTCGTCCTTCGCGGCCTCCTGGTGCCGGCAGGCCTATCAGTGGAACCTTGACTACGTGGTGGACCCGCGGGGCAACGCCATCACGTACCACTACGCGCAGGAGTCCAACCGCTACGCCCGCAACCTCAAGCCGGCCGACGGAACCTCGTACGTGCGGGGCGGCTGGCTGGAGCGCATCGAGTACGGCCGCCGTTCCGGCACCTTGTACACGGCCCCGGCACCGGCCCGGGTGGTGTTCGGCGTCTCCGAGCGGTGCCTGCCGGGCGACGGGTCCGACTGCGCGGAAGCCGCGATCGAGACCGGCCCGGACCGGTGGGCGGACGTGCCGTGGGACCTGAACTGCGCCTCCGGCGCCGAATGCGAGGGCACGCACGGCACGTCGGCACCGACGTTCTGGTCGCGGAAGAGGCTCACCACGGTCACCACCCAGGTGCTCACCGCCGGCGGTCACCAGGACGTCGACTCCTGGACGATCGGCCACCGCTGGGGTGAGGCGGACATCGACCGGGCCCTGCTGGTGCAGTCGATCACCCACACCGGCCACGCCGCGTCCCCGGCGGTCACGATGCCGCCGGTGACGTTCAACCACGTGCAACTCCCCAACCGGCTGGACGAACAGGGCGACGACATCGCGCCGTTCGTCAAGTACCGGGTCGGCGCGATCTACGACGAGTCCGGTGGTCAGCTTGAGATCGCCTACTCCGACACCGACTGCGCCCGCGACGACCTGCCCAGACCTGAGACCAACACCCGCAGGTGCTTCCCGGTGAAGTGGACCCCGCCCGGGTATGCCGACCCGATCACCGACTGGTTCCACAAGTACGTCGTCACGCAGGTCGCCCAGATCGACCGGACCGGCGGCGCGCCGGACATGCTCACCTCCTACGAATACCTCGACGGCGCGGCCTGGCACTTCGACGACGACGACGGCCTGACCAAGGAGAAGAACAAGACCTGGTCCCAGTGGCGCGGCTACGGGCGCCTGCGGGTGACGACAGGCGGCCGCGACGGCATGCGCTCGCAGACCGAGCACCGCTACCTGCGCGGCATGAACGGGGACCGGCTGACCGCCTCCGGCGGGAAGAAACAGGTGAGCGTGCCCGACGGAGAGGGCGGCACGCACGTGGACCACGAGGCGCTGGCCGGCTTCGAGCTGGCGGCGACCGAGTTCGACCGGCCGGACGGCACTGCGGAGGTGAAGACCGTCAACACCCCCTGGCGGCACCAGACCGCCTCTCGGACCAGGAGCTGGGGCACGACCACGGCGAATCTGACCGGCGTGGCGCACAGCCGTACCTGGACGGCCGTGGACGGCGGCGGGTGGCGGCAGACCGAGACCGCGACCACGTACGAGACCACGGCGGGCCTGGTCACCCGGCTCGACGACAAGGGCGACATGTCGACCAAGGCCGACGACCGGTGCGTGCGCACCACGTACGCGCAAAACAAGGCGGCCTGGCTGCTCGACTTCCCGTCCCGGGTGGAGACGGTCTCCGTGGACTGCTCGGCCACGCCGGACCGCGGCAGGCACGTCGTCGAGGACAGCCGGTCGTCCTACGATGGCGGCGGGCACGGGGCCGCGCCGACCAAGGGGCTGCTCACCCGGGTCGAGGAGATCACCGCCCACGACGGCACCACCGCCTCCTACACGCCCAAGGAAGTTTCGACGTACGACTCCTACGGGCGCGAGCTGACGTCGGCCGACGCGCTGGGCAACCTCACCACCACCTCCTACACCGACACCGCAGGACTCACCACCCAGGTGCGCGTCACCGGCCCGCCGGCCGAACCCGGCGACGCCACCACCGCGCAGACCACCGTGCGGCACCTGAGCCCGGCGTTCGGCCTGCCGACCGCGGAGATCGATCCGGGCGGCGGGCGCACCGACGTGGTGTACGACGCACTTGGGCGCACGGCGGAGATCTGGCTGCCGGACAACCCCCGCGACGCGGGCACGAGCCCCAGTCAGCGGTTCAGCTACCGGATCGCGGAAGGTGAGATCGTCGCCGTCGGCACCAGGCGGGTCACCGCCGGGGGCGGGCTGAGCGCGCCGAGCTACGAACTGCTCGACGGACTCCTGCGCACCCGGCAGGCCCAGGAGCCCGGCCCGGACGGCGGGCGGCTGATCAGCGACAAGCTCTACGACGCGCGCGGCAACGTGACCCGCGAGCACCAGCCGTACTACTCGACCGGGGCGCCAGGAGAGAGGTTGTTCGACCCCGACGAGGGCAACGTCGAGACGCAGGTGGCCTACGAGCACGACGGCCGCAACCGGGTGACCGTCGAACGGCTCCTGGTCGGCAACGGCGATGTCCGGGAGAAGTGGCGCACTGTCACCACCTACTCCGGCGGACGCGTGAGTGTGGACCCGCCCGCCGGCGAGACACCCGTCACCACCCTGACCGACGCCCGCGACCAGGTCGTCGAGCTGCGCCGGCATCACGGCGATACGCCGTCAGGCTCCTATGACAAGACGGTCTACACCTACACACCGCGCGGCGACCGGGCCACGGTCACCGATCCGGCGGGCAACACCTGGTCCTACCACTACGACCTGCGTGGGCGGCAGATCCGCAGCGACGACCCGGACCGGGGCACCACCAGGAACACCTACGACGACCTCGGCCGCCTCACCTCCGTCACGGACGCGCGCGGTGAGAAGCTCTTCCACGCCTATGACGTGCTCGGCCGCAAGGTCTCGACCCGCGTGGGCTCCCCGGAGGGGCCGGTCGTCGCGTCCTGGACCTACGACACCGTACGCAAAGGGCTGCCGACCGGCTCGACCCGGATCGTGGACGGCCGGGCGTACACGAGGGCGGTCAACGCCTACGACGCCATGGGCCGCGCGATCCGCGAGACCGTCACCATCCCGGCGGGGGAGACGGGGTTGGCCGGGTCGTACACGTTCGACACCCGTTACAAGCGCGACGGCACTCTGCAGTCGACGGCCTTCCCCGCGGCGGGCGGGCTGCCGGCCGAGACGGTGGTGCACTCCTACGACGAGCTGCGGCGGCCCACCACCACCTCAGGCCTGACCACGTACGTGACCCGCTCGGCATACACCCTGACCGGCGGACCCGAGCAGTACGAGCTGTCCACGGGCGGCAAGAAGACCTGGTCGTCCTACGCCTACGAGTACGGGACGCGGCGCCTGGAGAGCTCCAGGACGGACCGGGAGGGCGCCGGGCAGGCCGACAGGAACGCGCGTTACTCCTACGACGACGCGGGCAACGTGCTGCGGATCTCCGACGGCGGCGCCGACACCCAGTGCTTCGCCTACGACCACCTGCGCCGCCTGACCGAGGCCTGGGCGCAGGGGGCGGAGACCTGCGCGGACGGGCCGGGCACGGCGGTGCTGGGCGGGGTGGCGCCGTACTGGCAGTCGTTTTCCTACGACGTCAGCGGCAACCGTGCGAAGGAGGTCCAGCACGGGGTCGGCGGAGCCGCCGACACGGTGCGCACCTACGCCCACCCGGAGGCCGGGCAGCCGCGTCCGCACGCCGTCACGTCCGTCACCCAGACCGGCGCGGCGGGGGACCGCGAGGAGACCTACGCCTATGACGCCACGGGCAACAGCACCGCCCGCGACGTCGCCGGGCCGGGCCGGCGCCTGGAATGGACCGCCGAGGGCCTGCTGGCCAAGGTCGCCACGGGCGATCAGGTCACCTCCTTCGTGTACGACGCCGACGGCGACCGGCTGATCCGCCGCGAGCCGGGCGCGAGCACGCTCTACCTGCCCGGCATGGAGGTGCGGGCGCACCCGGACGGAGTCGAGGCCACGCGGTACTACACCCACGGCGGGGCCACCGTCGCGGTACGCCAGACGACCGGGGTACACTTCCTGGCCACCGACCACAACGGCACCGGCGAGATCGCCATCGACGCGGCCACCGCCCAGGTCACCCAGCGCCGTTACACCCCCTTCGGCGCGTTGCGCGGGCAGCCCGCTGGGAGCTGGCCCGGCGAGCGGGGATTCGTCGGCGGCACCGGCGACTCCTCGATCGGCATGGTCCGGCTCGGGGCGCGCGAGTACGATCCGGCGCTCGGCGGCTTCATCAGCGTGGACCCGATCATCGACTTCCAGGACCCGGAGCAGATGAACGGCTACGCCTACGCCGACAACAGCCCGATCACCTTCGCCGACCCCGACGGCCGGCTCATCGGGAGCTGGCTGACCGGCGGCGGCCGGGGCGTCGGCGGCAAGGTCGGAGGCGGGTCCGGCAGGGGCGCCGGCGGCCGGGTGGGCGGCGGCGCCGGAGGCGGCATCGGCAGGGTGATCTCAGGCGGCTCGAAGGGAGCGTCGGCCGGTGGGAAGGTCCCCGGGATCGGCGGCTCCATCGGACGCTCCTGGGTGAGCAGGAACGAAACCGTGGACCCGCGCAAGTTCACCGCGCTCGCGTGGCTCACGGTGGGAGTCGGGGCTCACCTGGTGAACACCGCCGCCATGATGGACCGCTGGCCCGCGATCGAACCGAAGCGCCCCCCGGGCAAGCTGGTTCAGCTGCGGCAGAACAAGCCATGGCTGAACCGCTTGCTGATCGGCTGGAAGGCCGGGAAGCAGACCGGGATCTCCTCGGGCATCACCCACTTCCTATGGCAGCAGTGGCGGGATCGCGATCGGGACGACCTGAGCCGGACCGAGAAGAACATCCGGGCGGGAATGCGCGGCTACGCGGCCACGGTGCTGGGCGCCTCGTGGACCTTCGGCGGCACCGCGGTGTGCGGCACGCTGTGCGGCATGGTCGCCGGCCAGGTAGGGAGCTACACCGGTGGCCAGTTGGCCCAATGGATGATGGACAACACTCCCGTCGTGGGCTGGATCGCGGACGTGGGCTCCACCACGAAGTCCGTCCTCGGCAGAGCCAAAGAGCTCCTGCCCTGGGGGTGAGGCCCGGCGACGTCCCCGCCCAGGGGCCTCGTCGGGCCGGGCGTGAGCCGATGCCCTGACGCCCCGACGGGTGTCAGGGCATGGCGCCCGGTGTGATCAACCCCGTCTCGTACGCGAGCACCACGGCCTGCACCCGGTCGCGCAGCCCCAGCTTGGTCAGCACGTTGCCGACGTGCGTCTTCACCGTGGTCTCGCTCACCACGAGCTTGGCCGCGATCTCCGCGTTGGACATGCCCTTCGCGATCAGCCGCAGCACCTCCAGCTCCCGCTCGGTCAGCCGGTCGAGCCGTGCGGGGGTGGCCTGCTCGTGAGCGGGCGGCAGCCGCGTGGCGAACCGGTCGAGCAGCCGACGCGTCACGCTGGGCGCCACGATCGCGTCGCCGGCCGCCACCACCCGGATCGCCTGCACCAGTTCGTCGGGCGGCACGTCCTTCAGCAGGAACCCGGAGGCGCCCGAGCGCAGCGCCTCCACGATGTACTCGTCCAGGTCGAACGTCGTCAGCACCAGCACTTTCGGCACGTGCGCCGACGGCGCCGCCTCCCGCACGATCCTGCGGGTGGCCTCGATGCCGTCGACCCCCGGCATCCGGATGTCCATGAGCACCACGTCGGGCAGCAGCGCCCGCGTCTGCTCCTGGGCGCCCTTGCCGTCGCCGGCCTGGCCCACTACCGTGATGTCGGGCTCGGCCTCGAGAATCAGGCGGAATCCCGTACGCAGCAGCGGCTGGTCGTCCACCAGCAGCACTCTGATCGTCATTGGCCGTCCTTCAACGGGAATCTCGCCCGCACTTCGAAACCGCCCCCGGGTAGCGGACCGACGCTGAGGATTCCACCATAGAGGGCAACCCTTTCACGAATGCCCACCAAACCATGACCGGGCCGAGCCGGCGCCCCGGCCGCGCCCTGGCCGTCGTCGGCCACGCGTACGTCCAGCTCATGCGGCGCGTGGCGGACCGTCACCACCGCCTTCGTCCCGGCGCCCGCGTGCCGCATGCTGTTCGTCAGCCCTTCCTGGACCAGCCGGTAGGCGGCCAGATCGACCCCCGCGGGCAGCGGCGGCGGCTCGCCCTCGACGATCAGCCGCGTGGGCAGCCCGGCCTCACGCATCTGCTCGACCAGCGCGGGCAGGTCGTCCATGCCCGGCTGCGGGCCCAGCTCGGCGCGGGCGTCGGTGCGCAGCACGCCGACGATGTTGCGCATCTCGGACATGGCCATCCGGCCGGTGTGCTCGATCGCCGTCAGCGCCTCGCGGGCCAGGGCGGGATCGGAGGACAGCACCTTGCGCGCCGCGGCCGCCTGCACGGTCATCACGCTGACGTGGTGGGCGACGACGTCGTGGAGCTCGCGGGCGATCCTCGACCGCTCTTCGGCCCGTGCGGCCCGCGTGTCGGCCGCGCGCGCCCGCTCCAGCCGCGCCGCACGGCCTCTCAGCTCCTCCCTGTAGGCCCGGCGCAACCGCAGGCTCCGGCCCGCGCCCCACACCGAGACCAGCACCATGGCCACCACCACGTGGTCGCTCAGGCTCGTGGCCATGGGCGGGCCCGCCGCGGCGCCCAGGGTGTAACCCAGCGCCGAGATGAGCAGCCCGCCCAGCGCCATCGCCAGGCCCCGGTTGGAGGCCACGGAATAGAGCAGCACCAGCCCGGACAGGCCCGGCACCCCGGTGCTGTAGCCGAACGCGGTCAGCAGCGTCTCCGGCACCAGCCCTCCGCACAACGCCGCCAGCGGCCACCGCCTGCGCACGGTCACGGGGGCGCACGCCAGCAGCACCAGCAGCACACCGAACGGATCGGGCTCGCGCATGCCATCGACCGCCAGGCCCCCGGACGGCAGCCGTCCGGGGTCGTAGAGAACGAACAGCGCCACCGAGGTCGCGGCCACCACCCCGGCGAGCACCGTGTCGTGGAACCTGGTTCGGTCTATCCGCACCGCTTCACTGTAGGCCCAGGCCAGAGGACGCAACCTCCTCCCTCGGGAGGATTAGCGCGCACGCCCCCGCCACCCCGCGCCCGTAGGACGCGCGCTCAGAGCTCGTCGGTGGCCGAGCGGCGGCTGCTGCGGACCGTGTCGCCGGGCTTGCGCTCGGGAACCGGCGGCGGGGTGCCGCCGAACTCCGGGCACAGCGCCTGGTGGTCGCACCAGTCGCACAACCGGCTCCTGCGCGCTCGCCACTCGCCCGACTGCAGGGACCGCTCGATCGCCGCCCACAACGCCATGACCTTGCGCTCGGTGGCCAGCAGGTCGGCCTCGTCGGGCGCGTAGCGCAGCACCTCGCCCTTGCCCCCCAGGTAGACCAGCTGCAGCAGGCGCGGCACCTGCCCGCGCAGCCGCCACAGCACCAGGGCGTAGAACTTCATCTGAAATAACGCCTTGGCCTCGAAGTCGGGCCCCGGCGCGCTGCCCGTCTTGTAGTCGACCACCCTGACCTCGCCGGTCGGCGCCACGTCGAGCCGGTCGACGTAGCCCCGCAGCATCAGCCCGCCGTCGAGCACCGCCTCGACGTAGAGCTCCCGCTCGGCGGGCTCCAGCCGCGTCGGATCCTCCAGCGTGAAATAGCGCTCCAGCATGCCGCGCGCCTGCGCCAGCCACTCGCCCTGCTCGGCCTCGTCGGCGAACATCTCGCCGTATTGCGGGTCGTCGTCGAGCAGCCGCCGCCACTGCGGCTCCAGCAGCTCCAGCGCCGCGCCCACCGAACGCCGCGGCGCCGGCAGGTCGTAGAGGCGCTCCAGGACGGCGTGCACCACCGTGCCCCGCACCGCCGCCTGCGACGGTTTCTCGGGCAGCTGGTCGATCACCCGGAAACGGTAGAGCAGCGGACATGTCATGAAATCGCCCGCCCGGGACGGGGAGAGAGCTCCGATGATCGCCGGCTCGGTCAAGGTCATGCACCGCACTCTAGGTCAAGAGCCCGACAGAATAACGCCCGCGGAACGAGGATCACGTGATCCGGCGCGTAGCATCAAGGCAGCAACAGCACGTGCCAACGGGAGATCCGCCACACGGACCGTCGCCCGGCCCTCCGGCCGGGCGCGGCGACGGGTTCCCCTCGGCGAGGATGTCAAGGAGTGCGGTGAGCGAGCAGAGCCCGCGACAGGAGTTCTCCGGCCTTCGGATGGGAAAGCCGTTCGGCATTCCGGTTTACGTCTCGTGGACATGGTTCATCGTGGCGGCCTTCATCACCATGCTCGTCGGGCCGAGAATGCAGATCATGCTGCCCGACCTGGACAGCACGGCCGCGTACGCCGTCGCGTTCGTGTTCGCGGTGCTGCTGTACGTCTCGGTGCTGCTGCACGAGCTCGCGCACAGCGTGCTGGCCAAGGCCTACGGCCTGCCGGTCCGGCGGATCACCCTCTACTTCCTCGGCGGCGTTTCGGAGATCGAGAAGGAGCCGCCGACGCCGGGCAAGGAGTTCCTGGTGGCCGCCGCGGGCCCCGCCCTCTCGCTGGGCCTGGGCGGGCTCGGACTGGCCGCCGACATCTACGTGATCAACGACGGCGGCATCCCCGAGGCGCTCGTCTGGCAGCTGTGGGTGGCCAACCTCATCGTCGGCGTGTTCAACCTGCTGCCCGGGCTGCCGCTCGACGGCGGCAGGATGTTGCGCGCCGGCGTCTGGAAGCTCACCAAGAACCCCGGCTCCGGCACCATCGTGGCCGCTTGGGGCGGCCGTGTGCTGGCCGTGCTCCTCGTCGTCGTGCCGGTCGCGACGGCGCTGTCCGACGGGCGCGAGCTCGATCTCACCGACCTGCTGTGGCCGATCGTGCTGGCCATGTTCATCTGGCTCGGCGCCAGCCAATCGCTGCGCGTGGCCAAGATCCGGGCCAAGATCCCGCAGGTCAACGCCCGCACCCTCGCGCGCAGGGCCGTTCCCGTGGTCGCCGAGACGCCGCTGGCCGAGGCACTGCGGCAGGCGGGCGAACGCCGGGCCGGGGCCATCGTCGTGGTCGACCACGACGGCAAACCCGTCGCCATCGTCAGTGAGGCCGCCGTCCAGGCCACGCCCGAGCACCGCCGCCCCTGGGTGAACGTCGCCTCCCTCGCCAAGTCGCTCGAGCCCGACATGGTGCTCGCCGCCGACCTGGAGGGCGAGCCCCTCATCGACGCCATGCGCGATGCCCCGGGCAGCGAATATCTGCTCGTGGAGCACGGCGGCGAGATCTACGGCGTCCTGGCCACGGCCGACGTGAACCGGGTCTTCTCCGGCGTCTGATTTGTCCCACTCGTTTAAGCGGCAGCCCCCGGCTAGGGTCGTGTCCAGCAGTTTCGGGGTGGGCCGGAGCCGACTCTGGCGATTTCTGCGATGTGACGACTGGCCGATAGTGTGCTGGTTGGCCAGACTTGCACAGTTGAGGGGTTTGCCGCGGTCGACCGGTTCACCGGATCGAGACGAGGTGGCCGCGACGTGGCCTCGTCGTCGGGGTACGTATGGCTGGTGACCAGCACGGCAGTGCGGGTGCCGTAACACCGCCGGCTTCCGGGGAGGAGAGTTGAGTGACCGAGCGCAGCGAGGGCACCAATGAGCGCAGCACGGTCGGCATGAGGGAGGACGCATGACCGGCCAAGGCTTCGGAGTGGTGCGTCCGCTTCCTGGAAATGGGCTGGTCGCCTACGAGGGCGGGCTGCTGCTCGTGTGCGACGCCGGCGAGTCCGCGGCCGACGACCTGCTCGAGGCGCTGCGCGCGACGGCCTCGTCCGGCGGGGACGGCCGGGCGCTGGCCCGGCGCGCCGCCCAGGTGCTCGCGGCCAACATGGCGGGCGACCCGGCCACCTGCGCGGTGGCGGGCTCTGTCGGCGACGGCGTGGCGGTCCTGGTCAGCGGCTCCGCGGCGGCCACCATCGCCACCCCGGCAGGCGAGACGCGGCTGGCCGGGAGCGACTCCCTGACCTGGGCCGACCGGCTCGTCACCGGCACTGTCGAGCGTGTCGAGCTGAGCCTGCCCGGCGCGGGCAGCCCGCACCCCGCGGTCCGGTTCGACGGCGGCGTCGTGCACGGCGGCGGTCTGGTGGGCGACTTCTCCGAGCAGCCCTCGGCGCCCGCCGTGTCCAGGCCGCTCACCAGCGAGATGCCCGCCACCGGCCTCCACGTCGAGCCCGACCTCATCCAGCCGCCCCCGCAGCAGCCCGTCGAGCGCCCTCCCTACCCGCTGGCCGACCAGCCGCCGGCCGCCTCCGCCCCGCAGCCGGGCCCCCACTCGGGTCCGCAGCCGGTCGAGCAGCCGTCCTACCTGACACCGCCGGACCAGCAGTCGCCCTACGGCCCGCCGCAGGACCAGCCCCCTTACGGCCCGCCCCAGGAGCAGCAGTCGCCTTACGGCCCGCCGCAGGACCAGCCTCCCTACGGCCCGCCCCAGGAGCAGCACTCGCCCTACGGCCCGCCGCAGGAGCAGCCGCCGCCCCTGCCCGAGCCGCAGCAGCAGTTCCCCTCCTTCGACGAGCCCGCGGACTCGGGCAACGGCGAGCAGCAGGCCCAGCAGCACATGGGGCCGCCCGACCACTATGACCAGCCCGGTCCGCCCGGGCCCGGCCCGCAGGAGCACTACGACCAGCCCGGCCCGCCCCAGCAGCAGGATCAGCAGGCCGACCACGGCGACCGGCCGCTGGTCTACGGGGTCGACTGCAAGAACGACCACTTCAACGATCCCCGCGTGCCCTACTGCGCCGTCTGCGGCATCGCCCTGGTCCAGCGCACCCTCGTTCCCTACAAAGGGCCGCGTCCCCCGCTCGGGGTCCTCGTCCTCGACGACGGCACGGCACTGCCCCTGGAGGCCGACTACCTCCTCGGCCGTGACCCGGAGCGTGCGCCCGAGGTGGCCGGCGGCAGCGCGAGGCCGGCCAAGGTGACCAGCCCCGACGGCTCGGTCTCGCGCCGCCACCTGCGCGTGGCGCTGGACGGCTGGGACGTCAACCTGGTGGATCTGGGTTCGGTCAACGGCACCCAGATCCAGCCGCCAGGCGACCCCAACTTCTACGACATCCCGCCCAACGAGCCGGTCACCATCGCCCCGGGCACGACCGTCCGGGTGGGCGTGTCCCGCACGCTCCGCTTCGAAGCTCACAGGGGCTGACGCCGCGCCGCCTGACGCTCGCGCCCTCGCCGGGGGCGCGAGCGTTCACGCATAGGCCGTACGCCATTCAGGGGGCGTTTTCGGAACGACACCACGTGTGGTTTGCCTCGCACGGGTGGATCCGGGGGCGCGGACGACGGGATCGGCGGCCACGCCGGGGATCCCGGCCATGGAGCGCAGAATTTATAGAGATATATCCCGAGAAATCGTCAGTCGGGATAAGAACCGCGAAATAGGCGAAGGATCTTCATGAGTGACGGGCCGGAGAAGCCGCCGGGGCACGCTTTCCCGCCTCATTCGGGCCCGCTACCGGTCGTCCGCAACCCCGGATTCCACCCGCGCGAAAGCGGGCCAACCTCCGCTAGACGGGACGGAAGGACCGCACTCCGCGCAACATGCGCACCGCGGCCTCCAGGCCCCCGGCGGCCTCCAGCGCCCGCCCCGCCGCCGCGGCGAACCGGCTCACCAGGTGCTCGTCACCGTCGCTGAACCCGCGCCCCGCCACCCACAGGTGCGTGGAGTCCCGCGTCGCCATCGGCACGGGCATGGACAGGAAACCCGGCTCGCCCACCGACATGTCGCGCGCCAGCCGTACCGTCGCCTGCGACGCCACGAGCTCCTTCATCACTCCCGACTCCGCCAGCCACCGCCGCACGCTCAGCGGATCGCCTGGCGGGGTGTGCACGTGGATCGAGCACGCGTGCCGGCGCAGGACGTCCACCCGGACGAATCCGGCGTTCCCGGTGCCGGCGACGGCCGCGGCGGTACGCGCGAGCCGGTCGATCAGGTTCTCCGCCTCCAGGCAGGAGAACACGGCGATGAGCTCGCGCATGGCGACGTCGGCACGGTCGTTTGGCATCGCGGCGCCCCTCAGGGGGGAGAGGGTGAGATCGCGTACCCCGATCACGCGACCCTTACGTGCGGGTGTCCCGACTATCGTCGTGGACGGCGCCCTTGACCAGACCTCAACAGGAAATCAGGATTTCCGGCCCGCGGGCTCGTCCTGCCGCAGGCGCGCCCAGGCCACGTCGTCGGCCCAGGTGCCGTCCGGCTGCGGGAACAGCTCGCGGTGCACGCCCTCCCGGCTGAACCCCGCCCGTTCCAGCACCGCCTGCGAGGCCGTGTTGCGCGCGTCGGTGCCCGCCACGATCCGGTGCAGGGGCGTGCTTGTGAACGCCCAGTCCACCAGCAGCCGTACGGCCCGCGTCATGAGCCCCTTACCCCGGTGCGACGGCACCAGCGAGTATCCGATCATCGCCTGCCCCAGCGCCGGGACCACCTGCGTGAACTGCACGTGCCCCGCGAACGCCCGGGAGGCCGCGCCCCGGATCGCCAGCTCGACGCGCTGCCCCGACGCCCACCAGTAGCCGGTGTAGCGGCAGCGCCGCTCGTTGTCCTCCAGCGTGGCCGGCGGCCCCACGGAGTAGGCCGCCACGCTCGGCTCGGCCATCATCCGGTGGAAGTCCATGGCGTCCTCGGCGGCCAGCGGCTCCAGCGCCACGACTCCGTCGGTGAGCTCTCCGCCTTCGAAGAACGGGACGTACGGCTCCGCCACCGCCACGGCGTCGCCCGCGAGCCGGCCGAACGTGACGAAGTCGGCGTACCGGCCGTCGCGCACCTGCTTGGCGTCCCGCCTGCGCCCCTCCTCGCGGAAACCCGCTTTGTACGCCACCCGCAGGCTCGCGACGTTCTCCACCTCGGTCTGCAGCTCGACCCGGCGCACCCCGTGGTCGAAGAGCCAGTCGGTGACCGCCCTGGCCGCCGTGGCCGCGACGCTCTTGCCCCGGGCCCACGGCGCCACCAGGTAGCCGATCTCGGTCACGCCCCAGCGGTCCGGCGGCCTGACGCCGATGGAGCCGGCGTAGCGGCCGTTCTCGGTGATCGCGAACTCCGCCCCGCCGTCCCGCCACTTGGCCGCGGACCTGCCGAGGTAGTCGAGCGCGTCGCCGGCCTCGTACGGCGACGGCAGGAGCGGCAGGAATCTGGCCGACACCGGGTCGTCGCAGGTGGTGACGATCGCCTCGGCGTCGGACTCCACGGGTGGCCGCAGGATGAGGGAGCCGGTGGAGATCACGTCGTGCGGGAGCATCACCCATACTTATCGCGCGTTCTGACCCGCTCGAAAGCCCTATAACCTTGCCGCCATGGGTTTCCGCAGGCATGGGCCATTCCAGGCGGGGGATCAGGTGCAGCTCACCGACCCCAAGAACAAGCGCCACACGATCACGCTCAAGGAGGACGGCGTCTTCCACACCCACAAGGGCGCCATCCCGCACAGTGATCTGATCGGGCAGCCTGAAGGCTCCGTCGTGCGTTCCTCGGGCGGCACCGCCTACCTCGCCTTCCGCCACCTGCTGCAGGACTACACGCTGGCCATGCCGCGCGGCGCGGCCGTCATCTACCCGAAAGACGCCTCCATGATCGTCGGCATGGCCGACGTCTTCCCCGGCGCCCGGGTCATCGAGGCGGGTGTCGGCTCCGGCGCGCTGACCTGCTTCCTGCTGCGCGCGGTCGGCCCGGAGGGGCACGTCACGTCCTACGAGCGGCGCCAGGAGTTCGCCGACGTGGCGCGCAAGAACGTGGAGAAGTTCTACGGCGATCCCATGGAGGGCAACTGGCGCCTGGTCACCGGCGACCTGGTGTCCTCGATCGACGAGATCGACGTCGACCGCGTCATCCTCGACATGCTCGCCCCCTGGGAGTGCGTCGACGCGGTCGCCAAGGCGCTGACGCCTGGGGGTGTGATCTGCTGTTACGTGGCCACGACGACCCAGCTGTCCAAGACGGTCGAGGTCATTCGCGATCATGGGTGTTTCACCGAGCCGCATGCGTGGGAGACCCTGGTTCGCGACTGGCACGTCGAAGGACTCGCGGTGAGACCGGATCATCGGATGATCGGCCACACCGGGTTCCTCGTCACCGCCCGCCGCATGGCCGACGGCGTGACTCCGCCGCCGCGCCGTCGACGACCGAAGGGGACGACCGAAGAACTATGACAATTTGGCCACGAGGGTGCGTTGGTGCGTGACACGGGAACAGATGGCCGTGTTCATATGCTGGGAGTATTAAACGCACTATTGGGGATTAATCACCGAATACTGAATGTCACACGACGAACACTGCCCGGCCAGGTTACGGAGGGGCCCGAGATAGGTAAGGTCCTTAGTAGTCGCCCTCGACTGGGAAGGAGGTGACGGGGCGTGGCAGCTCGCGATGATGCTGAGGCTCGAGCCGCGCAGCGCGAACGGGAGGTCGCTGATCTTTCAACACAGGTCTCCTTCCTCCAGGAGGAGATCACCGCGCTGAGGCGGAAGCTGGCCGAGTCACCCCGTCAGGCCAGAGTCCTCGAAGAGCGTCTCCATGAGGCACAGGCCAATCTGGCGGCCGTGACCGGCCAGAACGAACGCCTGGTGGCCACACTCAAGGAGGCCAGGGACCAGATCGTCGCCCTCAAGGAGGAGGTCGACCGGCTGGCGCAGCCGCCATCCGGCTTCGGCACCTTCCTGGAGGCCCGAGAAGACGGCACGATCGAGGTGTTCACCGGAGGTCGCAAGCTCCGGGTGAACGTCAGCCCCGCCGTCGACGTCGCTTCGCTGCGGCGTGGCCAGGAGGTCATGCTCAACGAGGCGCTCAACGTGGTCGAAGCCCTCGGCTACGAAGAGGTCGGCGAGATCGTGATGCTCAAAGAACTGCTCGACGAGGGACAGCGGGCCCTGGTCATCTCGCACGCCGACGAAGAGCGCGTCGTGCGACTGGCCGAGTCGCTGGTCGGCCAGCCCATCAGGGCGGGCGACTCGCTCCTGCTCGAACCTCGCTCCGGCTACGTCTACGAGCGCATACCCAAGTCCGAAGTCGAAGAGCTCGTGCTCGAAGAGGTCCCCGACATCTCCTACGAGGAGATCGGCGGTCTCATGCGGCAGATCGAGCAGATCAGGGACGCGATCGAGCTGCCCTACCTGCACGCCGACCTGTTCCGCGAGCACAAACTCCGTCCCCCGAAGGGCGTGCTGCTGTACGGCCCGCCCGGTTGCGGCAAGACGCTCATCGCCAAGGCCGTCGCCAACTCCCTGGCCAAGCAGGTCGCGGAGAAGACCGGCCAGTCCGGCAAGAGCTTCTTCCTCAACATCAAGGGCCCGGAGCTGCTCAACAAGTACGTCGGTGAGACCGAGCGGCACATCCGCCTGGTCTTCCAGCGAGCCCGCGAGAAGGCCTCAGAGGGCACCCCGGTGATCGTGTTCTTCGACGAGATGGACTCGATCTTCCGCACCCGAGGCTCGGGCGTGTCCTCCGACGTCGAGAACACCATCGTTCCTCAGCTGCTGTCGGAGATCGACGGCGTCGAGGGGCTCGAGAACGTCATCGTCATCGGCGCCTCCAACCGCGAGGACATGATCGACCCGGCGATCCTGCGGCCCGGCCGCCTGGACGTCAAGATCAAGATCGAGCGGCCGGACGCCGAGGCGGCCAAGGATATCTTCTCGAAATACCTCATCTCTGACCTGCCTCTGCATCCCGATGACCTGACGGAGCACTCCGGCTCCCGTGAGGCCACCATCCAGGGCATGATCCAGAGCGTCGTCGAGCGCATGTACACCGAGAGCGAGGAGAACCGCTTCCTCGAGGTGACCTACGCCAACGGCGACAAGGAGGTCCTCTACTTCAAGGACTTCAACTCCGGCGCGATGATCCAGAACATCGTCGACCGGGGCAAGAAGATGGCCATCAAGCAGTTCCTCGAATCCGGCCAGAAGGGCCTGCGGGTGCAGCACCTGCTCACGGCCTGCGTGGACGAGTTCTCCGAGAACGAAGACCTGCCCAACACCACCAACCCCGACGACTGGGCCCGCATCTCCGGCAAGAAGGGCGAGCGGATCGTCTACATCCGCACGCTCGTCTCCGGCAAGCAGGGCACCGAAGCCGGCCGGTCCATCGACACCGTCGCCAACACCGGCCAGTACCTGTAACACCCCTTGATCGGGAGGGCCGCGCGGGAGACCGCGCGGCCCTCCCGCGCCTGCGGACAGAAGCCCATCGCGGACGAAGGCGGACGACCGCTCACGGGGCCCGGCGGCATCGCCGGCGCCTTCCTCACCCACGACCGAGCCGTCCACGTCCGCCCCGGCGGCGGCCGTCGACCACCTCCGCCCTTCCATGACCGCCTTCCGGGACCGTTGCCCGGGTCTGCCTTCCAGGGCCGTCGTCGAGGGCCGTCGTCGAGGGCCGTCGTCCAGGCCGGGGATGCCGACGGGGTCGCCGCCGGGGGTTGCGGCACGCCTGGGGCCGCGTCCGTGGCGGGTCGCCCGCCGGGGAAGGCGCCGGCCGCGCCTAGCATGGCGATCATGGAGTACCTCAACCCCGGCCGCGGCCCGTACACCGCGCAGGACCGCGCGCTCATCGGAGTCGAGCACGCCCGCCAGGCCCGCGCCCGCTTCGCCGGGCACCGCGGCTACCGGCCCACGCCCGTCCACACCCTCCGCGGGTTGGCGGGTGTGTACGCCGTGCACATCAAGGACGAGAGCCTGCGCATGGGGCTGGGCAGCTTCAAGGCGCTCGGCGGCGCCTACGCCGTGCGCCTGATGGCCGAACGCGAGCCAGGAGGCCCGCCCTTCGTGTGCGCCAGCGCCGGCAACCACGGCATCTCCGTCGCCGCGGGAGCCGCGGAGGCAGGCGTGCCGTGCGTGGTGTACCTGAGCGAGGACGTTCCTGAGGCGTTCGAGCGGCGGCTGCGCGCCCTCGGCGCGGAGGTGCGGCGCAGCGGCCGGCACTACGACGACAGTATGGCCGCCGCGCTCCGCACGGCCGAGGAGCAGGGGTGGCGGCTGGTCTCCGACAGTTCGTGGGAGGGCTACACCGCGGTCCCGCTCGACGTCATGCGCGGCTACACGGTCCTGTTCGACGAACTCTCCGGCCTCGGCGAGCCCTCTTCCGCGGCTGGGCCCGCTGGAGACGGCCCGGAGGAGGGCCCCGGCGCGCCCACGCACGTGTTCGTGCAGGCGGGGGTGGGCGGGCTGGCCGCGGCCGCGGCCGGATACGTACGGGACCGCTGGGGTGAGCAGCCCAAAATGATCGTCGTCGAGCCCGAGGGCGCGCCCTGCCTGCTCGAAAGCGCCCGCGCCGGCAAGCCCGTCCGCATCAGCGGCGGACACACCACGCTCGGCCGGCTCGACTGCCTCGAACCCTCCCTCATCGCCCATCGCCTCCTGTCCCACCTCGCCGACCTCTACATGACGATCACCGACGAGGAGGCGGACGCCGCGGTCCGGCTCCTGTCCGGGCACGGCGTGGCCTTGTCGCCGTGCGGCGCCGCCGGAGCCGCCGGGCTGCTCGAACTGAGCGACGCCTCCCGGCGTGCGCTCGGCGTTGACGAGCGCTCACGCGTGTTGCTCGTGGGAACCGAGGGACCTGTGGAACCAAAATGATCGACATCTACGTCAAAGGGGCGTGCACTCACCCAACCGGCCGAAGCATGTCCGGGGGGACGGCCGGTTGGCCGAGCTCGACCTCCTGCGATTCATCGCCGCCCTCGCCGTCGTCGCCTTCCACTATCTGGTCGCGTACGCCTCCGTCTGGGGGGACAGGCCCGCCGAGTTGTTCCCGGCGCTGGCACCCATCGCGGGGTTAGGCATCCTCGGCGTGGAGCTGTTCTTCATCATCAGCGGGTTCGTCATCCTGATGACCGTCTGGGGCCGAGGGCTCGGCGGCTTCGCCCGGTCCCGGTTCGTGCGTCTCTATCCCGCGTACTGGCTCAGTCTCGGCGCGGTCGCCGCCCTCTACGCGATCACCGGCGCCAAGGCGCTCAACCCAAAACTTTCTCCAGGCGAATACCTGGTGAACGCCACCATGCTCCAGCGGCTGTTCAAGGTCACCGACGCCAGCGGCGTCTACTGGTCGCTCTGGGCCGAGCTCCGCTTCTACCTGCTGATGGCCGTCCTCTTGATCATCGGCGTGACGTACCGGCGCGTGCTGGTCTTCGCGGGCGTCTGGCTGGTCGCCGCGCTCGGCGCGGAGCTGCTCGGCAACGACCTGCTCGACGAGATCGTCATGCCGCGGTACGCCCCCTATTTCGTGGCCGGCATGTCCCTGTACCTCATTCACAAACACGGCAGCGCCTGGCTGCCCTGGTTGTACGTGGCCGGCGGGTACGGCCTGTCGGTCAACGCCGCGCTCGGGCGTGTGCACAGCCGTGTCGAGGCCGCGGGCTTCAAGAACATGCCCGTCACCGACGTCAGCGTCATCATCACCATCACGCTGATCTTCACCGTGATGGCCCTGGTCGCCCTCGGCCTGCTCAGGCTCAGGCCGTCGAAGACGCTCACCGCGCTCGGCGGGGTCACGTACCCGCTTTACCTTTTCCATGGCGTGGTCGCGGTGGCCCTCATCCCCGTGCTCGTCGAGGACCTGCCCGCCTGGGCGGTCGCCGTCACCGCGACGCTGGTCGCGATTCTGCTGTCCTACCTTGTCCATGCCTTTGCCGAACGTCCTATCCAGCGACTTCTCAAGCCGCGTAAGACACCGCAAAGCACGTCAGCTCCCGCCGTACAGGTTGAAAAGGCGTCGGTGCCATAACCTTTTGGCCTTGGGGCACTGTGAAGGGCATAGGCTCGGGCATATAAACGGCGGATAGACAGACCCGGACGAACAGAGGGTGTTGCATGACGGTGCGTCGGGTGATGGGCATTGAGACCGAGTACGGCATCTCCGTACCTGGTCAGCCAGGCGCCAACGCGATGGTGACCTCCTCACAGGTCGTGAACGCCTACCTGGCCGCCTCGGCGGCCCGCGCGCGCAGGGCACGGTGGGACTTCGAGGAGGAAAACCCGCTGCGCGACGCGCGCGGGTTCGACCTTGCCCGGGAGGTGGCCGACCCCACCCAGCTCACCGACGAGGACCTCGGCCTGGCCAACGTCATCCTCACCAACGGCGCCCGGCTCTACGTCGACCACGCCCACCCCGAGTACAGCGCGCCCGAGTGCACCAACCCACGGGCCGCCGTCATCTGGGACAAAGCGGGCGAGCGAGTCATGTACGACGCGGCAACCCGAGCCTCCGCCATCCCCTCCAACGCCCCCATCCAGCTCTACAAGAACAACACCGACGCCAAAGGCGCCTCCTACGGTTGCCACGAGAACTACCTGATGCGGCGCGCCACCCCCTTCGCCGACATCGTCCGGCACCTCACCCCGTTCTTCGTCTCCCGTCAGGTCGTCGTCGGCGCCGGCAAGGTCGGCATCGGCCAGGACTCCCGCGGCGAAGGGTTCCAGATCAGCCAGCGGGCCGACTTCTTCGAGGTCGAGGTCGGGCTCGAGACCACGCTCAAGCGGCCCATCATTAACACCCGTGACGAACCGCACGCCGACCCCGAGAAATACCGCAGGCTGCACGTCATCATCGGCGACGCCAACATGTCGGAGATCTCGACCTATCTCAAGCTCGGGTCCACCGCGCTCGTCCTCGCCATGATCGAGGACGGCTTTCTCACCCGCGACCTCGCCGTCGACAACCCCGTGCAGGCCCTGCGGGCCGTCTCCCACGACCCCGCCTGCCGCTACGAGATCCCCATGCGCGACGGGCGCAAGCTCACCGCCATCCAGCTCCAGATGGAATATCTCGAGCAGGCCCGCAAATACGTCGAGGAACGCGGCACCGCCCACGACGAGATGAACAAGGACATCCTCGACCGCTGGGAGTCCGTGCTCACCCGCCTCGCGGAAGATCCGATGCAGCTCGCCCGCGAGCTCGACTGGGTCGCCAAGCTCGAACTCCTCGAGGGCTATCGCAGCCGTGACGGCCTGGCCTGGTCTCACCCCCGGCTCCAGCTCGTCGACCTGCAATATTCCGACATCCGCCCCGACCGGGGCCTCTACAACCGCCTCGTCGCCCGCGGACGCATGCAGCGCCTCGTCAGCGAGGAAGAGGTCCAGCGTGCCGTCGAACACCCGCCCACCGACACCCGCGCCTACTTCCGCGGCCGGTGCCTGAGCCAGTACAGCGAGGCCGTCGCCGCGGCCTCCTGGGACTCCGTCATCTTCGACATCCCCGGCAGGGAGTCACTGCAGCGCGTGCCGACCCTCGAGCCGCTGCGCGGCACCAAGGCCCACGTCGGAGGGCTCTTCGACCGCTGCCGCACCGCCGCCGACCTGGTGGCCGCGCTCACCGGCGGCGACTGACCACCCGCTGGTGGCGCGTCCGCGGCGGCGACCGACCACCCGCTGGTGGCCGCACGTACGGCGGCGACCGACCACACACCGCGCGCGGCGCCGCCTCACAGCAGGCTCACGCCGAGCGTCAGCGTGCCCGCCGCCAGGCTCACGCCGCCCGCCACGGTCAGCCAGATCAGCCTGCTCGGCTTGGTGTCGCTCGGACGCACCACCGACAGGAAGAACCCCAGCGGCATCAGGATCGGCGCGGCCACGATCAGCGTGCGCACCACGGCCTTGGCACCTTCCGGCAGGCTCGCCTGATCCACGTACACCATCGCCACCAGGGCGAAGAGCACCAGCACGCCCGCGTGAGCGTGACCCGCCCGCCACAGGCCGCGGCGCACCGGATTGTCGAGGTAGCCTGGAACGTTCCGCATCAGGAACGACAACAACGAGACACCGCCGAAGGCGACCAGGGGAACTGTGATGAGGAGCACACCGGCAGTGCTCAGGGACGAAGGGGACATCGCAACCTCCTGTGCGTACAGGGGTTACATTATTGGATAGCTCGACTATCTGGTCAACCTCGCAAGATCGCTGGGTGATCGGCGCGAAATGTCGCCCGGTTCGGGGAAGATATGCAGGAGAGGCAGTCCCCCAGACGGAGGTAGGACATGGCAACCAAGGACACCGGCGGCCAGAAGCAGACCGGTCGGCGCGAGTCCGAAGTCGAGGAGACCGAGGCCTCGGCGGCGCCGGACGTTCAGGAGCGGCAGGAGAAGCTCACGGACGATGTCGACTCGATTCTGGATGAGATAGACGAAGTTCTCGAAGAGAACGCAGAGGAGTTCGTGCGTAGCTACGTCCAAAAGGGCGGGGAGTAGGGCAAATATCAACTAAAGGGATGATTCGGGTGGGAACGCCGGACCGACTGACCTGCCCGGACCGCGGTGAGGCCACGGCCATCACCTGGTCCGGGCCCATCTAGCGCGGGCCCGATGGGCGAGCGCGCGTCGGCGGGATCTTCCTCCGAAACCATCCGTTCGCCTGCCGTTACGGCATCACCAGGACGACGTCGCGCGCATGCTCGCCCACGAGGGCGGGCTCAGCGCCGTTTCTTTCCGCGGGGCATGGGGAGCCGGCGAAGGGCCGGGCTCCCGGCTGATCTCTAGTCCAGGTGGTCGAGGGTGGGTTGGTCGTCGGGCATGGCATAGTCGACCGCGACGCCGAGTAGGCGGACGGGGCGGTCGAGATCGAAGCGGCCGAGGACGGCGAGGGCCGCCCGGGTGATGGCCGCCGGGTCGGCCGTGGCGGCGGGGAGCTTGGCCTGGCGGGTGCGGGTGAGGAAAGGCGTGTAGCGCACCTTGACGGTGACGCGGGTCGCCTCGCGGCCGGCGTCGATGGTGTCCCGCGCCACGCGCCCGGCGAGGTTCGTGATGTGGTGGGCGATGCCGTCCTTGTCGGTGAGATCGTGCTCGAAAGTCGTTTCGCGGCTGTGACCGCGGGCGATCCAGGGTGTGGTGACGACCTCGGCCTCGCCCTTGCCGAGGGCGAGATAGCGATACCACGGGCCGTTGGTGGGTCCGAAATGGCGGGCGAGATCGGCGGGGTCGGCGGCGGCGAGCTGGGCGACGGTGTGCAGGCCGTGGGCGGCGAGCTTTCTGGCGGTCTTGGCACCGATGCCCCAGAGCGCGTCGGTGGAGCGGTGGTTCATGGTCTCGGCCCAGTTGTCGCCGGTGAGCCGGTGCACGCCAGCCGGCTTGGCGAAGGCCGAGGCGAGCTTGGCCTGGTGTTTGTTGTCGCCGATGCCGACGGAGCAGGTCAGCCGGGTGCGGGCGCGTACGGCCTCCTGGAGGCCGGCGGCGAGTGCCTCGGGGTCGTCGGTGGTGGCGCCGACGAAGGCCTCGTCCCAACCCCAGATCTCCACGCGCACGGGAAACTCGCGGAGGACGGCCATGACCTCTTGTGAGGCGGCCTCGTAGGCGGGCGGGTCGCTGGGCAGGAAGATCGCTTCCGGGCATCGTTTGTACGCCGTGCGCAGCGGCATGCCGGAACGGATGCCGTAAGCGCGGGCTTCGTAGGTCGCGGTGGCGGCCACGGTGCGGGGGCGGCTGGGATCACCGGTGCCGCCCACGACGACGGGTCTGCCGCGGAGCTCGGGATGGCGGAGCAGCTCGACCGCGGCGATGAACTGATCGAGGTCGACGTGCAGGATCCAGTCCCGGGCGGACCTGGTGGCCATGGTGTCCAGTATGGCCGGTGGGTTCGTGACGGGCCCCGGACGGGGAGCGTGCTGTTCGCGGCGTGGTGTCTGGTTTGGGGGTTTCCACGGGGGCGGCGGTGGGGCCCGCGCACAATGGTTCGCCGTGAGCTGATCGTGGGAAGTGCAGACAGCAACCCAACATGAGTAGGGTCGCCCTAGGAACACTGACGTTTGGAGGGAGTCGCGTGGCATCGCACAGGGATCTGCCCGTCGGCTTGGTGAACCATCTTTTCCGGAACACGGGAAACTCGTCGTTCTCGGAGTTTGTCAGTTCATATGCGCCCGAGTTGCTGCCACAGCGGGATGAGGTTCTGGCCACCCCGATCGGCGATCAGGTCCCGCACGCGACCACGATCGTGGCCGCCACCTTCGCCGACGGCGTGATCATGGCCGGCGACCGGCGGGCGACGTCGGGCAACATCATCTCCCAGCGCGACGTGGAGAAGGTGTTCCGCGCCGACGACTACTCGTGCATGGGCATCGCCGGCACGGCCAGCACGGGCCTCGAGTTCGCCCGCCTCTACCGCGTCGAGCTGGAGCACTACGAGAAGCTCGAGGGCCGCACGATGTCGGTGGCCGGCAAGGCCAACCGGCTGGCGACCATGATCAGGGGCAACCTCGCCATGGCGATGCAGGGGCTGGTGGTGGTGCCGCTGTTCGCCGCCTACGACCCTGACAAGGACGAAGGCCGCATCTTCAGCTACGACGTCGCGGGCGGCCCCTACGAGCGCGAGCGGTTCGACGCGATCGGGTCCGGTTCGATCTTCGCTCGCGGGTCGCTGAAGAAGCTCTACCGCGACGGCGCCTCCTCCGACGACATGGTGATGACCCTCATCCAGGCCCTCTACGACGCGGCCGACGACGACTCGGCCACCGGCGGGCCCGACGTGAGCAGGAAGATCTGGCCGGTCGTCGCGGTCATCGACGCCGACGGTTTCCGCCGGCTGACCGACGAGCAGGTCTCCTCGTACGTGGAGCAGATGCTCGAAGCCCGCCTGATCTCGCCCGACGGCCCCATCGCCCCGCTGCGCTAGAAAGGACCACCGCACGTGTCCATGCCTTTTGGATATGCGTCCCCTGAGCAGATCATGCGGGACAAGGCCGACTACGCGCGCAAGGGCATCGCGCGGGGCCGGTCCGTCGTCGTGCTCCAGTACGTCGACGGCATTCTGTTCGTGGCGCCCAACCCGTCGCGGGCGCTGCACAAGATCAGCGAGATCTACGACCGCATCGGGTTCGCCGCCGTCGGGCGCTACAACGAGTTCGAGGAGCTGCGGCTCGGCGGCATCCGCTACGCCGACATCAACGGCTACACCTACGACCGCTCCGACGTGACCGGACGCGGCCTGGCCAACCTCTACGCCTCCAACCTGGGCCGCATCTTCACCGAGTCGATCAAATCGCTCGAGGTGGAGGTCGTCGTCGCCGAGGTGGGCGAGACCAAAGACGGCGACGCGATCTACCGGCTGACGTTCGACGGGTCCGTCTTCGACGAGCACGGCTTCGCGGCGATGGGTGGCCAGGCCGAGGCGGTGGGGACCCGGCTGAAGGAGCGCTACCGCGAGTCGATGTCGCTGGCCGACGCGCTGGAGGTGGCACTGACGGCGCTCACCGAGCCGGGTGGCGAGCGGCCGCCGGTGGCGCAGCTGGAGGTGGCGGTGCTCGACCGCAACCGCGAGCACCGCAAGTTCCTCCGGCTGACGGGGGCGCGGCTGGAGCGGCTGCTCGCCCAGACGACCACCCCACCGGCCTCCAAGCCCACGCCTCCCGCCGGCGAGGGCAAGGACACGCCGCCGCCCACGGGTCCGGACGGCGACGTGGACGACGGCTCCTCGCCGCTGTAGGCGCGGTTTCCCGCGGGGACCTGCCACGGGTGGTCCCCGCCGCCGCAGCCTCCGGACACCCGGTGGCTCCCTGTGGCCGGGTATCGGGTGGTGTCCTGCGGCCGGGCCGGGCGTCCGGCGGCTTCTCTGGCCGCGCCGCGCGCCCCGTCGCGGTCCCGGCCGCCGCCCGGTGGCTCGCGGCAGTCACCGCCGCGTGTGCGGTCGGAGTTTGCGGTGCGGGCCCATGTCTGCGGCAGCTCGGCGTTCGTGGTGCGGGGTGGCGTTCATGGCTCAGGGTGGCCCCCTTGGAGTGTGATCTGTTTCACAATGGTTCGGGTGAACTTCGGAGGGTCGTCGAAGATCTCAGGTTCCATGAACACTTCCCTGCGCGGCATCCTCGTGGCCGGGGCGGCCGGGGCTGTGGTGCTGGTAACCGGCGGCGCCGCCGACGCGGCCGCCTACCCGAAGTACAAAGCGCCCAAGACCTTCGGCACGACCTTCCAGGCCGACCCGGGGCACGATTTCACCAAGGGGATCCACTCCCGCCACAACGGCATTCTGCGCGGCCGGATCACCCACGTGCGCGGCGGTGTGGCCGAGTACGAGCCCATCAAGTGGAAGAAGGGCACCCACACCGAGGGGCTGTTCGTCGGTCCGCGCGAGGGGAACGTCGGCGCGTACGCCTCGCCGATCGCGAAGAACGTGGTGTTCCTGTCGGCGTACGGGTGCAAGTCCGCGATGTCGGGCATGACGGTCAGCAGGAAGACCGGGCTCGGCGCGAAGCGCTGCTCCAGGGCCACACTTGTCAAGCGGCACGGCGCTCGCCCGCACCCCGCGTTGATCACCGTCTACAAGGGGCGCATCGTCAAGGTGCAGGAGATCTACACCCCTTGACCCGCGCCGTGTGACCCGCGCCCCGAGGGGGCGGGCGCGGGACGAACGCCCGTAAACGCCCGGTCAACAGGGCACCCGATGGGGCGGGTACGCGAAAACACCTGCGAAGATCTCTCCCGCATGCCGATCCGTGGGCATAGTGTGAGGTGATGGATCGTCGCATCTTCGGGCTGGAGAACGAGTACGGCGTGACCTGCACGTTCAGGGGGCAGCGCAGGTTGTCGCCCGACGAGGTCGCGCGCTACTTGTTCCGGCGGGTCGTGTCCTGGGGCCGATCGAGCAACGTCTTCCTCCGCAACGGCGCACGTCTCTACCTCGACGTGGGCAGCCACCCTGAGTACGCAACACCTGAGTGTGACAACGTCATCGAGCTCGTCACCCATGACAAGGCGGGCGAGCGCATTCTCGAGGGCCTGCTCGTGGACGCCGAGAAACGGCTGCGCGAAGAGGGCATCGCCGGTGACATCTATCTGTTCAAGAACAACACCGACTCGGCCGGCAACTCCTACGGCTGCCACGAGAACTATCTCGTGGGCAGGCACGGGGAGTTCGGGCGGCTGGCCGACGTGCTCATCCCGTTCCTGGTGACGCGGCAGATCGTGTGCGGGGCCGGCAAGGTGCTGCAGACGCCACGCGGCGCCGTCTACTGCGTCTCGCAGCGGGCCGAGCACATCTGGGAGGGCGTCTCCAGCGCCACCACCCGGTCGAGGCCCATCATCAACACCCGCGACGAGCCGCATGCCGACGCCGAGCGGTTCCGCCGCCTGCACGTCATCGTGGGCGACTCCAACATGAGCGAGACCACGATGTTGCTCAAGGTCGGCGCCACCGACCTGGTGCTGCGCATGATCGAGTCGGGCACGGTGATGCGTGATCTGTCGCTGGAAAACCCGATCAGGGCGATCCGCGAGGTCTCTCACGACATGACGGGCAGGCGCAGGGTGCGTCTGGCCAACGGCCGGGAGGCCTCCAGCCTGGAGATCCAGCAGGAATACCTCTCGAAGGCGAAGGACTTCGTCGACCGCCGCGGCGGCGACGCCATCGCCCACCGGGTGCTGGAGCTGTGGGAGCGCACGCTGCACGCGGTCGACACCGGCAACCTTGACCTGGTTTCGCGGGAGATCGACTGGGTGACGAAATACCAGCTGATCGAGCGCTACAGGAAGAAGTACGACCTGCCGCTGTCCTCGCCGCGGGTGGCGCAGCTCGACCTGGCCTATCACGACGTGCACCGCAAGCGCGGCCTGTTCTACCTGCTGCAGAAGCGCGGGTCGGTGGAGCGGGTGGCGTCGGACCTGAAGATCTTCGAGGCCAAGTCGGTGCCGCCGCAGACGACGCGGGCGCGGTTGCGCGGTGAGTTCATCCGCAAGGCGCAGGAGAAGCGGCGCGACTTCACCGTCGACTGGGTGCATCTCAAGCTCAACGATCAGGCGCAGCGCACGGTGTTGTGCAAGGACCCGTTCCGCAGCGTGGACGAGCGGGTCGACAAGCTCATCGCCGGCATGTGACCCGTGCCAGAGCGTGGTGTCGCGTTTACCCCGGCCCTACCTGAATGTCGGGTAGTGTGACGCGAATCTGACGTCTTTTCCGAGGGACATTCATGCGCCGCGCTCTGGCCGTTTCGGCCGCCGTGCCTTTGCTCTTGTTCGCCGCCGCGTGCGGCTCCGATGACGGCGCGAACTCCGGCGCCACGTCCAGCGCCGGCGCCACCTCCGGCGCCGCGCCGGCCGACGGAACCAAGGTGGGGGTCGCGGGCAACGTGGGGGCCAAGCCCACGGTGACCTTCCCGTCCGGCTCGCCCGCCACCACGTCGTCGTACAAGGTGATCCATCCCGGCGACGGCGACGCCATCAAGGCGGGCGACCGGGTGGTCGTCAACCTGACCGTCTACAACTGGGACGGCCAGGGCAACGCCGTGCAGGGCTCCTCCTACGACACCAAGGCGCCCGAGGCCATCCCGGTCAACGAGCAGCTGCCGAAGGTCCTGCAGGAGGGCTTCACCAAGGTGAAGAAGGGCGGCCGGCTGCTGGCCGTGCTGGCCAACGACGCCGCTCCCCAGCAGCAGGCGGCGCCTGCCCAGCCGACCAAGGTGTTCGTGTTCGACGTGGTCGGCACCCAGCCGCCACCGCTCAAGGCGGCCAAGGGCAAGGAGGTCGGCGACAGCATCAAGGGCGTCAAGGTCGGCAATCCCGGCGGCGAGAAGGCTCCGGAGCTGACCACGAAGACCGACGCCAAGCCGCCGGCGAAGCTCGAGGTCAAGACGGTCATCAAGGGCACCGGCGAGAAGGTGAAGGCCAACCAGACGCTCGCCGTCCACTACACGGGCAAGATCTGGGGCACCGACAAGAAGTTCGACTCCAGCTGGGATCGCGGCCAGCCGGCCGAGTTCCCGCTCGGCCAGGTGATCAAGGGCTGGCAGGAGGGTCTGGTCGGGGTGCCGGTCGGCAGCCGGGTCGTGATGAGCATCCCGCCGGACCTCGGCTACGGCGACCAGGAGCAGCAGGGCATCCCCGCGAAGAGCACCCTGGTGTTCGTGGTGGACGTCCTGGGCGCCTACTGATCGGCACCACGGCGCCGGACGGACTCGCGTGATCGGCAGGCGTCCGTCCGGCGCTGTGGGCCAGGGCCGGCTGCATGTCGCCCGGCCTCATCTGCGCGCGTTGCGGGTTTCACGTTCGCGGCGGTGATCGACGTCCTCCCCGGCAGACGCGCCCGGACGTGAGCCCGGCTATGCCTGACTCCAGTTGCGCGGTGAGCGTTTGAGCGTGTAGACCGCCTGGGGCAGGTCGTCCCTGACGCGGATCATCCAGCGTGCGAGATCGGTGGTGAGGTCGGCGCGGACCTCGGCGAGCGCCGGGTCGTCGTAGCGGTTGTCCAGCTCGGCGGGGTCGGCGTCCAGGTCGTAGAGCTCGCCGGTCCCGCGCTCGTCCAGCAGCAGCTTCCATCGCGCGCGCCGGAGCATCACCGTCGTCCCGGACTGGGTGACGGTGTTGAGCTCGTCGAAGGTGCGCCCTTCGTAGGGGAAGTGCAACGGGGGGCGCTCGTCGACGGTGTACGCCAGCCCGCCGAACCCGCGTTCCCCGTAGCCGCTCGCGAACTCCTCGGCCGGGTAGGGCTCCCCGGTGAGCATGGGCCACAGGCTGCGGCCCTGGACACCGGGTGGGATCTCGACGTCGAGGGCGTCGCAGACCGTCGGGAACAGGTCGGCGAGCGAGACGAAGTCGGTGCCGTTCACCATGGGCCGCACGCCCGGCCCGGCCACGGCGAACGGGATGCGCATCAGGCACTCCGGCATGCCCGCGCCCTTGCGCTGCAGGCCGTAGTCGCCGGTGTAGTCGCCGTGGTCGGCGACGAAGAACACCAGCGTGTCCGCGTCCCGCCCGGTCTCGCGCAGGTGCGTGAAGAACCGGCGCAACTGGTCGTCGATGAGCCGGAGCATGCCGCAGTAGTTGGCGCGGTAGCGCCGCCATTCTGCGTCGTAGCCGGGCCGTTTCTCCTCGGTCAGCCGGCGCAGCCACGTGTACATGCCGCCCTTGCGTTCGGCGCCTTCCGGTCCGGACTGCCGGTCGGGCACCTCGTCCTCTGCGAACAGGCTGAAGTACGGCTCGGGGACCTGGTAGGGGTTGTGCGGCTCCGGGAACGACAGCCAGGTGAAGAACGGCCGGTCGGCGGGCGTCTCGTCGATCGCGCTGATCGCGTCGGTGACGATCCGGTGCGGGAACTGGCACTCCAGCGGGAACGGCGCCGGCTCATGGCTGACCGAGTGGTCGAGCGAGACGAGCCACTCCTCGAACGCCTCCTGCTCGGGCGTCGCCGCGTCGGCCGGGCCGCGCTCGTGCCAGTAGGGGGCGGCGAACGTGTCGAAATCGGCTGGCTTGCGGTGGAAGTGCGTCTTGCCCGCCAGGTGCAGCGCGTAGCCGGACTCACGCAGCACGTCCACCAGGTCGTCGCCGCGGAGCACGTGATGGGCGGCGCTGTTCTGCCTGACCCGGTGCGCGGACGGATACCGCCCGGTGAGCAGGCTGATCCGGGCGGGCACGCACAGCGGGGAGGTGGTGTACGCCCGCCTGAACCGCACGCCGGTGTCCATCAGCCCGTCGAGGAACGGCATGGTGTCCAGGGGGAATCCGCTCGCGGCCGTCCAGCCGGCACGCTGCTGGTCGGTCATGATCAGCACGATGTTCGGTCGCTTCACAGGAACGTTCTCCATCGTCAGCGCTCGTCGTACATCGGCCTGGTGTAGTCCTTGCCCGGTTTCCAGTTGGGGAAGGCGTAGTCGTCCAGGCTGACCTTCGCGCCCTTCTTCTTGGCCTGCGCGATCGCGCGGTCCCGGTCCTTGGCGGTGTCGCTGGACAACCTGGTCAGCGCCGCGCGGACGTCGGTGACGTCGCCGGTGAGCGCGCCCTGCACGATGTCGCCGAGGGTGGGGCGCACGGGCTTGGACGCGATCTGCACCTGCTGGATGTCAGCGTTGCCGGCGATCGGGTCGGGGGCGAGGTGGACGCTCTCCCGGAACCAGCCGATGAGCTTCTTGTAGGCGGGGTGCGCCTGGGACTGCTCGACGACGTCGATGTCGCGCGGGGGCTGCGACATGGTCTCGGCGACCCGGCGGGAGTAGCCGGGGGTGGCGAAGTAGTCGCTCAACAGGGTGTTGGCCGCCTGGGCGTGCTTGGTCGTCGGTGACAACCAGTAGTCTCCCGGCTGTGGCACGTGGTAGGTGGCCACGGAGGTGCCCGCGTCGGGCACGAGCATCGGCCCGACGCCCAGCTTCTCCCCGAACTCCGGCATCTCCTGCAGCGCCACGCCGGGGCACCACGGGCCGTCGAAATAGTACGCCGCCAGCCCCGCGGTCCACCGGGCCCGCGCCACGTCGTCGACCCAGGAGTTGGACCCCGGCACCAGCACCTTGTCCTGGCGCAGCGAGACCAGGAACTCGATCACGTCGAGATATTCGTCGGCGTGGAAGGCGTACTCGCCGCTCTCGTACAACCTTCCTTGCCCGCCGGCGAATCCGGCCGCCTGCGCCAGGTCGTGGACCTGCTCGCCGAGCCGGTCCGGCATGCCGATGTTCCACACCCAGCCGTAGGTGCCCTCGCCGGCCGACTGCTGCACCGCTCGGGCCGCCGCGCGGAACTCGTCGTAGGTCTTCGGCGGCGCCTGCGGGTCCAGCCCGGCGCGCCCGACCAGCTCGGTGTTGAACCAGTTGACGGCGACGTAGACCTGGTGGCTGAAGATCGGAAAGGCGTAGATCTTGCCGTCGAAGACGTGCACGCCCTCGACGAGCGAGTCCTTGACCCGGGCCGTCGCCTCCTCGCTGAGGTTCAGCGGCTGCGACCATCCGGCGGCGACGAGCGCGGCGGCGGGCAGCTTGAGCCCGGCGTTGGAGTGGATGTCCGGCAGCTGGTCGCTCTGCTTGGCCAGCTGCAGTGCCTGGCCCATCTTCGACGGGTTGTAGTACGTGTACTGGACGGGGACGCCGCCGGGGCTCTTGGCATAGGTGGCGAAGATGTCCGCCTTCGCCTTCTGCAGCTGGTTCTGGTGGTCCCACCAGGTCAGCGAGGTGCCGCCGCCGCTGCCTCCGCCTCCGCCGCACGCACTGGTCACCGCCGCGGCGGCCAGGGTGCCGGCCGCGGCGAGGAACCCTCGCCGAGTCATCGCGCTCATCGGTCCTGCCTTCCACCCCGCGGCGGTTCAAAGGTCTTGTGAAGCAGTGTTGCCGCGTGGCAAAGTCATTCTTGCCACGCGGCATGCCGCGCGGCAAGACTCTCTTGAAAGTCGGCTCCCGATCTGGAGGTTGGACGGTTGTGGTGACACAACGTGACGTGGCGCGGCTGGCGGGAGTCTCCGTACGGACCGTCTCCAACGTCGTCAACAACTTCGCCTACGTGTCCGAGGAGACCCGCGTCCAGGTGCAGCGGGCCCTGGAGGAGCTCGACTACCGCCCCAACCTCGCCGCGCGCAGCCTGAACCGGGGGCGCTCCGACCTGCTGGCCCTTGTGCTGCCGCTGGACGTGCCCTACTTCACCGAGCTGGCCGCCCACGTGGTGGATGAGGCCGAGGAGCGCGGATACACGGTGCTTCTCGACCGCACCGAGGGCGTGGCGGCACGCGAGCGGCAGATCATGATGCGGCGGGACCGGTCGGCGCTGTTCGACGGGATCATCTTCAGCCCGCTCGGCCTGACCGAGGACGAGCTGCGGCGCTGGGCGGGCAACTGCCCGGCGGTGATGCTGGGTGAGATACGGGTGGAGGGCTTCGACCACGTCGCCATCGACGACACAGCCGCGGCGCGGGCCGCCACGGCGCATCTGGTCTCGCTGGGCCGGACCCGCATCGCCGCCATCGGGCACGTGGAACGTCCGATGGGCAACACGGCGGCGCACCGGACGGCCGGTTACGTGCAGGCGCTGGAGGAGGCCGGGCTGCCCGAGATCCACGCGACGGTCCGCCGCTACCAGCGCCAGGATGGCCGGGAGGCGATGGAGCGCCTGCTCGACATGGACGAGCCGCCGGACGCGGTGTTCTGCTACAACGACCTGCTCGCGATCGGGGCGGTGCGAGCCGTGCTGTCCCGAGGGCTGCGGGTGCCGCAGGACGTCGCCGTCGTCGGGTTCGACGGCATCGAGGAGGGCCGGTTCGTCACCCCGCCCCTGACCACCGTCGTGCCCGACAAGAAGAAGATCGCCGAGCTCGCCGTGACCCGGCTGCTGCAGCGCGTCGAGGGTGACCAGGAGCCGGCGGCCGAGCTGGAGGCGCCCTGGCGGCTGATGGTCGACCAGAGCACCACGGGCGTCGCCGGAGCGGGCGCATGACGTTCGCCATCCCGTCCGCCGGTTCGCGGAAACCGCGCCGCGCCCGCACCACCACGTACGTGTGGTTGTTCCTGACCCCGACCGTGCTGCTGTACGGCGCGTTCACCGTCTACCCGATCGTCGGCAGCTACGTCTACTCGCTCACCGACTGGAACGGGTTCGACGCCAGCCCGTCGTTCATCGGCGTGACCAACTACCGCGAGGTCCTCGCCGACCCGATGTTCTGGAGCTCGTTCCGGCTGACCTTGACGTTCATGCTCGTCGCGGTGCCGCTCCAGGTGCTGACCACCCTGCTGGTCGCGATCGTCCTCAACTCGCCCCGCATGCCGCTGCGCAAGGTGTTCCGCACCGCGCTGTTCCTGCCGGTGGTCACCACGACGGCGATCGTCGGCGTGGTCATGCAGTTCGTCTTCGACCCGGCGAGCGGCCCGGTGAACCTCGCGTTGCGCGAGGCCGGCCTGGTGACCGACGGGGTCGACTTCCTCGGCCAGTCGTCCACGGCGCTGGGCACGACGATCGCCGTCTACGTGTGGAAGTGGTTCGGGATCACCCTGGTCTACTGGCTGGCCGCGTTGCAGACCGTGCCCGACGAGGTGTACGAGGCGGCACGCCTCGACGGCGCCGGCGCGCTGGCCACCTTGCGGCACATCACCACGCCCCTGCTCAAACCGTTCCTGGTCATCATCACCCTGCTGTCGATCGAGGCCTCGCTGCAGGTCTTCGACCTCGTCCTGACCATGACCGGGGGAGGCCCGTTCTACTCGACCGAGGTGATCGAGGTCTACATCTACCGGTGGGCCTTCGCCGCGACGGTGCCCCGGCTCGGATACGCCTGCGCGGCCGCCGTCCTGTTCGGCCTGTTCGTCTGCGTCATCGGGCTGCTGCAGCTCCTCGCGGTCCGTGCCACCCGCAAGGCCAGGGGGGCGGCATGACCCTGTCCAAGGCGCTGCGCCGGCTGCCCTGGTGGCTGGCCGCCGCCGCGCTCGCCATCGGCTGCCTGATCTGGATCTACCCGTTCCTGTGGATGGTCGCCGCGTCGCTGAAGACGTCGGCCGAGGTGTTCACCCAGGGGCTCGACCTGCTGCCGGGCAACCCGCAGTGGGAGAACTACGAGCGCGCGTGGGGGGACGCCCAGTTCGGGAAATACCTGCTCAACACCGTGATCGTCACCGTGGCCACGGTGGTGGTCGTGGTCGTCAGGTGCGCCATGGCGGGCTATGTCCTCGCCCGCCACGAGTTCCGCGGACGCAAGATCGTCATGGGCACCCTGATCGCCACCCTGTTCGTGCCTGCCGGCTACACCATCATCCCGCTGGTCGACCTCGCCCAGCGGCTGGGCATGCTGAACTCGCTGACCGGCATGATCCTGGCGATGTCGGGCGCCGCGCACGTGGCGGCGATCCTGCTCTACATCGGCTACTTCCGCGGCATCCCCAAGGAGCTCACCGAGGCCGCGCTCATGGACGGCGCCGGGTTCGCGACCGTCTTCTTCCGCATCATGCTGCCGCTGGCCAAACCGGTGACGGCCACGGTGACCGTGCTCACCTTCCTGAACACCTGGAACGCGTTCTTCCTGCCGCTGGTCTTCACCTTCTCCCGGCCCGACCTGCGCACCGTGAGCGTCGGCATGCTCGCGTTCGTGGGCGAGAACGCCACCGACTGGTCGGGCATGGCCGCCGCGGCGACGATCTCGCTGCTGCCGGTCGTCGCGCTGTTCATCGCCCTGCAGCGCTACTTCGTCGAAGGCATCGCCGGCGCCGTCAAGTCCTGAGCACATCCCCACCCATCGAGAAAGTGAGCATCGTGCCCGAGAACCCCGTGGTTCCCCGCCCGGAGTATCCCCGCCCGCAGTTCGTCCGCGCCGCATGGCAGTGCCTGAACGGAACCTGGCAGTTCGAGAGGGACCCCGGCGATTCCGGGCTGGAGCGCGGCCTGCTCGACCGCGACCTGGCCGGGGAGATCGTCGTGCCGTTCTGCCCGGAGGCGCCGCTGTCCGGCGTCGGCGACCCCGACTTCCACCCGGCCGTCTGGTACCGCCGCACCGTCGAGGTGCCGGAGGAGTGGGCGGGGCAGCGGGTGCTGCTGCACTTCCAGGCGGTGGATCACGACGCCACGGTGTGGGTCGACGGCGTCGAGGCCGGCCGGCACCGGGGCGGGTTCACCCCGTTCACCTGCGACCTGGCCGCCGCGGCCGACCCGGCGCACACGTACACCGTGGTCGTGCGTGCCCGCGATCCCCGCAGCGGGCCGCAGGCGCGCGGCAAGCAGGCGACCACCTACGAGGGACGCGGAGCGCGCTACGGACGCACCACCGGCATCTGGCAGACGGTGTGGTGCGAGCCCGTGCCCGGCCCGCACCTCGGCCGGCCGCGGATCAAGCCCAACGTCGCCGCGTCCGCGTTCCGCGTCACGGTGCCGGTGTCGGACAACCGCGCCGGGCACGAGGTGCGGGTGACGGTGTCGGACCAGGCCGGCGAGCTCGCGCAGGCGCGGGCGCGCGCCGACCTCGACCTGTCCGCCGAGGTGTGGCTGCCGCTGCCGGACGATCGGGTACGCCTGTGGCGCCCCGAGGACCCGCACCTGTACGACCTGCGCATCGACCTGCTCGACGGCGACGGCGCCGTGGTCGACACCGCGGCGAGTTACGCCGGGCTCCGCTCGGTCGCCATCGACGGGCACGCCGTCCTGCTCAACGGCGAGGCGTGCTTCCAGCGGCTCGTGCTCGACCAGGGCTACTATCCCGACGGCCTCATGACCGCGCCGACGGACGAGGCCCTGCGCCGCGACATCGAGCTGGCCGTGGCCGCCGGGTTCAACGGCGCCCGGCTGCACCAGAAGGTGTTCGAGGAGCGCTACCTGTACCACGCCGACCGGGCGGGCTTCCTGGTCTGGGGCGAGTTCGGCGACTGGGGAGCGAACACCGGCGGGCCGGCCGGCGACAACCAGCAGCCCACCGCGACGTTCGTGACCCAGTGGCTGGAGGCGGTCGAACGCGACTACTCCCACCCGAGCATCGTCGGCTGGTGCCCGCTCAACGAGACCTGGCAGCGGCTGCACGACCGGATCACCGTCCTCGACGACGTCACCCTGGGCATGTACCTCGCCACCAAGGCGGCCGACCCCACCCGCCCGGTGCTCGACGCGTCCGGCTACGCGCACCGGGTTCCCGGCGCCGACATCTACGACTCGCACTGCTACGAGCAGGATCCCGAGGTGTTCGGCAAGCTGATGGCCGGCCTGGCCGAGGGGGAGCCGTACGTCAACGCCGACCGCGACGGCACGGCCTGGTCGGTGCCGTACCGCGGGCAGCCGTACTTCTGCAGCGAGTTCGGGGGCATCTGGTGGAACCCGGACGTGCGTCCCGGGGAGAGCTCCTGGGGGTACGGCGAACGGCCCACCAGCGAGGAGGAACTCCAGCGGCGCTTCGCCGGGCTGGTCGGGGTCCTGCTGGACGACCCCCGGATGTTCGGCTACTGCTACACCCAGCTCACGGACGTCTTCCAGGAACAGAACGGCGTCTACCGCTTCGACCGTACGAGCAAGCTGGACGTCTCGCGGATCCGCGCGGCGCAACAACGTCCGGCCGCCATCGAGCGGGTCCCCACGTCCTCCGCTTCGCCCACCACGTAGATCGGCGACCTCGATGTCTGGAGCCACAGGCGGGCGGGGCGGGCCGGCCCCGGCCGCGACGACACGCCGGAACTTGACCATCGCCCTGATCAGCGTTCTGGCGCTGCTGTGCCCGGGGATCCCGGCCCTCGCCGAGCCGGACCGCGGGGGCGGCCCGGTCGCCGAAGCCGCGGCGGGGAAGACGATCGAAGTACGCGGCCGGGTGGTGGAGGATCACGGCGGCGCGCCGGTCGAAGGCGCCACCGTGCACGCCTCCAGGTCGGAGGTGTTCGCCACGACCGCGAAGGACGGCACCTTCACCCTGACCGGCGTGCCGGACGGCAGCGCCCTCGTGGTCGCGGCCAAGGAGGGGTACGCCTTCGCCTCCACGACCACGGACCGTACGGTCACCCTCAAGCTCGAGCGCGACACCGCGCCGGCCAGGGCGGAATATCCGCGTCCCGACGCCGACCGGCGCCCGTTCACCGGCGGCGCCTGGATGTCGCTGAACGGCACCTGGTCGTTCGACTTCGATCCCGGAGACGCCGGGGAGCGGGAGCGCTGGTTCGACCCCGGGCACACGTTCGGCAGGGCGATCCGGGTGCCGTTCGGCTACCAGTCGATGGCGGCCTGGGGCGAGGAGACGCTGGCGACCAAGGAGATCTTCCGCAGCGCCTTCTCCTCCTACCGCGGAACGGTGTGGTACCGGCGCTCCTTCACCGTCCCCGAGGACTTCTCCGGCAGGCAGACCAGGCTCCGCATCGGGGCCGCCGACTGGGGCGCGGCGGTCTGGCTCGACGGCGAGCCGGTGCTGCCCTACTCCGGCGACGGCTACACCGAGATCAGCGCGGGGCTGGGCGAACTGGCTCCCGGCTCGACCCACACGCTGACGATCCGGGTGGTCGCGCCCCCGACGACGCCCGGTTCGCCGTACCCCCAGGGCAAGCAGACGGGCGTTCCCGACGGCGAGAACACCGGCTGGTTCAGCGACGTCGGCGGCATCTGGCAGTCGGTGTGGATCGAACCCTACGACGGCGCCCGGCTCACCGGGACCCGGATCACCCCCGAGCTGACCTTCGAGGCGGAGTCACGCACGCCGTCCGAGGCCGCCGCGAAGATCGACCTCGCGGCCGACGGCGCGGCGGACAACGCGACCGTACGGGTGAAGGACCCCCGCGGCGAGGTCGTCGGCACCGCCACCGTGCCGCTGGACGACGGCCGGGGCACGGCGCGGATCCCGATCGAGCGCCCGCGCCTGTGGGAGCCGGACGACCCGGCGCTGTACACCGCCGACGTCCGGCTGGGAGACGACGACGGCGTCAGGACGACCTTCGGGCTGCGTACGATCGAGCGCGAATGGGCCCCCGGCCACACCGGCGAGTACCAGTACATCCACCTCAACAACCGGCCGATCTACGTGCGCGGCGTCCTCGACCAGGGCTACAACCCGTGGGGCCTGTACACCTACACCGGGGTGAGCGCCGGCCCCGACCTGCGCACCGGCAGCGAGGCAGAGCCGGGCCGCGGATCGATCCTGCTCGACCTGAAGAACGCCAAGAAGCTCGGCTTCAACGTCATCAGGAACCACCTCAAGGTCAACGAACCGGCCTACTACCACTGGGCGGACAAGCTCGGGCTGATGATCTGGTACGACCTGCCCAACGCGGGCTGGCACTCCCTGGGTGAGGAGGCGGAACGGCTCTTCGAAGGGCTGCTGCGCACCACGTTCCAGCGCGATCACAACCATCCGTCGATCGTGATCTGGACGATCTTCAACGAGTCGTGGGGGATCAACAAGGAGCCGTGGCAGCAGCCGATCCCGGCGGAGGCGTTCCCGTATGTCCGCAGAATGGTGCGGATCGCGCACGACCTCGACCCGTCCCGGCTGGTCGTCGACAACTCCGCCTGCTGCCAGAACGGCCACCTCGACACCGACCTCAACGACTGGCACTACTACCTGGCCACGTACGACGAGTGGAAGAAGCTCCTCGACGGGTTCGACGCCCAGGTCAAGCCGGGTTCCACCTGGAACTTCAACGACGGAGCACAGAGCGGGCAACCCTGGCTCAACTCCGAGTTCGCCATCAGGGGCGGGCAGTTCCCCCACACGGCGAGCCTCTTCCGCGCCTACCCCAAGCTCAACGGCTACGTCGGCGTGCAACTGGCCGAGACCGAGCAGGAGGTCCACAGCCCGGTCACCTTCGACCGGCAGCCGTACCAGCCGGAGTTCACCGACCACCAGGGCAGGGCCCGCGGCATCGAGATGTTCCAGGGCGACGACGCGATCGCCTTGATGGGCAGGTCGGCGCGGACCGTCGAACGCGGCGGCACGATCGACGTCCCGGTCAAGGTCAGCCACTTCAGCGACCACGACCTCTCCCGGGCGAGGCTGCGCTGGAAGATCGGCGGGTACGACGACGAGGGCCGCTGGATCGCCGACGCCGGCGGCGGCTCGCGCGAGGTCGCACCCGCGCGGTACACCGTCACCGACGCCGGCACCGTGTCGGTCACCGCACCCGCCGGGCTGCGGGCCGGGCATCTGTGGATCTGGCTCGAGGCCGGCGGCAGGGCCCTCGCCGAGAACTACCTCACCTTTGACGCCCCCGGCGGGGAGACCGGCTTCCCCGCCGGCGAGGTGACGGCGCAGGAGTGGACCGGCGGTGCCCAGGCCCACACCACCGGCGGATCGGACTGGGTCACCGGTCACGGCCGCGGCTACTTCGAGTACGAGGTCAAGGTGCCCGAGAAGCCGCGCGGGGCGCGCGGCGCGACCCTGGTCGCGGAGGTCGCCTCCGCCCAGGCACGCGGCTGGTACGACCCCAACAACAAGACCGGCGCTCGCCGCCACCCCACCCGCCTCACCGTGTCCGTCAACGGCAGCCCGCTGCCGCCGATCGAGCTGCCCGACGATCCCCACGGCCCGGCGGCGCTGGCCGGTCGCTCGCGTGGCTCCCTCGCGGGGGACTTCGGCAACCGCTACGGCTACCGCGTCGCCGTCCCGATCACCGGGCGGCAACTCGGCGACGCGGGCACCGTCACGCTGCGCTTCGCCTCCGACGGCGGCGGGCTGTCGATCTTCGGCGCGCGTGCGGGCCGCCACGGCACGCCACCTGCGCTGGCCGGCGGCCGGGTCTCCGTGCCCGACGAACGCCCGCGGTTCAAGGCCGTCGACTCGCGGCTCTCGGTGTACCAGGCTCCGGCCGCGATCGCGCCCGGATCCGGCACCGGGACGGCGATCGTCTCCGTGGTCAACGACACCGGCAAGACGGCGCGGAACGTGCGGGTGCGGATGTCGGCCCCGGAGGGCTGGACCGCGACCGCCGCCGAGCCGGACACGATCGCCTCGCTGAAGCCCGGCCAGGCCCGTCACGTCGCGTACGCCGTACGGGCGGAGTCGGACGTGCTGACCGGCCAGACCGCGGACTTCACCGCCACCGCGAGCTGGGGTGAGCACGCGATCCAGGCGATCAGCAGATCGACGGTGGCGTTCGACCCCGAGACCTACCCCGAGGTCGGCGTGGACGACACCTTCGACACCGACTCCAGCGCCGGCTACACGGTTCACCAGCCGTCGGCGGGCGAGGCGCTGCCGCGGTTGACCTTCGGCGCGGGCAGCCTGCAGGCGCAGGGTCCCGGCGCCTACTACGGGCTGGTCGCCCATGGCTCAGGGCCGCAGAGCTCCCGGGCCGTGGTGATCGTCGACCACGGCAAGTGGGCGGGCACGGGGAAGGGGCAGGACGCCCTGTTCAACGGGCTGGTCAAGGACGAGCGCAACTACGTCATGGCCTGGACCGGGATCAAGGGCCGGCACGGCGTCGACATCAGGATCGACGGCAAGCTCACCAGCGCCTGCTGCGCCACTGCGCCGCTCGAACCCGGCGACCGCTGGGCGTACGTCCTGGACGGCAACACGATCAGCACCTGGGTCGACCGGGGGCGGGGCTGGGGCTGGTCCCAGATCATGACGGCCACGACCCAGGGCCGGATCGACTTCACCCGGCCGGGCGCGCTGAACGGCTGGCACTACGCCGCGGGCCTGCGCGGCAACGCCGGCACCCAGGCGATCGGCCGCCTGGAGGCACGCAGCGCCCCCGGCTGACCGCGCCGGGCCGCCCGGCCGGTCAGCCGCGCGCCCCGTGAGCGCTCGCCGTCAACCGCGCAGCCGTGCGTTGAGCCGTGCGGCCTGTCGCATGAGGTGGTCGCGTTCGGGGACGCTGGGCGCCGATCGTGCGGCTTCGGCGTAGAGCCGTGCCGCGGTCACCGGGTCACCGTCACGCTCGTGCAGGTACGCCGCGACGGCGGCGTGGCGGGGCAGGGCGGGGTCGAGCTCCGCCAGGGCGGCCAGGCCGGCCCGCGAGCCGTCGGCCTCGCCGACCGCGACGGCCCGGTTGAGGCGGGCCACCGGGCTGCCGGTGAGGCGCACCAGTTCGTCGTACCACTCGACGATCTGCACCCAGTCGGTCTCCTCGGCCGTCCTGGCGTCGGCGTGGAGCGCGGCGATGGCGGCCTGGGCCTGGAACTCGCCCAGGCGGTCGCGGGCGAGGGCCGCCTGGAGCACGTCGACGCCCTCGGCGATCAGGCGGGTGTTCCACAGGCCGCGGTCCTGCTCGGCCAGGGGCACGAGCCGGCCGTCAGGGCCGGTCCGTGCCGGGCGCCGGGCGTGGTGGAGCAGCATGAGCGCGAGCAGGCCCGCGACCTCCTCGTGGTGGGTCCTGGCCGCCAGCAGGCGGGTGAGCCGGATCGCCTCGGCGGCGAGGTCGACATCGCCGGAGTAGCCCTCGTTGAAGACGAGGTAGAGCACGCGCAGCACCGTGGCGACGTCACCGGGCTGGTCGAACCGGACGGACGAGACGGTGCGCTTGGCCCTGCTGATCCGCTGCGCCATGGTCGCCTCGGGCACGAGGTAGGCCTGCGCGATCTGCCGCGTGGTCAGGCCGCCGACCGCGCGCAGCGTGAGCGCGACGGCCGAAGCCGGCGTCAGGGACGGGTGCGCGCACAGGAAGTACAGCTGGAGCGTGTCGTCCACCGCCTCGGCCTGGCCGGGCACGGGCTCGCCCTCGACGCGCACCTCGCGGTTCCTCCGGGAGGAATCAGCGCGGGCGGCGTCGAGGAACTTGCGCCAGGCCGCGGTGACCAGCCAGCCCTTGGGGTCGCGCGGCGGGTCGTCCGGCCACACGCGCACGGCCTCGACGAGGGCGTCCTGCACGGCGTCCTCGGCCGCCGCGAAGTCCGCTCCGCGACGGACGAGGACACCGATCACCGCGGGCACCAGCTCCCGCAGCAGCGACTCGTTCACTCGGTCACCGTGGGGGCCTCGTGCATGAAGGGCCGCACCTCCAGCCACTCGTGGATCGGCTTGCCACCCGCACCCGGAGCCGCGGACAACTCGCCGGCCAGCTCCAGCGCCCGCTCGTAGGTCTCGACGTCGATCACCATCCAGCCGGCGATCAGGTCCTTGGTCTCCGCGAACGGGCCGTCGGTGACCGGCGGCCGGCCCTCGCCGTCGTAGCGGACGAACGTGCCCTCCGGGGAGAGCGCCTGGCCGTCGACGTACTCGCCGGTGCTCTCGAGCCGGGCGGCGAAGTCCTGCATGTACTGCAGGTGGGCCGTGAGCTCCTCCGGCGTCCACTGCTCCATCGGCACGTCGTTGACCGCCGCCGGCGCGCCACGGTAGTGCTTGAGCAGCAGGTATTTGGCCATCATGTTCTCCTCTGTGCGGTCCGGCCCATTGTGGCCGGTGTTCACTGCGGGGACGGAGCCGCGCGCGGGTTCTCGACATCCCGCCGCCACTTTTTCTGCGCCGGTCGTCCCGCGCACCTCCTCGGGTGGTGCGGTCAGTCCGGCTGTCGCCGGTCCTGGCGCTCGGCTTCACCGACCGGGCAGGTCGAATGCTCCGTGGCACACGCGCCCCGGTCGCAGAGCCGGCAGATGTACTGTGCGTTCCCGTTGTCCTTGTACAGCTGCGTGAGGATCTTGACGAGCAGGCATGACAGGGTCTGCTGCTCTCCTTCGTCGAGGCATTCGAGCACGCCGCTGAGCGGGGTCGCCCGGGCTCCCAGGATGTGCTGGGTCGTGGCCCAGCCCGTCTCCGTGAGCGAGACGGTGACCCAGTGACTGTTGAAGGGGTGCGGTGAGCGTTTGAGCAGGCCGTCGGCTTCGAGCGTGTCGACCATCCGGGCGGCGGCCGACTGCGTCAGTCCCACTCGCCGGCCGAGTTCCGACACGCTGAGGCCGGGACTGGCGGACAGCGTGACCAGCGCCGTGGCCGCCCGGGCGGCCACCCCGGCGGCGCGGGTCACGTTGCCGAGCGTCACGTCGGTCAGGGCCAGCGCGGTGGCGCCCAACAGGTTCGCCGTCGTGTTGGAATCATGCATCCCTCATTTTAACATGCACTGCTCATGATTGCCGGTCTGTGGCGTGGCGGCGCGGTAGCATCGCCTGGCCCGGCAGCCCCCCGCCGGGGCCACGCGGGAGGTCCCCTATGCGCCGCCGTACCGTCGCGCTGCTGCTCGCGGCGCTGCTCGCGCCGGCCGGTTGCACGGGCGAGGCCGCGGACGGCATGGACCTGAAAGTGGGCGGCGCGTTCGGCGCCCGGCCCACGATCGTCTTCCCCGCCGGCAAGCCGGTGGACGAGCTGCAGGTCGACGAGCCGGCCGCGGGCGAGGGCGAGCGGCTGCGCCCCGGCGACGTGGCGATCGTCCAGTACACCGCGCACGTCTGGAACGGCAGGGACAACCGCCTGGTCGACTCCAGCTTCACCCGGGGCACCCCCGCCGCGTTCCCGGTGGGGCACCTGCTGCCGGGGCTGGAGCGGGCTCTGCGGGGGCGCAGGGTGGGCAGCAGGGTGATCGCCGCCATCCCGCCGGGCGACGGCTTCGGCGCCAACCCGCCGCGGGGGATCGCCGCGGACGAGGAGCTGCTCTACGTCGTCGACATCCTCGGCGCCCACCCCAAGGGCGTGTCGGTCGAGGCGCGCGGCGGCTCGCTGGCCGGCGTGCGCGTCTCCGGCGGCGCCCGGAACAGCGGCCCACCGGCGCTGTCGGTGCCGGCGACCGCGCCGCCCGCCCGGTTCGCGGCCAAGGTGCTGCACCGCGGCAAGGGGCGCAGGATCCGGGCGGGGCAGCTCGTGGTCACCCACTACGAAGGCGCGATCTGGGGCCGGCGCCGCGTCTTCGACACGACCTGGACGACCGGCACCCCCAAAGCGTTCAAGCTCGGCGACGGCAGCGTGATCAAGGCCTGGGACAGGGCGCTCGTCGGCGTACCCACCGGCAGCCGGGTCGTGATGGTCGTCCCGCCCTCCTACGGCTACGGCCGCTCCGGCAACCCCGCGTACGGCGTCAGGGGCTCCGACACGCTCGTCTTCGTCGTGGACGTCATCGCGGCCTACTGACGCCGGCGGGCCCGCCAGGGCCCGCCGGGGCCCGTTCGTGCCGGTCGGAGGCTTTCGTAGACTCCCGCTGTGAGTAGCGACGACCTCGACGCGCTGGCCCTGCTGCACGACCCCGTACGCCGCAGCCTGTACGACGTGGTGGCGGGCAGCGGCGGCGACGTCGGCAGGGGAGAGGCGGCCGAGGCCGCGGGCGTGTCCAGGACCCTCGCCGGCCACCACCTCGACCGGCTGGTCGAGGCCGGGCTGCTGGAGAGCGGCCTGCGGCGGCCGGAGAAGAAGGGGCCGGGCAGCGGCCGGCCCGCCAAGGTCTACCGCAGGGCCGGAGGCGAGCGGTCGGTGAGCCTGCCGCCGCGCGACTACACCACCCTCGCCTCCGTCCTGGCCGGCGTGGTCGACCTGCTCGGCGCCGAGGAGCAGGCCGAGCTGGCGGCGCGCGAGGCGGGCGCGAGGATGGCGGGGCGGCACCGGGGCGAGCCGGTGGAGCGGGTGCTGAGCGAGCGCGGTTACGAGCCCTACGAGGAGGACGGCCTGCTGCGGCTGCGCAACTGCCCGTTCCACGTGCTGGCGAAGGAGCAGCCGCTGCTGGTGTGCTCGGTCAACCTGGCCCTGTGCCAGGGGCTGCTGGAAGGGCTGGGCGACGACCCGGGCAGGGCGCGGCTCGACCCCCGGCCGGGGGAGTGCTGCGTGGCGTTCGCCACTTCTAAAACAAATGAAGATTGACATAGAAGGCGGAGGGGTGATGTGCTGAGCGGCATGCATCTGGCCCAGCTCAACATCGCGCACATGCGCGCGCCCGTCGACAGCCCCGAACTCGCCGAGTTCATCGCCCTGCTCGAACCCATCAACGCCATCGCCGACGCGGCGCCGGGGTTCGTGTGGCGGCTGAAGGAGAGCGAGACCGACCCCACCGCCACCGTCGTGCACGACTACGGCGGCCACCTGCTGATCAACTTCTCGGTGTGGGAGTCGTTCGACACGCTGTGGAACTACGTCTACCGCAGCGCCCACCTGGACGTGCTGCGCCGGCGCAGGGAGTGGTTCCTGCGCGTGGCGGAGCCGTACACCGTCATGTGGTGGATCCCGGAAGGGCACATCCCGCCGCTGGCGGAGGGCATGCGGCGGCTGGAACGCCTCAAGGCCGAGGGGCCGAGCCCCGAGGCGTTCACCTTCAAGGACTCCTACACCAGCAGCGAGGCCGCCAGCCTGCCGGCCGCCGCCGAGGCCAGGAAATAGGGCAGGTCCTCCTCGAGGCCCCTGCCCATCGTCGACAACCGCACCGGAGACCCGCGCAGCGCCTCGTGCAGGCCGTCCACCGGCACCGAGACGAGGCGGTGGCGCACCGCCAGCAGCTCCGCCTGGTCCCTGACCCGCTCGCCGAACTCGCCCGGCAACTCGGGCACCGGCACGTCGGCGGGCGACAGGGCGACCCGGCCGTAGGCGGTCAGCGAGTGGTGCGAGACGCCGTAGTGGCGCTCGCGCCTGTCGCCCTCGCTGACCCGCAGCGCGGCCACCGGCCGCCCCAGCAGCACGCCGGCCGCGTTCACCGCCTCACCCGCCGACACCCCCGAGAAGCCCCAGCGGGTGCCCGTGCCCAGGTTGCCCGGCCCCTGCGTGACGATCGCCAGGTCGGCCTCCATCACGTGCCGGGCCGCCAGCAGCCCGGTGTGGACGGTGACCGCCTCCACGTCACCGCCGAACGACTGCCCGACCGTGACCACGCCCGCCAGCCAGCCGACCTCGCGCAGCCGGGCCGCCGCCATCGAGAACCACGCGGGCAGCGCGCCGCCGTCCAGCATGACGTACGCGACGCGGATCCCGGGTCGTGCGGCGGAGGCGTACAGGCCGCACAGGATCGGCGGCAGCGCCGAATGCAGATCCGCCACGATCACCGGCATGCCGTCCAGCGAGTCGGCCTCGCGCAACAGCTCATGATGGGGGGAGTCCTGCTCGTCGGCGCCCAGCACCGTGGCCTGCAACGGTGTGTACCGGGCCTTCACCAGGTGCCCGGGACCGTCAGGATCTTGCGGCAAACGGTTCGGGACGGCCACCACCATGGCGTAACCTCCCGTACCGAGACCCATCGCGAGCGCGGTCGTGTTGAGCAGCACCTCGTCGCCGGGTTCCGGGCGCCCGACCAACGGCGGATACGCCAGCGCCCGGCACTCCCCCTCGGGGACGGCGACATCCAGCTCCACCGCTCCCGGCCACTCGCGTCGGATCCGGACAACCTCGCCCTTGCGCCATCTGATCACGGGGGCAGGGTAGCGTCGATTGAAGGAGGAGTGAGGCAGATGTCGCGCCGGAAGACAGAACGGTTGCTCAATCTGGTGATCTGCCTGCTCGCCACCCGGCGCCCGCTGTCGGCCGAGCAGATCCGCCACGCCGTCCCCGGTTATGACCGCGACGGCGACGAGGCGTTCCAGCGCATGTTCGAGCGCGACAAGAACGAGCTGCGCGAGCTCGGCATCCCCATCGACGTGGTGCGCGACCCGTGGGAGGACGAGCCCGGCTACCGGATCGAGCGGCAGTCGTACGAGCTGCCCGAGATCACCCTGGAGCCCGACGAGGCCGCCGTGCTGGGGCTGGCCGCCCAGGTGTGGCAGCGCGCCAGCCTGGCCGAGGCCGCCTCGGGGGCGCTGCTGAAGCTGCGCGCCGGAGGCGTGGCCACCGACCAGCCCGTCGGCGCGGCGATGGGCGGGGGAGCGCTGGAGCTGCGCGTCGACACCCGCGACCCGGCGTTCCCCGCACTGTGGAACGCCGTACGCGACCGGCGGGTGGTGCGCTTCGACTACCGTGGCGCCGGCAGCGAGGAGGTTCGCACCCGCACCGTGGAGCCGTGGGGCGTGGTCAGCAGGCGCGGCCGCTGGTATCTCGCCGGCTTCGACCGCGGCAGGGACGCCCCGCGCGCCTTCCGCCTCAGCCGCATCACCGGACAGGTCGCGACGGTCGGCAAGCCGGGCGCCGTCGAGGTGCCGGAAGGCGTCGACGTGCGGTCCATGGTCGGCTACCCCGACGAGGCGATGGACGAGCGGGTCGCCGTGATCCGCGTGCGCCAGGGGACGTGCGAGGGGCTGCGCCAGCTGGCCAGGGCCGTGCACCCCGGCGTGGACGGGTGGGACGACGCCGAGCTGACCTTCTCCGACCCCGAGCGGCTGGCCGGCTGGATGGCCAGCCTCGGCGCCGACGTCGAGGTCGTCGACCCGCCCGACGCCCGCGAGGCCGTCATCCGCCGACTGAAAGGGGCGCTCGCATGAGCGGGTCCGCCGACCGGCTGCCGCGACTGCTGTCGCTGGTGCCGTACTTGATGTCCCACCCCGGGGCGCAGGTCGGCGAGGTGGCCGCGATGTTCGGGCTGAGCGAGAAGCAGCTCATCGACGACCTGCAGCTCGTGTGGATGTGCGGGCTGCCCGGCCACACCCCCGGCGACCTCATCGACGTGTCCTGGGACGGCGGCGAGATCCTCATCGACAACGCCGACACCATCGCCAGGCCGCTGCGGCTGGGCATCGACGAGGCCAGCGCGCTGCTGGTCGCGCTGCGCATGCTGGCCGCCACCCCGCAACTGGCCGACATGCAGGGCGCGGGCGACGCGCTGCCCCGCGTGATGGCCAAGCTGGAGCAGGCGGCCGGTGAGGGCGCGGCCACCGTCAGCAGCCAGGTCGCCGTCGACGTCGAGGCCTCCCCCGACGCCCTGCCACGCGTGCGCGAGGGCCTCACCAAGGGGCGCAGGTTGTCGCTGCGCTACTACGTGCCTGGCCGCGACGAGGTGACGCCGCGCGAGGTCGACCCCATGCGCATCGTGGTCGTCGACGGCCGCGCCTACCTGGAGGGCTGGTGCTACCGCGCCGAGGCGATGCGGCTGTTCCGGCTCGACCGGATGCTCGGCGTCGACGTCCTCGACATGCCCGCCGACCCGCCCGCCGAGGCCGAGCCCATCGACCTCGCCCAGGGGGTCTTCCGGCCCTCGCCCACCGACGAGCTGGTCGAGCTGGAGGTCAGCGCCGCCGGCCGGTGGATCGCCGAGTACTACCCGTGCGAGCAGGTCACCGAGCTGGGCGAAGGGCGGCTGCGGGTGGCGCTGCGCGCCCGCGACCAGGACTGGATCCTCAAGCTGGCGCTGCGCCTCGGTGACACCGGCAGGGTCGTCGCGCCGCCCGCGATGGCCGAGGCCGTGCGCCAGGAGGCCGAGCGGGCCCTGGCGCTGTACGCTCACCGGTCATGACGTGGATACTCCTGGCCGCCGGGCTGTGCCTGGCCGGGCTGGCCGTGCTCGGGGTCGCGGGCGCCCGGGTCGTGGCCGCCGCACGTGACCTGAACAGGGAGATCGCTCAGGTTCATGAGCAATTCAGGGATAAACAGGACGCCAAGGGATGAGGCAGCGGCCCCGGCAGCGTACGATCGGTCGTGAAGGACAGCACTCATTAACCATGAAGGACGTCACATGAACTTGGGAGCTCCGGAGATCATCCTGATCTTGGTGGCCTTGGTCCTGCTCTTCGGCGCCAAGAAGCTGCCCGACCTCGCCCGTGGCGTCGGACGGTCCCTGCGCATCTTCAAGGCTGAGACCAGCAAGATGAACGATGAGGACGACGACAAGCCGACCGTCGTGCAGGCACAGCCCGAGGCCCAGCAGCAGCCGGCCGCGCCGCAGCAGCTCCAGGCCGCGGCCCCCGCGCCGGAGCCGTCGGCCGACGAGCAGGCCCGCCGGCTCGAGGAGCAGGCCGCCAAGCTGCGTGCGAGCGCCCAGGCCGACAAGCGCCCCTGACCCCTCTCCTCCTCACTCCCTGGACTGGTGATGGCGCTGCTGAAACGGTCGGGGCCCAAGCGCAAGCCTGAGCCCGATCCCGAAGGCCGGATGCCGCTCATGGAGCACCTGCGCGAGTTGCGCAACCGGCTGCTCATCGCGCTCGCCGCCGTCGTGGTGGGCCTGATCATCGGGTGGTTCGTCTTCGAGCCGGTGTGGGCGCTGCTCAAGGAGCCCTTCTGCTCGACCGACCAGTCGCGTCAGCTCACCGGCGAGTGCAGCCTGACCTACAACGGCATCTTCTCGTCGTTCTTCATCACGTTGAAGGTCTCGCTGATGGTCGGCCTGGTGCTGTCGTCGCCGGCCTGGCTCTACCAGATCTGGGCGTTCGTCACCCCGGCCCTCTACCGCACCGAGAAGCGTTACACGGTGCTGTTCCTGGCGCTGGCCATCCCGCTGTTCGCGCTGGGCGCCGGGCTGTCCTACTTCATCATGGACACCGCGCTGGGCTTCCTGCTGGGCTTCTCCATCGACGGCACGGTCGCCACCATCTCGATCGACGAATACCTCGACTACGTCCTGATCATGTTGCTGATCTTCGGGGTGTCGTTCGAGCTGCCGCTGCTGCTGGTGTTCCTCAACATCATCGGGGTGCTGTCCCACGCGGCGGTGGCCAAGCACCGGCGGCTGGTCATCTTCCTGATGTTCGTGTTCGGCGCCATCGTGACGCCCGGCGGCGATCCCGTCACCATGATGGCGCTGGCCGCGCCGATGATCGTGCTGTTCGCGGCGGCCGAGTTGTTCATGTACCTGCGGGAGAAGCGCAACCCGGCGAGCGAGTTCGGGCACCTGTCCGACGACGAGGCCTCACCGCTGGCGGCGGACGACACGCCGCTCGACGACGGTTCCGACACCCCCCGCGCCCAAGAGGATTCCGGTTCCGGGCGATAGGCGATAAGTTCCGGGCGTGTCCCCTCAACTCGCCCTGCTCGTCAACCCCGCCGCACGCGGCGGCCGCACCCTGCGCCTGCTGGAGCCGGTTGCGCGCCGCCTGCGCGCCGGCGGGGCCGAGCTGTCGGTGATCGTCGGCGACGACGCCGGTGACGCCCTCGACCGTGCCTGCACCGCCGTCGCCGAGCGCCCGGACGCGCTCGTGGCCTTCGGCGGCGACGGCCTGGTGCACCTCGCCGTGCAGGCCGTGGCCGGCACGGACGTGCCGCTCGGCATCATCCCCGCCGGCACCGGCAACGACATCGCGGCGGCGCTCGGAGTGCCGTGCGGCGACCCCCTCGCCGCCGCCAGGACCGTGCTGCGGATGAGAGCGCGGCGCGTCGACGCCGCCCGCGTCGTGGCGGGGCCGGCGGACGAGTTGTTCGCCGGGGTGATGTGCTGCGGGTTCGACTCGCGGGTCAACGAGCGTGCCAACCGGCTCACCTGGCCGCCGGGGATGGCGCGCTATGTCGTGGCGATGGTGGACGAGTTGCGGTCCTTCCGGCCCATCCCGTTCCGCGTCACGCTCGACGAGGACGAGGTGATCGAGCGGGAGGCCATGCTGGTGGCCGTCGCCAACACGCGTTCGTACGGCGCCGGGATGCGGGTGTCGCCGGACGCCCGCCCCGACGACGGGCTGCTGGACGTGGTGATGCTGGGCGCCGTGTCGAAGGCCGAGTTCCTGCGGGTCTTCCCGAGCGTCTACCGGGGCACACACGTGGGTCATCGTGCCGTGTCGATCCGGCGGGTGCGCAGCGTGCGGCTGGAGGCGGCGGATGTCGTCGCCTACGCCGACGGCGAACGGGTGGGGCCGGTGCCGGTGCACTGCGAGGTCCAGCCTGGGGCGTTACGCGTCCTCGTATGAAATCTCCATAAAGGCCCCTGGTATGGGCGCCCGCGCGCCCGGCCCGCGAGCCCGGCGGGACGGACCGGAATGGCGATTTCGGTAGGCTGGCCGGTATGACAACGCCAGCGGAACGCTATGCGGCCTTCCGTCAGAAGCACGGAGACGACGGGGGCGCTCTCAGATCGTTCCGAGGCCTCTACGACTTCGCGCTGGACGACTTCCAGCTGGACGCCTGCCGGGCTCTGGAGGCCGGTGACGGCGTCCTGGTGGCCGCCCCGACGGGGTCGGGCAAGACGGTCGTCGGCGAGTTCGCCGTCCATCTGGCGCTGGAGCAGGGCCTCAAGTGCTTCTACACCACCCCCATCAAGGCGCTGTCCAACCAGAAGTACAACGACCTGGTCAAGCGCTACGGCACGGCCAAGGTGGGCCTGCTGACCGGCGACAACAGCGTCAATGGCGAGGCCCCCATCGTGGTCATGACCACCGAGGTGCTGCGCAACATGCTCTACGCCGGCTCGGCGACGCTGGCCGGGCTCGGGTTCGCCGTGATGGACGAGGTCCACTACCTCGCCGACCGCTTCCGCGGCGCGGTGTGGGAAGAGGTCATCATCCACCTGCCCGAGTCGGTCCGGCTGGTGGCGCTGTCGGCGACCGTCAGCAACGCCGAGGAGTTCGGCGAGTGGCTGGGAGAGGTGCGCGGCGACACCACGGTGATCGTCGACGAGCACCGCCCGGTGCCACTGTGGCAGCACATGATGGTCGGCAACCGCGTCTACGACATGTTCGTCAGCGACGACCTGACGCCGCGCATCAACCCCACGCTGATGCGGGTGACGCGCGACGCCGAGCGGCTGACCGCGGGCCGGGGCAGGCGCGGCTACGGCAGGCCGCAGCGCTCCCGCCCGCCCGACCGGGTGCAGGTGATCGAGAAGCTCGACGCCGAGGGGCTGCTGCCGGCGATCACGTTCATCTTCTCCCGCGCCGGCTGCGACGCGGCCGTGCAGCAGTGCCTGTACGCCGGCATCCGGCTCACCACCGAGCGCGAGCGGCACGAGATCAGGCAGCTCGTCGACGAGCGCACCGCCCACCTGCCCGACGAGGATCTCGCGGTGCTCGGCTACCTCGAGTGGCGCGACTGCCTGGAGCGGGGCCTGGCCGCGCACCACGCGGGCATGTTGCCGGCCTTCAAGGAGGTCGTGGAGGAGCTGTTCACGCGCGGGCTGGTCAAGGCCGTGTTCGCCACCGAGACGCTGGCCCTGGGCATCAACATGCCGGCCCGCAGCGTGGTGATCGAAAAGCTCGACAAGTGGAACGGCGAGACCCACGCCGACCTCACCCCCGGCGAATACACCCAGCTCACCGGGCGGGCGGGTCGGCGCGGCATCGACGTCGAGGGCCACGCCGTGGTGTTGTGGCAGCCCGGCATGGACCCGCTGTCGGTGGCGGGCCTGGCCGGCACCCGCACCTACCCCCTGCGCTCCAGCTTCCAGCCCTCCTACAACATGGCGGTCAACCTCGTCGGCCAGTTCGGCAGAGAGCGTGCCCGCACGCTGCTGGAGGAGTCGTTCGCGCAGTTCCAGGCCGACCGGGCGGTCGTGGGGCTGGCCAAGCAGCTGCGCAAGCACGAGGAGGCGCTGGAGGGCTACCAGGAAGCCATGACGTGCCACCTGGGTGACTTCCCCGAATACGCCGCGCTACGCCGCCGCCTGTCCGACCGTGAGGCCGAGCTGTCCCGGCAGCGCGGCGCCGCCCGCCGCGCGGCCGCCGTGCGGTCGCTGGAGGCGCTACAGCCGGGCGACGTGATCCGGGTGCCCGGCGGGCGCAGGGCGGGCCTGGCGATCGTGCTCGACCCCGGCCGCAACCCGCGCGGCCGCGCCGCCGGCGCCGGGCCCAGCCCGCTGGTGCTGACGATCGGCAAGCAGGTCAAAAAACTCGACCCGGCCGACTTCCCCGTGCCGGTCGAGCCGCTGGAGAAGCTGCGCATCCCGAAGAACTTCAACGGGCGCTCGCCCAAGGAGCGCGCCAACCTGGTCTCCACGCTGCTGGCCAAGATCGGCGACCGCGACCTGGGCAAGCCGCCCAGGGTCCGCGACCACGCGGTGGAGGACGACGAGGTCAACGAGCTGCGCAGGCGCATCCGGCAACACCCCTGCCACGGCTGCGACGAGCGCGAAGACCACGCGCGCTGGGCCGAGCGCTACCACAAGCTGCTGCGCGAGACCGAAGGGCTGCGCCGCCGGGTCGAAGGCCGCTCCCACGTCATCTCCCGCACGTTCGACCGCATCTGCACGGTGCTGGAGCAGCTGGGCTATCTCGACGGCGAGGCCGTCACCGACGAGGGCCGCCGGCTGGGCCGCATCTACACCGAGCTCGACCTGCTCACCGCCGAGTGCCTGCGGATGGGGTTGTGGGAGGAGCTCGACCCGAGCGAGCTGGCCGCGTGCGTGTCGGCCCTCGTGTTCGAGTCGCGGGCGGCCGACGACGCCCGCAGGCCCAAGATCCCGGCAGGACGGGCCCAGGACGCCCTGACCTCGATGACGCGGCTGTGGGGCGAGCTGGAGGCCATCGAGTCCGACCACGGGCTGTCCACGATCAGGGAGCCCGACATGGGCTTCGCGTGGGCGGCGTTCCGCTGGGCCAAGGGGCACAGCCTCGACGCGGTGCTCCTGGAGGGTGTCAACGGCAACGAGCTGGCGGCCGGCGACTTCGTACGGTGGGTCAAGCAGCTGATGGACCTGCTCGGCCAGCTGGGGAGCGCGGCGCCGCAGGGCAGCAAGATCAAGCAGACGTCGGTCAAGGCCATGGACGCCATGCGGCGCGGCGTGGTGGCCTACTCCTCGCTCACCTGAGCACCCGCCCGCGCGAGCCCCGTACGGGCCGGCGCGCGGGCGTTCCGGGGTACTCCGCAGCGCTGCTTCCCTGGGCTGCTTCCCTGGGCTGCTTCCCTGCGCTGCTTCCCTGGGCTGCTTGCTTGGGCTACTTCCCGGCGCGGCCGCCGAACACGGTCAGTGCCAGGCCGAGCAGGCCGGCGACGACGCTGGCGGCCGTCAGCGCGGCGCCGTCGAGCACCAGGTGCAGCAGGCCGAAGTGACGGTCGAAGACGACGTCGGCGATGAGGCCGCCGAAGCCCTGGATCATGAGGAGCACACCGAGGATTGCCATGCCTCGACGATCGCAGGCCGAGGCGGCCGGATCATCGAACCAAAGTATCGGCGCACCTGTTCCTTGGAACCAGTTCTCAGAAGCATCTTTGACGTTCGGCTGACTTCTGCTAGGACATTATCCCGTTTACATGAGATTTAACGGCGATGCGAAGTGCCGTTCTCATCGGGATTCTCCGGTCAAGTCTCTTTTAAATGGCGAATATGCCGTGCTATATCGCAATTCGGGTGCTAGTGTCCGTTTTGTGCAAGTTAGCCAACGGGGGAGGAATCATGGCTAGCACGCAGTTCACACAGGTCGGCCACCAGCTCGGATGGGGATGCCGTAGGCGGCGTCGTCGCCGCTGGTGCGGCGGATGCCGTCGTCGCCGCTGGTGGGGCTGGGGGTGGTAAACCGCCCCGCTGAGAGCCGGCGGCTCAGCCGCCGGCTCTCATTCTCTGTCTCCGGCCGAGAGCTCGCTCCGGCGATTTCCATTCGCCGCACATTCCGCGAGTTCTGGCCGGACACTCGCGGATTGCGCCGCCTATTCGCGGCCGGTGTCGTCCTCGCCATCGTCGCCGCGCTCTGCGAGGTCGCCGCGATCCGCCTGTTCGGTCACATCACCGATGAAGTGCTCACCACTAAGGAACTCGGTGCGTTCTGGACTCCGGCGTTCACCTGGCTCGGCCTCGCCGCGATCGCGGGGGCGGCGTCCTTCGGCGGGACGTACATCACCGCGCTCGGCGCCGAACGGTTCCTGCTGATGTTGCGCGACCGGGTCTACGCCCACCTGCAGACGCTCGCGCCGGAGTTCTCGGAGAAGCGGCGGCTGGGCGACCTGATGGCGCGCCTGACCGACGACGTCGAGGCCATCGAGGAGCTCGTCGGATCAGGTGTGGTCAAAGCCATCACCACGGTCGCCAGTGTGATCTTCTTCGCGGGAGCCGCCTTCTTCATCCGGTGGGACCTCGCGCTGATCACGATGGCCCTGATCCCGGCGTTCCTGGTGGTCTCCAAGATGTTCGCCGCCAAGTTCAGGATCGCCGCGGCGCGTGAGCGCCAGAGCAACGGCGTCATGAACAGCGTCCTGGAGGAGGGGCTGGCCAACCAGCCGCTCGTGCAGGCGTACAACCGGCAGGACACCGAGTCGCGGCGCCTGCACGGGGAGGGCCGCAACTGGCTGCGCGCCAACATGACGCAGGCCTGGCTGTCCGGTCTGTACGGCCCCGCCGTGCAGGTCATCGAGACCGTGTGCCTGATCGTCATCCTCGGGTTCGGCGCGTGGGAGATCGCCGCCGGCCGGCTGACCATTGGCGGCCTGCTCGCCTTCGCCGCCTATCTGGCCATGCTGTACCCGGCCGTGCAGGGGCTGGGAGAGCTGGCCCTGACGGTGTCCGAGGCGGCGGCCGGGTCCGACCGGGTCATCGAGATCCTGCGGACCGGGGCCACCGTCACCGACGCTCCCGAAGCCGTGCCCGCGGGCAGGAGCAGCGGGCGGATCGTGTTCGAGCGGGTGGGCTTCGCCTACCCGGGACGAGGGCGGCCGGTCCTGCGGGACGTGTCGTTCACCGCCGAGCCGGGCGACGTCGTCGTCATCGCCGGGCCCAGCGGATCGGGCAAGTCCACGCTGGCCAAGCTGTTGCTGCGCTTCTACGACCCGGACGCCGGACGCATCCTGCTGGACGGCGCCGACATCCGGGGCCTGACGCGCCGGTCGCTGCGCGAGAACGTCACGATCCTGCACCAGGAGACGCTGATGTTCTCGGGGTCGGTCCGCGACAACATCGCCTACGGGCGGCCCGGCGCCTCGCTCGACGAAATCATCAGGGCCGCCGAGGCGGCGGGCGTGCACGACTTCGTCAAGGTGCTGCCCCAGGGCTACGACACGCCGGTGGGGCAGCGGGGACGGCTCCTGTCCGGCGGGCAGCGGCAGCGGATCGCGATCGCCAGGGCCATCCTGCGCGACGCGCCCGTGCTGGTGCTCGACGAGCCGATGACCGGGCTGGACGCCGCCACGGCCGCGCAGATCATGCAGCCGCTGCGCCGGCTCATGGCGGGGCGTACGACGCTGATGATCACGCACGACCCGCGGCACGTGCCGGAAGGCGCGCGCAGGGTGGAACTGGAGCCGGTGCGAGTGCCGGAGCGTATCCGGCTCAAGCGCGTCGGCGTCCGCGGCACCCGCTCCCCGGTGCGCTGCTGACCCCCTTCCTGACCCGCCGGATGGTTGCCCCGGCCCGCGACACCCGCCCTACGGGGCGGGTGTCGTGGTTCCGGGCCCGGCTCACCGCCGGAGCGGCCGCCCGCTAGAATCGCGAGGCTCTCTCCGCTTGCGCCCGACCGCGTGGAGAGACCCCCCGTGTCGAAGGCAGGTTCCCCTCGTGACTCCTCCAGTGCCTGGTGGGAGCGGCTTCTCGCGTCCCCATGCCGAGACCGGCGACACCCGGGCTCTGCCCGCAGCGAGCACAGGAGCTCTGCCAGGGAGACGGCGTCTCCGCCGGCTCGCGCGGCAGTCCTCACGCCGGGTCTGATGGGCGACGACCACAGCTCGGCCCGGCCGCTGCGCGCCGACGCCCGGCGCAGCCGGGAGCGGGTGCTGCAGATCGCACAGGAGGCCCTGGCCGGCGACGGGCTGACGATCTCCTTCGACGAGATCGCCCGGCGGGCCGGGGTCGGGGTCGGCACCGTCTACCGGCACTTCCCCACCGAGGAGGCGCTGTTCGAGGCGGTGCTGCTGGGGCGGATCGAGAGGTTCCTGGCCGACGCCCGCGGGCTGGCCACCGCCGAAGACCCGGGCAGGGCGTTCTTCGGCTGGTTCGCGAAGGTCGTCGATGAGGCCGCGGCCAACCAGGCGCTCTGCGACATGCTGGAGAGCGGCTCCCGGACGGCCTTACGGCCGGGCTCCACGCTGGAGGACGACTTCGCCGCCGCGATCGACCGCCTGCTGGCGAGGGCCCAGCGGGTCGGCGCGGTACGCCCGGGCCTGACCGGCCAGGACGTGGCCGACCTGCTGAGAGGATGCCTGGTCGCCGAACGGAGGGCGCGGTCCAGGCGCGGCACGGTGCGGATGGCGGACGTGGTCTGCGACGGCATGCGGCCCTCCGGCTGACCTGTCAGCCTGGGGCACGTCAAGGTGACGTGAGGTGCGCGTCCAGGCCGGTGATGCGCAGGAGCCGTCTCATGGAGGGCGGCGCGCCCGTGACGCGCAGCGGGGTGTCCTGGCTCATGGCCTGATTCTGGGCGGAGACGAGGGCGCCGAGCCCTGCGGCGTCGATGAAGGACAGGCCGCTCACCTCGACGACCAGGCTGAACGTGCCGTTGCGGACACGACCGGCCTCCCGCAGCAGCCGGGTCAGCCGCCCGCGAAGCACCTCGGCGGTGGCGATGTCGAGCTCGCCGGAGACGCTGACGGTCACCGTGCCGTCGTGGCGGCTGGTGGTCAGGTGCAGTGGGTCCATCCGCGTTCTTTCCAGGGCTGGAATCGTCCCGTAGGTGGCGCGAACCCCGCCCTTGCCGTACACGCCGGATGCTGTATTCGGGTTACACGTAGTTTCGTGCGCGTTTCTGGTGGAGTGTACAGGTCCGGCGCCGCGTGTTCAGGGGACTTGCGGGGTTTCGGGGGAAAAGAGAAATCCCGAGGAAAACAATTCCGGTTACCAGATGCAAGATTCCCCGCCCTTCAGCGTCGTTTGGTCCCGAGAAGGATGACCGGCGCAGTCTCGCGGGTCGCCGGGCAGCTCAGGGCGCCGGGACGATGGCAGGCGGGCCATCGCGCCGGCGTCCGTGTGGGCCGTGGCGGGGGCCACGCGGGCGAGCTCGCCGGAGGCGGTGGACCACGGGCGGGCGTGTGGCGAACGGTGTCGCGCGTGGGCCTGTCGTCGTGGAACGGCGCCACCACCCGGTGCTGTTCTCGCGCCGGAGACGACCCGCCGAATTTTAGGGAAATTGTATGATTTGACCGGCATGATCACACTACGCTGCTACCCGGTAAGGTACGAGGGAAAGTACAGAACAGTGTGGATCGCAATCGCAGTGCCGGCCGCCATCGTCGTGGGCATGGTGATCTGGTGGCTCCGCAGGGACCCGGTCGGTGGCGATGCCGCCGGTCAGTTCGAGATGGAGCGGAAGTGGGGCTGGGAGCTCCGGCTCACGCCGGAGGCCCAGGCGGCGTTCATGGAAGGCCTGCGGGCCTACAATGGCGCGGGCAACCGCCTGGCCGTCGCCGGCGAGCAGGGAGTGCTCACGACGTACGACCCGCCGCGGCTCATCTCGCTGCACCTGCTCGCCGACGTGTTCGCCGCCCGAGGGGACGCCGCGCTGCACGACCCGCAGGAGACGGTGGCGGCGCTGATGGACCGGCTGGCGGGGGCCGAGCGGCCGGGAGTGCTGCACCTGCGCCCCGGCTGGCTGAATGACGAGATCGACGGCATGGACCGGGCGCGCTTCACCGAGGCGGTGCGTGAGCTCGTGTGCGGCGCGCGGGCCGAGGGCGTCGTGAGCCGGTCGGCCGATGAGACGACGGGGGCGTTCCAGGTGGCCGTGCTCGGCGAGCCGTCCGCCGCGCAGGCCGGGGAACCGGCGCACGTCAACGGGAGACCGGTGCCCGCGACGGCCGGGCCGGCCACGACCGCGGTCAAGGACCGCGCGGACGAAGCCCCCGTCCCGGACGCTCCGCCCGGGCAGCACGCTCCGCCTGTGCCGGACGCTCGGCCCGGGCAGCACGCTTCGTCCGTGCCGGACACTCCGTCCGTGCTGGACGCTTCGCCCGTGCCGGACGCTTCGCCCGGGCCGGGCGGTGCGCCGGGCGGGCGCGTCAACACGATGATGCTGGATCTGGCCCGGGTACTCGACCGCTACCGGGAGGCTCGCGGCACGCAGCCGGACGCCACCCCCGAGGCGCTGCTGCGCGAGGTCCTGCCGCGCCTGATCGCCTCCGGCGGGCCCGGACTCACCTGGACCCGGCCGCCCTCACAGGACGACCTGCGCATCGTGCTCGCCGGTACGGGCTCGCCCGGGCTGCGCTGACACCGGTGCCCCCGTCGTGCGAGCCTGCGATAGGGAGGGCTCGGACGTGAGCCGGGCATTTGCGGCGCGGCGTCGGGGGTGCGTCGCGCGAGGTGGGACGGCGTGCCGTCAGTTCTCGGCGCGGCCCTGGCGCCAGTAGCCCATGAAGGCCACCGCGCGCCGGTCCATGCCGCGTTCGGCGACCAGGTGCCGCCGCAGGGTCCTGATGACGGACGCCTCGCCGGCCAGCCACGCGTACAGCGGCCCGTACGGCGGCCCGTACGGCGGCGGCGCCTCCTGCGGCACCTCCCACAGCTCCACGGCGTCCACGTCGACGTCGTCGAAGGTGTCGGGCACGGGCAGCGGGGGCAGCAGCCGCCCGGCGGCGGCCCGTACGGCGGGGACGAGGTCCGCGCCGCGCTCGCCTCCGTTCCTGGCCAGCCAGGTCACCTTGACGGAGGCGGCGGTCTCGACAGGGAGGAAGTCGTCCTCCTCCGGCACCTCCATCAGCACCTCGCCCGCCAGCTCGGCGGGCAGCCGCTCCAGCACGCCGCAGATCGCCGGCACCGCGGTCTCGTCCCCGGCCAGCAGCACGCAGCCGGTGCCGGGCGGCGGGCGGAACTCCAGGCCTCCGTGCGTGCCCTCGTAGCGCGCGTCGGGGCCGAAGAGCGCCGCGACGTCGCCGGGGCACACCTTCTCCGCCCACCGCGCGGCCGGGCCGCCGTCGGGGTGCATGACCACGTCCACGTCGAGCTCGCCGGCCTCGGGGCGCACCAGCCTGGCGGTGTAGGTGCGCATCGGGTTGCGCTTGTCGTCGTCGAGCTCCCGCCAGCGCATGTACCAGTCGGGGCCGGTCGGCAGGTACGCCAATCCGTGCTCCGGCACCGGCAGGATCAGCTTGAGCCGCTGGTCGTAGCCGTTGTCGGCGAACACGCGCAGATCGTCGCCCTTGAAGGTGACCCGCAGGAACGACGGGCTCAACCGCTCCAGCCGGTCCACCCGTACGTCGAACATGCGATACGGCTCGGTCATCCCCGTGCACTCTCCGATCTTAATTAGGTGAGCCTAACCTAATCGATCAGAAGCGGTATGGCCAGCCGGGGGAGGTGGGCGCAAGGTCGCCGGATATTTCCGAATATTTGGACAGACGTGCAGCCCCCGTGCCAGGCCCTTCGGTCCCGGTGCGGCGAAAGGCGGTCCGGTAACGTCGTACCGCTGAACCCCCCAGGCGCCGGCCCGCGCCTGCCCCCCGAGCCGAGGAGGCCGACGTGTCCCCCCACATCCTTTCCGCCGCGGGCGTCGCCCTGGTGCTCGACGGCTCCGGCCCAGGTCTGCCGCGCGTGCTCCACTTCGGCGCCGGCCTGGGGCCGGTCGCCGGATCGGCGCTGGAGCCGGTGCTGGCGTCCCTGACTCCCGCGCCGCCGCTGCTGCCCGCCCAGGGAGACGGCTGGTACGGCAGGCCGGGCCTGTCGGGCGGCCGGGCCGGCGAGCACTGGCCGGTCCGCTGGAGCCTCGACCGGCTCGACGTGACGGCCACCCCCGGAGCGGGCGGCACGGTGACCGTCGCGGCCTCCGACGCCAGGGCGGGGCTCGCGCTGGAGAGCGAGCTGGCCATGGACGCCCGCGGCCTGGTGACGATGCGGCACACGGTGACCAACACCGCCGCCTCCCCCTACCGGCTGGAGGGGCTGACCTGCTCGCTGCCGGTGCCGCCGCGGGCGGGGGAACTGCTCGACTTCACCGGCCGGTGGGCGATGGAGAAGGCGCCGCAGCGCCGGGCGTTCGGGTTCGGCGTGTGGTCGAGGGAGAGCCGGCGGGGCCGCACCGGGCACGACGGCACCGGGCTGCTGGTGGCCGGGACCGAAGGGTTCGGCTTCCGTTCCGGTGAGGTGTGGGGGGTGCACGCGGGCTGGAGCGGCAACCACCTGCACCACGCCGAGCGCCTGCCGGAGGGCCCGGCGCTGCTCGCCGCCGGAGAGCTGCTCGAGCCCGGCGAGGTCGTGCTGGCGCGGGGAGAGAGCTACCGCACGCCGCGGGTGTTCTTCACCTGGTCGGGCGGCGGGCTCGACGAGGCGAGCGGACGGCTGCACGACCACCTGCGCGCGCACGGCCCGCTGCCGGTGCGGCCCGTCACCCTCAACAACTGGGAGGCCACCTACTTCGACCACGGCCTCGACCGGCTGCTCGAGCTGGCCGAGCTGGCCGCGGCGGCCGGGATCGAGCGGTTCGTGCTCGACGACGGCTGGTTCCGCCACCGCCGCGACGACCGGGCCGGGCTCGGCGACTGGTACGTCGACGAGGGCGTGTGGCCGGACGGCCTGCACCCGCTGGCCGACCGGGTGCGCAAACTCGGCATGCAGTTCGGGCTCTGGTTCGAGCCCGAGATGGTCAACCCCGACTCCGACCTGGCCCGCGAGCATCCCGACTGGATCCTCGGCCACGCCGAGCGCCTGCCGCCGCCGCAGCGTAACCAGCAGGTCCTCGACGTGGCCAGGCCCCAGGCGTACGCGTACCTGCTGGAGCGGCTGGACACCCTGGTCAGCGAGTACGCGCTCGACTACATCAAGTGGGACCACAACCGCGACATCGCCGAGCCGGTGCACGACGGAGCGCCGGGCGTACACGCGCAGACCGAGGCCGCCTACCGGCTGATCGACGAGTTGCGCCGCCGCCACCCGGGGTTGGAGATCGAGTCGTGCTCGTCCGGCGGCGCGCGCGTCGACTACGGCATCCTGGCCCGCACCGACCGGGTGTGGACCTCCGACAGCAACGACGCGCTCGACCGGCAGGCCATCCAGCGCTGGACCGGGCTGCTGGTGCCGCCGGAGCGGCTGGGCTGCCACGTCGGCGCGCCGAAGGACCACGGCTCAGGCCGCCGGTTGCCGCTGGCCTTCCGGGCCGCCACCGCGCTGTTCGGGCACATGGGCGTCGAGTGGGACCTGACCTCGGCGAGCGAGGCCGAGCTGCAGGAGCTGGCCACGTGGATCGCCCTGCACAAGCGGCTGCGCCCGGTGCTGCACGCGGGCCGGGTGGTGCGGGCCGACCATGCCGACCCGTCGGCGCTGCTGCACGGCGTGGTGACGCCCGAGCGCGGCGTGTTCGCGTTCGTTCAGCTCACCACCCGGCTCACCATCGGGCCCGACCCGCTGCGGCTGCCCGGCCTCGACCCCGCGGCCGCCTACGACGTGCGGGTGGCCGGGCCGCTCCCCGAGGGGGCCGGGCTGCCCGGGTGGACCGCCGCCCAGGTGCGGCTGCCGGGCTCGGTGCTCGGCGAGCTCGGGCTGCCGGCGCCGACGCTGCGGCCGGCGTCAGCGCTGGTCATCGAGGTGGCACGGGTCTGAGCCGAGGTCCAGCCCGAATCCGCCGAACCTGTTACGCAGGAGCCGAGCCCGGCCTCGCCCGCACGCCGGCGGGCGCGGGACCGGCGCCGGTGCTGTCGGCCCACGGGTACGAGAACCCGTCTTTGTCAGGTCAATGAGGGCCGCTCTCCCACTGGCCCTCCATCGCCTTCCACACCGATCTGGCCAGTCTGTCGGCCCGCGCCCGCTCGGTGGGGCTCACCACGGCTCTCAGCCGTACGAGCTGCTCAGCCACGGCGGCACGCTGTTCGGGCCCGCGTGCCGACCAGGCCACCTCGCGCAGCACCATGAACAACCGGGTCAGCACGTCGGGATCGCCGGCGGCGTAGTGGCGGGGCTGGGCCATCACCAGTTCCAGCAGCATGGGGAAGTCCGGGCCCCTGAGCACGACGCGCACCTGGCCGGAGCCGTCCCGCAGCAGGCGAGGACCCAGGGCGCGGCCGGCGAGTTCGCACAGCAACGCGGAGGCGTGGCTGAGGGCGTGCACGGCGGTGGTCGGGTCGTTGATGCCCGGCGACAGCGCCCTGAGCGCGATGTCGACGATCTGACGCAGGCCGAACGCGACGTCCTGCGTCGCGGTGCGCTCGTACCCGGTCCTCACGGCGGCGGCGAGCCGTTCCTCCAGGACGCTGACGGTGTCCGGGGTGAGCCGCCGCTCACCGTCGAGGGCCCAGGCGGCCGCGACCGGGATGCCGGTGATCAGGGACTCGCCGGGAAGACGATGGACGAACACCACGGCGCCGGCGTCGACGGCGGCGGCCGTCAGTCCCCTGTCGTCCAGCGCGGTGAGAAAGCCCGACGAGCGGGCACACAAGGGCACCACCCCGTCCGCTGGGAGCGACGGGACCTGCGCGGAGTCGACAGGCCTGCCGAATTCGGTGTTCTCCCGAATCGTCACCCGGGTCTCCGAGTGCACCGTGCGCAGCAGCGACTCCACCCTGATCTGCCTGGCCAGGTGCGCGAGGAAGACCACGAGCGTGATCACGCTGACCACCACGAGCGCGTACGCGACAGTCACCGACAGGTGGGGGACGAAGGCGGACTGCTCCTCGAGCGAGGCGCGGACCGTACGCAGTACGGTCACGGAGTAGACGAACGTCGAGAGCAGTATCGTGAGCGCGATGTGAACGACCCGGTCGCTCGTGAAGGTTCGCAGCAGCCGCGGGGAGTACTGGCTGCTGGCGAGCTGTAGCGTCACCACGGTCAGCGAGAAGGTCAACGACGTGACAGTGATCAGCGAACTCGCGATGGCCGACAGCACTGCACGGGCGGCCTCCGGCCCGCCGCCGAACAGGTAGGCGGTCAGGTCAACGGGAAGCTCGTCCGCCACGTCGGCGTCGAAACGGGGCAGCACTGTCCCGAGGCCGATCGCCGCAAGCACGCCCGCCGCGGGAAGCGGCCACAGCTCGGCGCTCCAGACGTCACCGAAAACGCTCCGGAGCTTCCAGAGCCGGCGTTTTCCGCCCGCGTTCACCGGAATCTTCTCACCGCGTTCACCGGGAGCCTCCGATCGCATGGGACACACGACCGAGAAACCGCCCCCGCGGAGGCCGCGTGCCCGATGGCCGGCGCCGGCTTCCCCGGCGCCGTCCCGTCAATTTCAGCATCGCAGAAGCCGGCGAACGCCTGAACAGCGCGGTACGCACGGCAGTCCCCGGGCCCCTCGGCCCGGGGAACACATCAGAGCGCTACCGGCATCGTCGGCAGTGCTCCGGCCTTCGGTTCACGCCGGGGAGCGCGTCAACGGTAACCCTTCGCCAGCACCTCCCGCGTGTCATGGGTGATCCGGGCCGCCAGCTCGGAGGGGAGCGCGGTGCGCGGCGGGCGGCAGGGGCCGCCCTTGCGCCCCGCCAGGTCCATCGACAGCTTGATGGACTGCACGAACTCCGTCTTGGAGTCCCAGCGCAGCAGCGGGTGCAGGTCGCGGTAGACGGGCAGCGCCTTGTCCAGGTCGCCGGAGGTGGCCAGACGATAGAGCTCGACCGTGGAGCGCGGGATCATGTTGGGGTAGCCGGCGATCCAGCCGACCGCCCCGGCGATGCCCAGCTCCAGCAGCACGTCGTCCGACCCGATGAGCAGGTCGAGCCCGGGCGCCAGCTCGGCCAGCTCGTACGCCCTGCGCACGTCGCCGGTGAACTCCTTGACGGCGACGATCAGCCCTTCCTGGTGCAGCTCGGCCAGCAGGTCGGGCGTGAGGTCCACCTTCGTGTCCAGCGGGTTGTTGTAGGCCACGACCGGCAGCCCTGCCTTGGCGACCTCCCGGTAGTGGCCGACCACGGCCTGCCGGTCGGCGCGGTAGGCGTTCGGCGGCAGCAGCAGCACGGACTCGGCGCCCGCCTCGGCCGCCTGCTCGGCCCAGCGCCGCGCCTCGGCCGCGCCGTAGGCGGCCGCGCCGGGCATGACGTGGAAGCCGTCGGGGGCGGCCTCGACGGCGGTGCGCACCACGCGGGCACGCTCCTCGGCCGTGAGCGTCTGGTACTCGCCGAGCGAGCCGTTGGGACAGACGCCGTCGCAGCCGTTCTCGGCCAGGAACCGCACGTGCTCGGCGTAACCGTCGTAGTCGACGGACAGGTCGTCGTTGAAGGGCAGCGCGGTCGCGACGTGCACGCCGTGCCAGACGGGGGCGTTCATGCTCTCTCCTTGCTCCAGTTCTCCAGCCCGCTCGCGTCGATGGGCAGGGCGGCGGAGAGGTTCTCCGCGCCGCCCGCCGTGACCAGCAGGTCGTCCTCGATCCGCACGCCGATCCCGCGCAGCTCCGGGGGGAGCGTGCGGTCGTGGGCGTGGAAGTACAGTCCGGGCTCGACGGCCTGCAACCAGCGCTCGCCGCCGCCCGCGACCGCGGCCGGGATCTCGGCGCGTTGCAGCGCACCGGCGCCCGGCCGGCCGCCACGACGGCGGGCGTGCCGGGCAGCGCGGCGGCGAGCCTGGCCCGGGGGCCGCGGCGGCCTCGGCCGCGGCGGGCTCCACCGGCGGTGTGCGGGCGGGGGAGTCCCAGCCCTCGGCGATGTACGCGGCGAAGGCGGGGATCTCCGTCAGCTTGGGCAACCGGCCGTCGGTCACGGGGTGATTCCTCCTCCCAGGTCGCGGACGAGCCCGGTCAGCCGGGCGAAGCCCCGGTCGTCGCCGATGCCGTCGTGCTCGTACTCGTTGGTGACCCACGCCTGGGTGTTGCCGACCCGGGCGGCGGTGCCCAGTTGCAGGCCGGCGTCGACGGCGACCAGCACGGCGCCGTCCCGCTCGGCCGCCACGCAGTCGGCCAGCTGGGCCATCCACCGCACGATGTTGGGCGGGCAGCAGGGGCAGCCGAACCAGGCCCGCCGCAGCGGCTCGCCGCCGGGTTCCGCGCCGCTGCGCTGCTCGTGGTCGGGGCGGTGCTGGAGCGGGTTGTCGTAGAAGAAGGCCGTGCCCTCCGCCGACAGCCCCACGGCGTAGGCGTTGTGGAGCACGCGCTCGAACACGTCCACGTACTTCGCGCCGCCCGTGGCCAGGAACATCGCCAGGCCCACTGCATGACGGCGATGGCCGCGCAGGTCTCGCTGTAGGCCCGTTCCGAGGGCAGCTCGTAGCGGTCGCCGATCGCCTCGTCGGAGTGCCGGCTGCCCAACCCGCCCGTGACGTACAGCTTGGTCGCGACCATGTCGTCCCACAGCCGTTCCAGCGCCCCGGCCAGCGACGGGTCGCCCGTCTCCAGGAGGACGTCGGCCGCGCCGGCCGCCAGGTAGCCCATGCGCACCGCGTGCCCGGTCACCGACGGCAGCTCGCGGAAGGGCAGGTGGTCCTGGAAGTAGTCGCCGGGGACGATGGTGTGCTTGAGCGCGCCCCTGCCACGGCGGCCGACGAACCGCGCCGCCTGGGCGAGATAGCCCCGCTCGCCCGTCTCCCTGGACAACTCGACCAAGAAGGAGTCGAGGTAGCCGTCGGGGGCCCGGACACGTTCCAGGAGGCCGACGACCTCCTCGTAGAACTCCCGCACGGCTCCGCGGCGTCGCCGTCGCCCAGGTCGGACGCGAGCCCTTCGAGGGTCTTGTACAGATCGGTGCCGAGGAACGGGTAGGGGGCGGGGTCCGGCTCCAGGAGGCGGCTCGGGTTGGCGACGTTGCCGGCCGCCCTGAGCTGCTCGATGGTGTGCGGGATCGTGGCCGTGCTGTTCCGGCGCCGCCAGTCGTGGAGCAGACCGCCGGTCATGCGCACCCCGGAGACGGGCCGTACCGCTCCGGCGGTCGTACGCACGGCGCCCGCCGGGGGGTTGACCTGCTTAGACGTCATGAACCATCCCAGTAATGTGTGGCATTGCACTGAACCATAAATGTCGGGAAGGTCTGTTGCCAAGGGCTGGGAGAGCACTGGTGACAAGAAGATGACCCGTCCGGAAATTTCCGGACGGGTCGTGAATCGTGGCGTCAGGCCGGCTCCGGGGCGCGCGGCCAACGCGTCTCAGCAGGTCCTGAGCCCGTCGAAACGCTGCGGCCACTCCCAGGTGAACTTGCTGTAACGGCTGCCGGGCTCCTTGTACGTACAGACGCCGTCCGGCCCGTTGGCCAGCCTGACCCGGAACTCCACGCCCTTGGAGCAGTTGTTCCAGACCCACAGCTCGTCCTGGGCGCCGTCGTCGTCCAGCGTGTACGCCAGACAGGAGGGCGCCCGCCCCGCGGCCGCGGCGGCGGCGTGAGCGGGGGCGGCGACCGTCGTGGTCGCGAACCCGGCCAGGGCGAGCATGGCGATGGTGGTTGCGCGCATGGTGGGGTGCTCCCTGTTCGTCGGTGAGGGTTCGTCTGTGAGGGTTCGTCGGTGAAGGAGGTACGGTCAGCAGCTCACGAGCCCGTCGAAGCGGCGCGGCCAGTTCCACCACCACTTGTCGTAGCCGCTGCCGGGCTTCTTGTACTTGCAGGGCAGGTCCTGGCCGTTGGCGAGCCTGACCTTGTAGCTCTGCGCCCCCTTGCAGGTGTTCCAGACCCACAGTTCGTCCTTGCCGCCGTCGTCGTCGAGCTTGTAGGTGAGGCAGGACGGCGCCGCCGCCTGCGCGGGGAAGGGGGAGACGGCTATGGCGGCGGCCGCGAAGACGCCCGCGGCGATGATCGTTCTGGTGCGCATTTTTCCTCTTCCGTCGGTGTCGGACCCCATGACCGGGCCGATGACAGGACGGTAGGCGGCACCGTGTTGAGAATGTGTCGAGTCTCCGTCAACCCGGGCGGTGCCGCGCTCGCTCGCGGAGTGCCGCTGACGGGAGCCCGCCGGCCCTCAGCGCTCGATGAGGGTGACTTCCAGGGAGTAGTGCGAGGCCCGGTAGACGTGCGAGCCGTGCTCGACGGCCCGGCCCTGGTCGTCGTACGTCGTGCGGATCATGGTGAGCAGGGGGGCGCCGCGGCGCTCGTCCAGCAGCTTCGCCTCGGACTGGCTGGCGGCGCGCGCGCCGATGCGCTGGTTGGCCACCCGCATCCGCACGCCCGCGCCGCGCAGCAGCTCGTACAGGCCGCGGCCCTCGAGGTCGGCGGCGGTGAGCGGGGCCAGCCCGAGCGGCAGCCAGTTGTGCAGCACCGCCAGCGGCTCGCCGGCCGCGAAGCGCAGGCGTTCGAGATAGAGGATCTCCGTGCCGGCCTCCACGCCCAGGATGGCGGCGATGTCCTCGTCGACCGGGCGCGGCTCCAGGGCCAGCACCTGCGTGGCCGGCTCCTGGCCGGCCCGGCGCAGGTCGTCGTAGAGGCTCGTCAGCTCCACCGAGCGTTTGACCTGGCCGTGCACCACCTGCGTGCCGACGCCGCGCTTGCGGACGAGCAGGCCTTTGTCCACGAGATACTGGATCGCCTGGCGGATCGTGGGCCGCGACAGGCCGAGCTTGTCGGCCAGCAGGATCTCGTTGTCCAGCCGCGAGCCCGGCGCCAGGTCACCCCGCCGGATCGCCTCGGCGATCTGCTCGGCCACCTGGAAATAGAGCGGCACGGGGCTGGATCGATCCAGGTCGATGGCGAGATCGCGGGTCATGCTGATCAGCTTAACCGAGGTCATAATGTCCTGACAAACAGGTCATGAACGGGCGTGCGCGGCGCTCGGGATTGGGCATGACGGTTGCGATGACCTCGATCGGCTGAAGCTGGAGCCCCACATGGACGTGACCCATCTGCTCGACACCGCCACCGAGGCGGCCAGGGCCGTCGGCCCCAGGCTGCGCAAGGCCTTCAGATCCCGGCCCGGTGTGACCACCAAACGGGACTTCCACGATCCCGTGACCGAACACGACAGGGCGGCCGAGGAGAGCATTCGCGCGGTCATCGGCGCCCGTTTCCCCGGCAGCGTGATCGTGGGGGAGGAGGGCGGCACGACCGGTTCCGGCGACCTCGTCTGGTACGTCGACCCCATCGACGGCACCGCCAACTTCGCCACCGGGCTGCCGTTCTTCTGCGTGTCCATCGCCGCCGCCGTCGGAGGCGAGCTGGTGGCGGGGGTGGTGTACGACCCGGTGCGCGAGGACGAGTTCACCGCCTCCGCCGACGGCGCCTGGTGTAACGGCACCCCCCTGCGCAGTGCCGGCGCCGCCACCGACCGCGAGGCGATGTTGCTGACGAGCTATCCCTCACCCCACGACCTGGACGCGGAGGGCGACGAGGCGCTGCGGCGCTACCGGCGATTCCTCGAGTCCTTCGCCGCCGTGCGCAGGCCGGGCAGCGCGGCGCTGAACCTGGCGCACGTGGCCGCCGGATGGTCCGACGCCGCGTACGGCACCCGGTCCAACCCGTGGGACGTGGCGGCGGGAGCCCTGCTGGTGCGCCGGGCGGGCGGCGTCTACCTGGGAGATCCCCTGGCCCCCGGCGACTACCTGGCGCACGTGGGCGGCTTCGCCTTAGAGGACTCCGTGCTGGCCGAGGTCGCGGAGGAGCCGCGCCAGGCCGGTCAGTGAGGTGATGCGGGGGAACCCGGCGGGCGGCCGCTCCACGCCGAGCCGGTCGAGCCAGACCGAGCGCATCCCGGCCGCCGCCGGCCCCGTCACGTCGTTCACCACGTCGTCGCCCACCAGCACGACCTCCTCCGGCACCAGGCCGAGCGCCGCGGCGGCGCCCGTGTACGACGCGGGCGACGGCTTGAAGTGCCCGCCCAGCACCTCGCCCGTCAGCACCGGGCCGACGAGCCCGCCGAGCCCGATCGCCCGGACCTTATCCTCCTGCACCGGTTGCGCGCCGTTCGTCAGCACGCCGAGCGCGAACCCGCCCAGCTCCTTCACCCGCCTGCGCCGCGTCGGGGAAGGCCGACCAGCCGCGACGGTAGCGGCCGGTGAAGTCGTCGTAGGCCGCGTCGAGGTCGCCGGGCTCGGGGACGGTCAGCTCCGCGCAGAGCGCGCGCAGCCGAAGCCGCCGCTGCTCCTGCACCGAGCACTCGCCGCGCTGCCACATCGCGAGGTACGGCCCCTCCAGCTCCGCCCAGAGCGTGGCCGCCTCGCCCAGCCGGGGATGGCCGGGCGCCCGGGCGGACACCCAGGAGACGATGGCGCCGTCGGCGGCGCCCCGGTGGTCGAGCAGTGTGCCGTCCAGGTCGAACAGGACGCCCTTGACGCCGGTCATGCCAGGCCGCCCGTCAGCGGGCCGGGGGTTTCCTGGCGGAACTCGCCGGCGCGGTTGACGTGGTCGACCATGATGCGTTCCGCGGCCGCTCCGTCGCCGGCCGCGAGCGCCGCGAGGATGCCCTCGTGCGCCTCCATCTGGGCCTTGACCTGGTCCTCGTCCAGCCAGAGCGACGCTTCGGCGGGCACGGGGAAGCTGTTGCGCACCGATCGGGCGTGCGCGCCCAGGAAGGCGGGGCCGCCGATGTCGACGATGCTCAGGTGGAAGCGCCTGCTCTGCTCGCCGAGCAGGTCGTACCGGCCGTGTTCGGCGTCCTCGGCCATCGCGGCGTGCAGCTCGCGCAGCGAGGCCAGCTGCTCCGGGGTGATCCTGGCCGCCGCCAGCCGCGCCCCCAGGCCCTCGACGACCGCGCGCAGGCCGTAGTATTCCGCGAGCGCCTCGTCGCCCAGGTCGACCACGGTCGCGCCGTGGTGCGCCTCATAGCTGATCAGCCGGTCCTTCTCCAGCCTGCGCAGGGCCTCGCGTACGGGCGTGACCGACACCCCGAGCCGTTTGGCCACCTCTCCGGCCCGCAACGCCGTGCCGCCGGGGATCCGCGCGCTGCGGATCTCGTCGAGGAGCACGCTGTAGACGTACTCGGCCTTGCTCATGGGAGGTCGTGGGGTCGGCATGCGTCAAGTGTCTCCCAGATTCCGGACTGATCAGGCGAACGTCTTGACCTATGACATATTTCTTATAAGTTACATTCCCATGACTAGCCTCGCTGACCTGCGGGTCATCGACGCGGCGACGCTGTTCGCCGGTCCCTCCGCCGCGATGATGCTGGGCGACTTCGGCGCCGATGTGATCAAGATCGAGCATCCCCGCCGCGGCGACCCCTCACGCGGGCACGGTGCCTCCGTGGACGGTGTAGGGCTGTGGTGGAAGACGCTGTCGCGCAACAAGCGCAACGCGGCCGTCGACCTGTCGCAGGCCGAGGGGCAGGAGATCCTGCGCCGCCTGGCCGAGCGGTCCGACGTGCTGATCGAGAACTTCCGCCCCGGCACCCTGGAGCGCTGGAACCTGGCCCCCGAGGACCTCCTGCGGATCAACCCGCGGCTGATCGTCGCGCGGATGACCGGCTTCGGGCAGTTCGGGCCGATGTCCGCGCGGCCGGGGTTCGGGACGCTGGCCGAGGCCATGAGCGGGTTCGCGGCCATGACCGGCCAGCCCGACGGCCCGCCGACGCTCCCGCCGCTGGCCCTCGCCGACGGCATCGCCGGCCTGGCCATGTCGTACGCGATCATGGTGGCGCTGCGCGCCCGCGAGAGCACAGGGCGCGGGCAGGTCATCGACCTGGCCATCATCGAGCCCATTCTCGGCCTGCTCGGACCGCAGATGAGCGCGTACAAGGCGCTCGGGATCGTGCCCGAGCGCACCGGCAACCGCTCCACCAGCAACGCCCCCCGCAACACCTACCGCACCCGCGACGGCCGCTGGCTGGCCATCTCCACCAGCGCGCAGCCGATCGCCGAGCGGGTGGTGACCCTCGTGGGGCGGCCCGACCTCGTCGAGCAGCCGTGGTTCGCCAGCGGGCACGGTCGGGTGCAGCACGTCGACGAGCTGGACGAGGCGGTCGCCTCGTGGATCGCCGAGCGGGACGCCGACGAGGTCATCGCCCGCTTCGAGGAGGTGCAGGCCGCGGTCGCGCCCATCTACGACGTATCCGACGTCTCGAGCGACCCGCAGTACGCGGCGCTGAACACGTTCGTGGACGTGCCCGACGAGGAGCTCGGCTCGGTCACCATGCAGAACGTGCTGTTCCGCATGTCGGACACGCCCGGCGAGATCCGCTGGCCGGGCCGGCCCCTGGGCAGGGACACCGACGAGGTGCTCGCCGAACTGGACTACCCGGACGAGCGGATCGCGGCACTGCGCGAAGCCGGAGTGATCGCGTGAACCCGCCCGTGACCTGGCTGTACGTGCCCGGCGACCGGCCCGAGCGGTTCGGCAAGGCGGTCGCGTCCGGAGCCGACGTGGTGATCCTCGACCTCGAGGACGCGGTCGCCCCCGCCCGCAAGGACGAGGCCCGTGCCAACGCCGTCGCCTATCTGCGCTCCCGCGGGGACGGCCCGTCCGGCGACGCGGCGGTCCAGGTGCACGTCCGGGTCAACGACCTGGCGACCGGGCGCGGCCGGGCGGATCTGGAGGCGGTCGCCGACCTCGCCGACGGCGTACGGCTGCCCAAGGTCGAATCGCCCGCCTCGCTGGACACGATCGCCGGGGCGCCCGCGTACGCGCTGCTGGAGTCGGCGGCGGGGATCGTCGCCGCCCGCGAGATCGCCGCCCACCCCGGCATCGCCGGGGTCGCGCTCGGCGAGCAGGACCTGGCCGCCGAGCTGGCCGTCACCGACGAGCACGCCATGAACCACCTCAGGCTCCAGGTCGTGCTGGCCGCCGCCGCGGCGGGCCTGCCGCCGGTGCCCATGTCCGTCTACCCGGACGTCAAGGACGAGGCCGGCCTGCTGGCCTCCTGCCGGGCCGGCCGCGCGCTCGGCCTGTTCGGCAGAACCGCGATCCATCCCCGGCAGATCCCCGTGATCCGGCGGGCCTTCCGCCCGGACGACGACGAGGTGGCCAGAGCCGCCGAGATCGTCGAGGCCGCCGAACGGGCCGAGCGGACCGACACGGGCGCGCTCGCGCTGCCCGACGGCCGTTTCGTGGACGCCCCCATCGTCGCCAGGGCCCGCCGCACCGTGGAGCTGGCCCGCAGGCTCGCCGACCCGCCGTCCTCGGACGGCTGACCCCGGACCCCCGTCCGCCGCCCGCCGTCCGGAGCGCGTGGAACCGTCCCCCACTGGAGGAATTCTCGCCATGGGAATCGCCGTATGGGCGCTCGTCGCCTACATCGCCATCATCGTCGTCTGGAACGGCGTGCTGAAACGCGGCATCGGTGAGGCGATGCTCCTCGGGTTCGTCGCCATCTGCCTGTTCGGCGGCACCGAGTTCTTCGGCCTGGCCTGGGCGGGCATCACCGAAGCGCTGGCCGAGGAGGTCGTCTTCGCCGCGCTGGCGTTCGTGTTCATGGGTTACCTGCTCACCAAACTGGGGCTCATCCAGGAGCAGGTCACCGTGCTGAACTCCGTCTTCGGCCGGCTGCGCGGCGGCGCGGGATACGTTTCGACCTCGGCGGCCGCCCTGCTCGGCGGGCCGTCGGGCTCAGGGTCCGGCATCGCCGCGTCCGTGGGGTCGGTGACCATCCCGTGGATGACCAGGTCGGGCTGGCGGCCCGACCTGGCCGCCTCGCTGGTGGCGGGCAACGCCGGGCTCGGCATCTCGATCCCGCCGAGCTCGTCGATCTTCCTGCTGCTCGGTTCCGCCGCCGTGGCGCCCGTGCTGACCGCCGACCAGCTGTTCGTGCCCGCGCTGGTGGGCGGGTTGTGGACGGTGGCGTACCGGTTCGTCCTGGTGTTCCTCTGGGTGCGGCGGCACAAGATCGCCGCCACCGACGCGGCCGACATCGTCCCCCTGCGTGCCGCGCTGCGGGCCGGGTGGACGTCGCTGCTGGTGTACGCCGGCATCGTCATCCCGGTGCTGATGACCCTGGACTTCGGCGTCAAGCTCATGGAGTCGCGGGTGGGGGAGGCGGCCGACGACGTCAGCATCGTCGTGTGGATCCCCGTGCTGACCGTGCTGGTCACCCTCGCGGTGGCGTGGAAGCGGCTGCCGCGCACCGGCCGCGCCTGGAGCGAGCTGCTCGCCGACATGGGCCCCAGGTACGCGGTCATCGGCGCGACGTTGTTCTTCGCCTTCGCGGCCGCCGCCACCCTGGGCGAACTGGGCCTGGTCGAGCAGCTGACCGCGATCATGCAGGCGCTCGACGCCCCCGCCGTGGTGATCGCGACCGTGGTCGGCCTGCTGATCGTGGTCGTCGCCGCGCCGCTGACCTCCACCGCGACGATCGCCGCGGTCGGCGGGGTGGCCTTCAGCGCGCTGACCGCGGCCGGGATGGACCCCGCGGCCGCGGCCACCGCCGTCATGATCTTCGCCTCGACGGAGGGGGCGTCCCCGCCGGGCGCGGCCCCCATCTACATCGCCTGCGGCATCGCCCAGGTGGACCCGGCCAGGACGTTCGTCCGGCTGATCGTCTGGTTCGTCATCCCGACCCTGGTCATCGGCGTGCTGGTGGCGACCGGCGCGCTGCCGATCTGAGAGGAAGTCACATCGTGAACGCCGTCAAGACCGTGACCATGGTCCTGTTCAAGATCGGCCTGGTGCTGTTCCTCGCCCTCGGGGTCGTCGTCGTGCTCACCCAGGCGGTCGGCCTCGTCGCCGGAAGCCCGGGCCTGGTCTCCGGCGTGGTGTCCGCGCTGGGCCTGGCGATGACCGTGGCGGCGGGCGTTACCGGTCTGCTCGCCTTCGTGATGGCCTACGCGTTCGGCTGGAAGCCCGGCGAGGACTAGCCGGCCGGGCTCCAGCGGGCCTTGAGCTCGTCGTCCTCAGGCGGCGGGCCGGGCAGCTCGCGGTGGCCGGGCGGCACCCTCAGCGCGTCCGTCGCCAGCGCCAGGAAGCGGTGGCGCAACTGCGCGGTGCGCTTCTCGTCGCCCAGCTTGATCGAGGCGATCTGCTCCAGCAGTAGCGCGATGTCGGCGACCGTCACGTCGGGTCGCAGCGCGCCCGCCTCGACCGTGCGGCGATGGATCTCCGTGGCCAGGCCGTCGGCCCTGACCGCGTCGCGATAGAGCTCCTCCGTCGGGCGGAAGGTGCCCGCCAGCCTGATCGTCAGCGAGTTGGTGTCGGCGTCGACGATGCCCCGCAGGTAGCCGGCGAACGCCTCCCACGCGTCGCCCTCCTCGGCCAGCGCCCGCTCGGTCACCTCGATGTAGAGCTTCAGCCCGTCGCCGCAGAGCTTCTGCAGCAGGGCCTCCTTGCTGGGATAACGGCGGTAGAGTGCGCTGATCCCGACCCCCGCCTTCTCGGCGACGGCCGCTATGGGGGCGCCGGGGTCGGCGGTGAACACCGCCCTGGCCGCCTGGAGGATCAGCTCGTCGTTACGTGCGGCCTGGGCCTTGCGGCCGCTCATGGGTGCGCTGGTCATACCGCCATCATACGGGAACGTACGGTTCCGTTCTATTCGTTCCTCGCCTGATCCCGGGGCTGAGGGTGCTGGGGCGTCGGCTTCCGCGGCGGCACTCCGCGCCCGCCTCCAAGGGAAGAAGATCGCCGCATTAGTCCGTATGTCTATACATGGTGTTGACATTGAGGTAGAACCATGGCTAGCCCGTTGGTCTTGGAGGTGTCCTGTGAGACGTACCCCGATCGTGCTGGCCCTGGTGGGCGTGCTGGCCATGACAGGTTGTTCCTCGGGAGGGGAGAGCGCGCAGAGCGCCCCGCCCGCCTCCTCCACCGGCGCGGCCGGGGGCGGTGACGCGAGTTTCGCGGTCATCACCCACGGAGCGCCCGGCGACTCCTTCTGGGATGTGGTCAAGAACGGCGCCGAGGCCGCGGGCGAGCAGTACGGCGTGCAGGTGACCTACCAGGGCGACGGCGACCCCGCCAAGCAGTCGCAGCTCATCGACCAGGCCGTCTCCGGGAAGGTGGACGGCATCGTGGTCTCCATGGCCAACCCCGACGCGCTCAAGGAGTCCATCGGCAAGGCGGTCGCGGCGAAGATCCCGGTGGTGACGATCAACTCGGGCGCCGAGTCGTCCAAGGCGTTCGGCGCCCTCACGCACGTCGGCCAGTCCGAGGACGTCGCCGGGCGCGGCGCGGGCGAGCAGCTCAAGGCGGCCGGCGTCACCAAGCTGGTCTGCGTCGTCCACGAGGCCGGCAACGTCGGCCTCGACCAGCGCTGCAAGGGCGCGGAGGAGACGCTGGGCGGCACGGTCGAGCGGCTGCAGGTGGACATCAGCAACCTGGCCGACGTGACGTCCAAGGTCACCGCGAAACTCCAGTCGGACCAGCAGGTCAACGGCGTGCTGGCGCTCAACCCGGCCATCGCGGTCGCCACGAGGGACGCGATCAGCGACTCGGGCTCGCAGGCCAAGCTGGCCACGTTCGACCTGTCGGCCGACGTGGTCGACGCGATCAAGGCGGACGAGATCCTGTTCGCCGTGGACCAGCAGCAGTACCTGCAGGGCTACCTGCCGATCACGTTCCTGAACCTGTACAGGACCAACCTCAACACCGTCGGCGGCGGCCTGCCGGTCAACACCGGGCCGGGCTTCGTCACCAAGGACAACGCCGAGCAGGTGTCCAAGCTGGCCGAGGCGGGCACCCGATGACGCCGTCCGCCGGGGAGGCCGCGTGACGGGCGCGCAGACCCGGGCCGACGACCGCATGGCCGACGTCGGGCTGGTCCGGCGGCTGCTGATCAGGCCCGAGCTGGGCGCGGTGGTCGGCCTGGTCGTGGTGTTCGTGTTCTTCGCCACCCAGTCACCGGTGTTCCGGTCGCCGGCCGGCATCGCCAACTGGCTCGACCCGGCCGCCACGCTCGGCATCATGGCGGTCGCGGTGGCGCTGCTGATGATCGGTGGCGAGTTCGACCTGTCGGCCGGCGTGCTGACCGGCACCAGCGGGCTGATCCTGGTCACGCTGGCCACCCGGTTCGGCCTCAACGTGTGGCCGGCCATGCTCGTCGGCCTCGTCGTGGCGCTGGCCGTCGGGTACGCCAACGGCCTGATCGTCACCAGGACGCGGCTGCCCAGCTTCATCGTCACCCTGGGCACGTTCCTCATGCTGCAGGGGATCAACCTCGGCGTCACCAAGGCCATCACCGGGACCGTCCAGGTCAGCGGGCTGCGCCGGGCGGAGGGGTTCGAGGGCGCGAACGCGATCTTCGCGGGCACGATCGAGATCGGCGGCACCTCGTTCCGGGTGGCGATCCTGTGGTGGATCCTCGTGACCGCGCTGGCCACCTGGGTGCTCATGCGCTCCAGGGCCGGCAACTGGATCTTCGCGGTGGGGGGCAACGAGCAGGCCGCCCGCGCCGTGGGCGTGCCGGCCGCGCGGACGAAGATCGCGTTGTTCATGACCACGGCGTTCGCGGCCTGGCTGGTGGGCTCGATCATGGCGCTGCGCTACACGTCCGTGCAGGCCAACATCGGCATCGGTCAGGAGTTCATCTACATCATCGCGGCCGTGATCGGCGGCTGCCTGCTCACGGGCGGCTACGGCTCGGCCGTCGGGGCCGCCATCGGCGCGGTCATCTTCGGCATGGCCGACAAGGGCATCGTGTTCCTGGGCTGGGACGCCGACTGGTTCAAGTTCTTCCTCGGCGCGATGCTGCTGCTGGCGACGCTGGCCAACCGCCTGGTCCGGCGGTACGCCGAGGAGGTGCGGCATTGATTCTCGAGACCCGTGGCATCGGCAAGACGTTCGGCTCCGTGCTGGCGCTGCGCGACGTGTCGATGAGCGTGACGGCCGGCCAGGTCACCTGCGTGCTCGGCGACAACGGCGCGGGCAAGTCGACACTCATCAAGATCCTTGCCGGGGTGCACCGGCATGACGCGGGCACGCTGCTCGTCGACGGCGCGGAGGTGAGCTTCGCCAGCCCGCGCGAGGCGCTCGACCGCGGCATCGCCACCGTCTACCAGGATCTGGCCATGATCCCCCTCATGTCGGTGTGGCGGAACTTCTTCCTCGGCTCCGAACCGCGCAAGGGCCTGGCCTTCGACGTGGCCAAGGCCCGGCGCGTGGCCCGCGACGAGCTCCGAGCCATGGGCATCGATATCCGGGACGTGGACCAGCCGGTCGGCACGCTGTCCGGCGGCGAGCGGCAGTCGGTGGCCATCGCCAGGGCCGTCTACTTCGGCGCCCGCGTCCTCATCCTCGACGAGCCCACCTCGGCGCTGGGGGTCAAGCAGGCGGGCGTGGTGCTGCGCTACATCGCCAGGGCCCGCGACCGGGGGCTCGGCGTGGTCTTCATCACCCACAACCCGCACCACGCCTACCCGGTGGGCGACCGGTTCCTGCTGCTCAACCGGGGCACGAGCCTCGGCGAGTACGGCAAGGGCGAGATCACCACACAGGAGCTGACCGCGCTCATGTCCGGCGGGGCGGAACTGGAGGAACTGGCGCACGAGCTGGAACGGGAGTGAATTTGGGCGACATTTGACCGATTCCGGCGGCACCTGGGCGGATGCGCGGGGCAAAGACCCCATAGGTACGCCTAGTGCTTACCGGAGGGTCATTTGATCTACAACGTAAAGGCGCCCGGCGTCGTACGGTGGCGCTCGCTCCTGTACGGCCCCTTATTACCCAGCGCGACGGCCGCCCGAGCCCTCAATGGCCGGGCGGCCGTCGCATGCCGTGCCCGAGCATGTCGAGGCGGGGAGGCAATACGCTGTGGAATGTGCCTGCGCCGTACCTGACCATCACCACCACCGTCGAGCACGAGACCGAGGCGCGGCGTTCGCGATTCATCTGCGCGCTGGCGCCGGCGCGCACGGTCGAGCAGGCTGCGGCCTTCATCGGCGAGCGCAGGCAGCGGCATCCGTTCGCCACCCACAACTGCACGGCCTACGTCGTCGGCGAGCGCATCCAGAAGGGCGACGACGACGGCGAGCCGGGCGGCACCGCGGGCACGCCCATGGTGCAGGCGCTGGTGGGCAGGGGATTCAGCGACGTGGTGGCGGTGGTGACCCGCTATTTCGGCGGCACCCTGCTGGGCGCGGGCGGGCTGGTGCGGGCCTACGGTTCGGCGGTGACCGAGACCCTGGATCGGGTCGAGCCGGTGCGGATGGTGCCGGCCAGGCTGGTGCGCGTGGCGGTCGCCCACGACCAGGCCGGCCGGGTGGAGAACGACCTGCGCGCCTCCCGCCACACGGTGCGGGACGTGACGTACGCGGGCGAGGTCTGCTTCGACGTGGCGGTGGGCGCCGACGAGGTGGCGGCGTTCACCGACTGGGTGGCCGGGCTGACGGCCGGCCGGGCCCGCGTCTCACTGGGCGAGAACCTCCACGTCCCGCAGTGATCAGCCCTCCAGGGCGTACTGCATGACGCGGAACTTCGCTTGGGCCTCGGCGAGCTCGGCGGCCGGGTCGGAGTCGCCCATGATGCCGCCGCCGGCGAACAACCGTGCGCGCCGCCCCTGCACCAGCCCCGAGCGCAGCGCGATGCCCCACTCGCCGTCGCCGTTGGCGTCGATCCACCCGACAGGGCCGGCGTAGCCCGCGCGGTCCATGCCCTCCAGCTCGCGGATGACCTCGATGGCGGTCCCGGTGGGGGTGCCGCCGACGGCCGCCGTAGGGTGCATCGCGGCGACCACGTCGAGCACCGACGCCCCATCGGCCAGCCGGCCGGTGACGTGGCTGGCCAGGTGCTGGACGTTGGGCAACATCAGCAGCTCGGGCTCGTCTGGCGTCATCAGCGCGGAGCACAGCGGCGCCAGCGTGTCGCGTACGGAGGCGATCGCGCACTCGTGCTCGTGGCGGTCCTTCGCCGAGGCGAACAGCGCGGCGCCCCTGGCGAGGTCGTCGGCGGGGCCGCTGCCGCGCGGGGTCGTGCCGGCCAGCACGAGCGATTCGATCTCCTGGCCCGTGCGCCGGATCAGCAACTCGGGCGTGGCCCCCACCAGCCCCGCCACCGAGAACGTGTAGCACTCGGGGTAGCGCCGCGCCAGCCGGGTGAGCAGCAGGCGCACGTCGATGGGCCGTTCGGCGGTGGCGAGCAGGTCGCGGGCCAGCACCACCTTCTCCAGCTCGCCGTCGCGGATGCGCCGCGCGGCGCGGGCGACGACGTGCTCCCACTCGGGGGCGCTCAGGCTGCCGTCGCCGTAGCTGATGCGGCCCGGCGTGCGTACGGGGGAGAACGTCTCCAGCGGCGCCTCGCCGATCGTGGTGAGCCAGGCGTGCCCGTCGCGCCGGGCGAGCACGGCCCTGGGCACGACCAGGACGGAGCCGCGGGCGTCCTCGTCGAAGGTGAAGCTGCCGAAGGCGACGGGGCCCGGGGCAGGGGCGCGCACGGCGTCGTCGACGTGGGCGTCGCCGAGGACGGTGGCCAGCCACTGGCGGGCCCAGACGAATCGGCCGGGGCCGGGGGGCACGGCGACCCGGGCGGCCTCGCCCCAGCCGACCAGGCCCTCGCCGTTTCTGACCCAGGCGTAAGGTGTCGTCCTGGGCAGGGAAGCCAGCAGGTCACCGGGGTCGCCGACAGGGGTGGTGCGAACCGGTAGCGGGCGGGTTGTTCCGAGCGCGACACTCACCCGAGACACTCTATGCGGGAACTGAACATGTTCGACTCGGACCCCCGTGAATGTGAGGTTGCGGACATCGAACCCGGTTATGACCGCACGCGCAGGGGTATCGGCCACGCCTCACCACCTGCGGGCCTGTCAAGCGGCGATATGAAGTCGGTCCTGAAATGACAGACCTTGCCCTGACGTCATAGGACCCCGGTGATCGGCTCCCTACCTTAGGGCCATGATCGCTCGTCTGGGCTCCGCCTCCCTCGCCGCCGTGGTCGTCCTCTCCGGCTCCGGCGTCGCGCGCGCCGCCGTCGTCCAGCCCGTTCCCGAGATCATGGCCGCGCTCGGCGACTCGATCTCCACCGGGTTCAACGCCTGCGGCTGGTACGTCTCCTGCCCCTCACGCTCCTGGTCGTCGGGCGACCACGGCGAGGTGTCCAGCCACTACCTGCGCCTGTCGCAGCTGTCGGGAACGCTCCACAAGCACAACCTCAACTTCGCCGTGCCCGGCTCGACCAGCGCCGACCTGCTCGGCCAGGTGAAGAAGGCGGTCGCGGCCAAGGCCGACTACGTGACGATCCTCATCGGCGCCCAGGACGCCTGCGTGCGCACCGAGCAGGCGATGACCCCCGTGTCGACCTACCGGGCCCGGCTGGACCGGGCGCTGCACGAGCTGCGGGCAGGGATGCCCGGCGCCAGGGTGTTCATCGCCAGCATCCCCGACCTGCGGCGGTTGTGGCGCGTGGGCAAGGACCAGGCGCTCGCCCGATCGTTCTGGACGCTGGGCCGCATCTGCCAGACGATGCTGGCCCGGCCCAAGTCGGCCAAGCGGGCCGACAAGGAGCGCAGGTCCAGGGTGCGGGAGCGGGTGATGGCCTACAACCGCGAGGCGGCCAGGGCGTGCGCCGCGTACGGGCCGGCCTGCCGCACCGACGGCGGCGCGGTGTTCTCCTTCCCCTTCACCCTCGAGCACGTCAGCAGGTGGGACTACTTCCATCCGAGCACGGCCGGGCAGCGGGTGCTGGCGGAGCAGACGTTCGAGCGCGGTTTCGACTGGCTCGACCCGCGATAGCCGTCATCGGCACTGGGCGAGCATGGCCTTCTTGTCGGCGCGGGTGACCGGAACGCCGTACTTGAGCGCGACCTGCGCGAAGCGGGTGACGTAGGCGCAGCGGATGACCCGGCGCGGCGGCAGCCAGCGTGACGGGCCGGAGGCGTCCTTGGCCTCGTTGGTGTCGCCGTCCACGGGCAGCAGGTTGAGCGGGTCGTTGGCGAAGTCGAGCCGTTTGGTCATCGGCCAGCGCGGCGCGCCCATGCGCCAGCCGTAGTTGAGCGGCACCACGTGGTCGACCTGCACCTCGTCGGCGCGGGACTTGCGCCAGTGGATGATCCGGCCGGTGTAGGGGTCGGTCAGCCTCATCGAGACGACCTCGCAGCTGGAGCCCGCCCGGTAGGTCACGTCGCGGCCGTCGCGGGCCAGGAGGTCGTCACGGGTGCGGCAGCCGTTGCGCGCGTACGGCACCCCCACGGCGTCGTCGGCCCAGTTGTCTCCGTACCGCGTGCGCCGGTATCCGGTGTTGGGGCCGAGCCGTTCAACCCGCAGCCGTTGGATGAGGGCGCGCGCGTCGGACTTCTCCGCGTCGGAGATGATAGGTGCCAGGCCGGGCAGCGTCCCGCTGACGTTGCCCAGAGGGCCGGCCGCGGTGGCCGGTCCGGTCTTGGCGTTGTTGATGAGAGAAACGACGATGACGGCTCCTGCCAGGAAGGCGATCGCGTCCTTCGTGCTCAACCGGTCCTCCGTGCGGCTCCCCAGGTTGTCTAGAGAGGTTCCCGGCATCCAGTGTGCCGACACGGGGAGTGTTTCGTGACTGATCGCCCGATCGATCCGGATGCCGATCTCCGCGTACCCACGCAACGCGCCGAGGTGAGCGGCCAGGTGCTCGCGGTGATCGCGGCCGGCGGCGCGCTGGGAGCGCTGGCGCGGCACGGCCTGCAGACCGCCATGCCCGCCGGTCCAGCGGACTTCCCGTGGGCGACGTTCTGGGTCAACGTGTCGGGCTGCCTGCTGATCGGGGTGCTCATGGTGGTGATCGCCGAGGTCCGGCGGGCCCACCGGCTCGTGCGGCCGTTCCTGGGAGTGGGGGTGCTGGGCGGCTACACGACGTTCTCGACGTACGCGGACGGTGTGCGGCAGACGGTGGAGGCGGGTGCGCAGGTGACGGGGCTGGCCTACCTGGTGGGCACCCTGCTGGCGGCGCTCGCGGCGGTGGTCGCGGGCATGTGGCTGACCAGGCGGATCGCCGGTCTCGCGCGGGCGAGGGCGAAATGACGGCGGCGCTGCCCAGGCGGGCCGATGACGGCGCACGCGCGGCGAGGGGCCGGTTAGTGATGACGGTGCACGCGTGGCGAGGGGCCGGCGAGCCATGACGGTGCTGCTGATCGTGCTGGGCGCGGCCGTAGGGGCGCCGCTGCGGTATCTGGTGGACCGGGCGGTGCAGGCACGCCACGACACGGCCTTCCCGTGGGGGACGCTGACGGTCAACGTGGCCGGGTCGGCGCTGCTCGGGTTCCTGGCCGGGCTGCCCGCGGGCGACGGGGTGATGGCGCTGGCGGGCACGGGGTTCTGCGGGGCGCTGACGACGTACTCCACCTTCGGGTACGAGACGGTCCGGCTGGTGGAGGAGGGCGCCCGCTTCCACGCGGTGGCCAACGCGGTGGCCAGTGTGCTGGCCGGGCTGGGCGCGGCCTACTGCGGCGTGGTGCTGGCACAGGCCGTGGCCTGAGCGTTCGCGGCCGCTCTGCGCCGGCGTGCGTGCGTGCCGTCGCGGCGGGCCAGCAGGTCGGCCAGCAGCTTGTCCCACTTCTGGCCGACGACGTCGGGGTCGTAGCCGCGGGCCGTCTCCAGCGCACGCGCGGCCAGGTCCCTGCGCAGCCCTTCGTCCTCGATGACGCGGATGATCGAGGACGCCAGGTTGGCGTTGGTACGCGGCTTGACCAGCAGCCCGTCCACCTCGTGCGTGATCATTTCCTTGGGGCCGTGCGGGCTGTTGAAGCTCACGATGGACAGCCCCTTGGCCATCGCCTCCAGGATGGTCATCGGGAAGCCCTCGTGGCGGGAGCTGAGCACGTAGATCGACGCCTTCTCCAGCGCCGCCCCCACGTCGGAGGTGGGCCCCGGCAGCTCCACCGTCTCCTGCAGACCCAGCTCCACGACCTGCTGGGCCAGGCTCTCCTCCTGCGGCCCGGCACCGTAGATGCGCAGCTTCCAGTCGGGGTGGGCCTCCGAGACGGTCTGCCAGGCGGTGATGAGCCGGTGGAAGCCCTTGATGCGGGTCATCCTGCCGACCGCCACGGCCACCTTGGCGTCGAGCTTGGCCGGGTCACCCGCCATCGGGGGTACGGCGTTGGGGATGCGGACCAGCTTGCGCGGTTGCTTCGGCAACATTTCCCGGTAGTCGCGCAGGTCGGCCTTGGTAAGGGTGACCAGAGCGTCGAGGCGGCGGTACCGCCACTTGATCAGTTCCTGGATCGGCTCGGCCTGGGTGCGCAGAGCCACGTGCTCCTGCCCGATGGTGATGACAGCGGGCCTGGCTAACTGGGCCATCACGAGGTTGAGCCCTGGACGGGTGCCCATCAGCACGCCGGTGTCGACCGAGCGGAGGTAACGGGTGAGCGCGAGGTCGGTCCACAGGGAGAACCGGTGGTAGGCCGTCTCTCCCTTCGGGATGAGCTTGCTCGGCAGCCTGGACAACATCGCGCGCAACGGGTTGGCGCCGGGCTTGAGCCGGTCGTCCAGATAGCGGAACTTCACGCGCGGATCAATGGGAAAGAACGGGTGCTCGGCCTCCTTCAGGATGCTCACGATCTCGACGTCGTGCTCCTTGGCGAGGTGGCTCGCCAGGTTGAACACCGTCCTGATGGTGCCGCCCATCCCGTTGGCGTGCAGCAACAGGATGCGGACCTGCCGCGTCGTGGGTGGCGGGGCCTTCCTGCCCCGGCGCCGGTCGTACCCCCGATACAGCCTGACCACGGCCGACTTACCCTTGCGAGCCAGTGCGCGCACCTGACGTAATCCCCTCTGGGCCGGAAGAACTATGAACACACATGGCCGGTGGCGCGGGCTTCCGCCCTGCCACCGGCCTTTTCTTCGCCTTGGCGGAGTGCACGTTGTTCATCCCCTGTGCGCTTTCCCCACCTATGATCTTTAGACGCCAGATATATGGCTAAGGTTGCACGCGCGGCTTATGCCGGATGATCTCCCAGGTAGAACGCTGATCACGCTTTGGGATGCGTTCGCCCGCGGTCGCGGGCCCGCGGCTTCCGATCGACGGGACAGCCGAGGCGCGGCTCCCTCGGCTGCCCGGTCATGGCGTCCGGCTCGGCGGGCGGGTGCCCCAGACCGCCCGCCGTCCGGTCAGGGTCACCCCTCGTCCGGAGCCTTCCTGGTCTCCTTCTTCGTCTCCTTGGTCTGCCTGCTCGTCTTGATGGCCTGCTTCTTCGACTTGCCGGTCTTGGCCGCGGGTTTCTTCTTCGTGTCAGCCATGGGAATCCCCCCGTGTACGGACGTGGTGCACCCCTATTAGTGCACCACGTGCGTTAGTACCCAACTAACGAAGAAATCCGACATACCGCCTATCGGGTGGGACGGTCGCCCGACGGCTCCGACCACCACACGCCCTCACCATGCGTCAGACCGGGCAACCGCTGCTCGGCCTCGTGCACCGCGGCCGGTCACAGGAGGCGGAGCTGCTCGGGCTCGGCCGGCGCCGGTGGACGGCGGGGCGGGACGCGGCGGGCCATGGCAGGGGTGGCGCGGCCGACGCCGTGGCGCTCGGCCAGCTCCTTGACCAGCCCGGTCACCCGCGCCTGGTAGGTCTTGGGCGCGTACGCACCTCTGCCGTAGAGCTCCAGATAGCGCGGCACCAGCCGCGGGTGCTCGCGCGAGAGCCACTCCAGCCACCACTCGCGCGCCCCCGGCCGCAGGTGCAGCACGATGGGCGCGAGGTGGGTGGCGCCCGACTCGGCGATCTCCTTGACCGTGCGCTCCAGCTGGGCGGGGGAGTCGGTGAGGTAGGGCAGGATCGGCGCCATCAGCACGCCGCAGGCGATGCCGTTGTCGTTGAGAGTGGCGCACGTCTCCAGCCGTCGCCGCGGCTGGGGTGTGCCCGCCTCGACCGCCCGCCACATCCCGGCGTCGACGAAGCCGACCGAGACGTTGGCGCTCACGTCGGTCACGCCGGCGGCCTCGGTCAGCAGGTCGAGGTCGCGCAGGATGAGCGTGCCCTTGGTGAGGATGGAGAACGGGTTGGCGGCGTCGCGCAGCGCGGCCAGGATGCCGCGCATCAACCGGTAGCGGCCCTCGGCCCGCTGGTAGCAGTCGACGTTGGTGCCCATCGCGATGTGGTGACCGCCCCAGCGGGGCGCGGCCAGCTCCTTGCGGGCCAGCTCGGCGGAGTTGACCTTGACCACGATCCTCGAGTCGAAATCCGCTCCGGCGTCCATCTCCAGATATTCGTGCGTCTTTCGGGCGAAGCAGTAGACGCAGCGATGGCTGCAGCCGCGGTAGGGGTTGATCGTGTACTCGAACGGCACCCGGCTGGCCCCCGGCACCTTGTTGATGATCGACCGAGCCTGGATCTCGTAGAAGGTCATCCCCTTGAATTCGGGCGTGTCGAACGTGCGGGTGACCGCGCCGCGGGCGAACAGCGGCACGGCCGGATCGTCCTGACCGGGCGCGGCCAGGCGCAGGTTGTCCCAGCGCATCCCATGATTAGAACAAGGATTCGAGCGTGATCGCAAATGGAAAGAGGCGGCAATTACCTGGTCGGGCGGGGGCTAATGATCTTCATGGTTGGGCAGAAACACGCCTGAAGAGCTTGCGTTCGGGAGGTGCACCCATGGCCTGGTCGCAGGACGAGGAGCGGATGCTGGCGGAGATCGAGCAGCACCTCGTCGACGACGACCCGCGACTCGTGGCTCGGCTCGAGTCGTTCAACGAGCGGGTCCGTCGCAGCGAGGCGAAGACCCGGCGGCCACCGGGCGCCCCGCGCAGACCACGCCGCTCGACCGTGATCATCCTGATCAGCTGGCTGCTCATCGCGACCCTCATCGCCACTCTCCTGATCATGGTGCTCCGCCTCGACGCCGCCGCCGCTCTCGCTCTGACCACGGCCTTCTGACCCCGGCCTGAACCCCGGCCTGGATCCCGGCCTGGATCCCGGCCCTCCGTTCGCCTCCCGACCTCGCGAAGCCGGATCTCTGGACGGCTCAGCCTGGACATGTGGCACGCGCACGCATGGCCCCGCACAACTCGCCGCCCCGTCGCAGGTGATCACCGGGCGTGGTGCTGCCGCCACCGGTAGGTCGCCAGCCCTTCCTCCTTGATGGCACTAGGATTCCTTACTCCTGTTAGGAAGGCACCGTTCATATCCCCGGAGGAGGGTGGGCCCATGGCCGCGCAGGGCGCGAGCAGGCGTGACAGGGTCAGGCAGGCGACGCTGGCGGAGATCCGCGCGGTCGCGCGCAAGCTGCTGATCGAGCAGGGTCCGGCCGCCGTGACGGTCAACGCCGTGGCCAGGGAGATGGGGATGAGCGGGCCGGCGCTCTACCACTACTTCACCGGGCACGACGAGCTGGTCGGCGCGGTGACCGCCGACTTCTTCCGCGAGCTCACGGCGGTGGTGGAGGCGGCGCGCGACTCCTGCCCGCCGGACGAGCACGGCCGCCGGCTGCTGGCGGCGTGCCGGGCGATGCGTGGCTGGGCGATCACGCATCGGGCGGAGTTCGGCTGGGTGTTCGCGAGCCCGATCACCGCCAAGAGGCGGCCCGACTCGCCGCGCGAGCTGGCCGGGCGCGACTTCGAGCAGGTCTTCCTCGAGGAGGTCGCCGAGATGTGGAAGGTGCGCCCGTTCCCGGTGCTCGCGCCGGGGGAGCTGCATCCGTCCATCGCGGAGCAGTTGCGCGTGTACGCCGACTCGTCCGGGGTGGACATGCCGGTGGAGGCCGTACACGTCTTCCTGACGTGCTGGATCAGGCTGTACGGCGTGCTCTGCATGGAGGCGCTCAACCAGCTGAGCTTCGCCTACTCCGACCTGGAACCGGTCTTCGAGGAATGCCTGCGGGAGATGGCCCCCAAGCTCGGCCTCGACTACGACGAGGCGACCTCGTCCCGGTGACGGTCTTTACGCCCGCTACTCGTGCGCGTATATTCGTAGACGAGTAGGAGGTGGGCGGGATGGCGAAGCGGCGACGGGTCGGAAACCTGATGGCGCTCGCCGTGCTGACCGCGGTCGTCCAGCGGCCGATGCACCCCTATGAAATGGCCTCGGTCCTGCGGGCACGCGGCAAGGACCAGGACATGCCGATCAAATGGGGATCCCTCTACACCGTGGTCCGCAACCTGGAGAAACACGGCCTGCTGGAGGTCGTGGAGAGCGGGCGGCAGGGCGCCAGGCCGGAGCGCACGGTCTACCGCGTCACCGACGCCGGCCGCCAGGAGGCCGACGACTGGACCCGCGAGCTGCTGTCGGTTCCCGAGCGGGAGCCGACGGCGTTCGAGGCCGGGTTGTCGGTGATGGGCGGTCTCGATCCCGACGAGGTCGCGCCGCTGCTGCGGCAGCGGCTCGACGAGCTGCGACGCCAGATCGGCGACGACCGCCGCGCTCTGGAACACCAACGTGGCGAGTTGCCCCGGCTCTTCCTCCTGGAGTCGGAGTACGCGCTGGCGATGCGGGAGGCCCAGGCCCGCTGGGTGAGCTCGCTGCTGGCGGAGTTCGGTGGAGGCGCGTTCCCCGGCCTGGAGGAGTGGCGCGCCTATCACCGTACGGGCCGGATGCCCCCTGACGTGGCGGACCTCGCCGAGAGGGGCCGCACCGACTGACCAGCCCAGGCCACCGAAAGGCCCGGCCGCACCAGCTGACCCCGGGCCGCCCTCAGGTCCGCCCATGGGAAACCCCTGGGCGGCGGGCGATTCCGGGCCCCTCCAAGGAACCCTGGGCCGCGGCGAGCGGACCTCGGGCCGTACCACGAAAAACCGGCGGCGGTGTTGCAGCACCGCCGCCGGGAGACCTCGCACCGCAGACCGCGCGAAGCGGACCCCGGCCACGAGATGGCACTCGCAACAATAGCCGGGCTCCCTTCACGGGCGGAAACCACCATGGGAGCCAAGCATGACGACCACCACCACCTTGGGCGACGTGACGTCGAAGGACGGCACCACGATCGGCTACCACCGGCTCGGCGACGGCCCCGGCCTCGTCTTCCTGCACGGAACCATGCAGGTCGGCCGTAGCCAGATCGAGCTGGCCCAGGCACTGTCGGACGACTTCACCTGCTACCTGCCCGACCGCCGGGGCCGCGGCATGAGCGGCCCGCACGGCCCCGCCTACGGCGTCGAGCGGGAGACCGAGGACCTCCACGCCCTGCTCGCGGCGACCGGCGCCCGCTACGCCGTCGGCATCAGCTCGGGCGCCATCATCGCGCTGCGCACCGCCCTCACCCGGTCGGCCCTCGACAAGATCGTGCTCTTCGAACCCCCGCTGGACATCGCCGGCTCCAACCCGACGGACTGGCTGCCCCGCTTCGACCGTGAGATCGCCGCGGGCGACACCACGGCGGCGCTGGTCACCGGCATGCGGGCCACCCGCATGGGCCCACCGATCTTCACGATGATGCCGCGCGTCCTGCTGAAGTGGCTCACCGTCCTGGCGCAGAAGGGGCAGGAGAAGGCCTCGGCGAAGGGGGAGCCGGCGTTCGACGAGCTCGCCCCGACGCTGCACTACGACGTGCGGGTGGTGGCCGAGACGGCCACGGCCGGCGATCCGGTGGCCTACCGGTCGGTGGACGCCGACGTGCTGCTGCTCGGCGGCTCCAGAAGCCCGGCCTACCTGCGGACGGCGCTCGACGCGCTGGAGCGCGTGCTGCCGCGCGCCCGCCGGGTGGAGATGGCGGGGCTCGGTCACAGCGCCACCTGCAACGCCGCCCGGCGCGGGCGGCCGGAACGGGTGGCCGCCGAGATCCGCGAGTTCCTCGCCTGAGCCCGGCTCAGAGGCCCTTGAGGAAGGTGGCCGCCACGGGGGCGGCCACCGACCCGCCGCCGCCACCGCCCTCCACGACCACCGCGAACGCCACGTCGTCCTTGAACCCGATGAACCAGGCGTGGCTGTCGAGCTTCTCCCCGGTGCCGTATTCGGCGGTGCCGGTCTTGCCGTAGGTGCCGGCGGGCAGCCCGGCCGCCTTGGCGGTGCCCTTGGTCACCACGGCCGACATCATCGCGTGCAGGCCGTCCTTGACCCCTTCGGGCAGCTTCTGCTCCGAGGCCTTCTGCTTGAGCTCGGGCACCAGCGTCGGCGGCCGCCATGTGCCGTCGGCGATGGCGGCGGCCACCGAGGCCATCGACAGCGGGCTCGCGGTGATCCTGGCCTGCCCGAACGACTCCGCGGCCAGCTCGGCGTCGGACTCGGCCTTGGGGAAGCCGGCCTCGGTGGCCGGCACGCCGATGTTGAGCGGCTGGTTGAAGCCGACGGACTCGGCCGCCTCCAGCAGCTTGTCGGCGCCCAGCTCCCGCTGGGCCAGCGGCGCGAACGTCGTGTTGCACGAGTGGGCGAACGCGTCGAGGAACGACAACGACCCGAACTCCGCCTTGTCGGAGTTACGGATCTTCAGCCCGCCGACGGTGGCGTACTGCGGGCACGTCACCGTGTCCTCCTCCGACACCCCGGCCGCCAGCAGCCCGATCGCGGTGACCGCCTTGAAGGTCGAGCCGGGCGGGTAGCGGCCGTCCAGCGCCCGGTTGAAGCCGCCCTTGTTGTTGACCACGGACAGGATCTCGCCGGTCGACGCCTTGATCGCCACCATCGACGCGGGCTTCTCGATGTCCTTGACCGCGTCGACCGCGGCGGCCTGCACCTTCGGGTCGAGCGTCGTGCGCAGGGGCTCGCCGTCCTTGCCCTCGATGGTCTCGAGGGTCTTGCCACCGAGCATGATCTCCGTGGACGGTGCGCCGGCCAGCTGCTTCTGGAACGTCCGCTGCAGCCCGTGGTGCCCGATGGTCTGCCCGGGTTCGTAGGCGGAGCCGAGCTTGGCGGCGTCTTTCTTGGAGGCCTTGTCGAGATAGCCGACGAGCTGCTGCACGGAACCGCCGACCGTGCCGGTGTCGATGCGCCCGCCCTCGGCGTCGGTGATCTCGGCGCGCTCGGGCCAGCGGGTCTTCACCTCGAACGACGCCCCCTCGGTCATCGACGGGTGCAGCGTCGTGGGCTTCCAGTCGACCTTCCAGGTGCGGTCGGCCACCTTGAGGTCGATCTCGCCCTCGTAGATCCAGGTGCCGATGTCCTTCAGCGTCAGGGTCGCGGTGTAGGGGGCGCTGGCCCGGTCGTCGCCCTCGGTGATCTGGCCCAGCCGGATCACGGTCGACTCCACCGCGAGCGCCTCGCGTTGCTGGTCGTAGGCGCTGAACTGCTGCGGTGCGGCCAGCTCGGCCGCCATGGCGGCCTTGTCGCCCGCCTGCCACGCGGCGGCGAAGCGCTGCGCCGTCTCGGCGGGCGTGCCCCTGGTGTGCAGCACATAGTAGGCGCCGCCGCCCGCGGCCCCCACCGCGAGCACGGCGGCGACGGACACGATCGCGATCGTACGACCCCGCGCCACTGATCAGCCCCCTCGTCATCGACGCCGGACGGCCCGGCTCATGGTGTGCCGTTGGCGGCGGCCTTGAGGCTCGACGCGTAGGCCGGCACGTATTCCTGCCCGGACAGCTTCTGGATGGCCGCCATGATCTCGTCGGTCACCCGGCGGCGGTCACGGGCCTTGGTGTGGTCGCCGTCGAAGCGCATGGGCGCCCCGATGGCGATGCCGATCCGCGCGGGCCTCGGCACCGACGTCCCGGGCGGCAACACCTTCTCGGTGCCGCTGAGCGCCACGGGCAGCACGGGGGCGCCCGTCTTGAGCGTCAGCCAGGCCACGCCGACCTTGCCGCGGTAGAGGCGGCCGTCGGGGGAGCGGGTGCCCTCGGGATGGATGCCGAACAGCTCGCCCCGCCCCAGCAGCGCGGCGGCCTCGTCGAGCATGACCTGGGCGGCGTGCGCGCTCTCGCGGTCGATCGGCAGGCTCCCGCCCAGCCGCATGAAGAACCCGGAGATCGGATTGCCGTCGAAGTATTCGTTCTTGGCGGTGAACGTCACGTGCCGCGGCAGCAGCGCGGGCAGCAGGAACGAGTCGAGCACCGACAGGTGGTTGGCGGCCAGGATCGCGGGCCCGCTCCTCGGCACGTGGGCCGCACCGGTGACATGCGGCCGGCACATGGCGTGTGCCAGTGGCGCGGCGGCGAACTTGACCACTTCGTACAGCAACGAGCACTCCTGCGATCATCGGGCGGTCGGCCACCCCACCATAAAGCAGGCGTCCCGCCGGTGGGCGGGACGCCTGGAAAAGCTGTTAAGGCCGATGTGGCGGTCGCCTCCTCGGCGAGATGCACAACACGGCTCCAGCCGAACGGTATTCCGTGAAGGCGGTAATTTGCGGCCCGGGGGACACAGACCACATCGGCCTTTCGATGCTAACGGACATCCGGCGACGCGAATTCCATACGCCCCCAAGAATCGGTCACGTTCTCGTCCAATGTGGTTGCGCCACGTCGAAGACCCGCTGCTCACGGCCACGCAGCGCCACCTCCGCGAACTGCCACAAAATCGCCCCGGTCGGCGCGTGGATCACGATCGAGGGGCCCAGCGGCATCTGCAGCAGCTTCCCCTTCCAGCGCGGCACCCCCGGCGCCAGGAACCGCTCCAGCGGCACCGCGTGCACCGAGGCCACCTCTCGCGGGTCGGCCACCGGCTCCTGCCGGCCGCCGAACGCCACCACCGGCGTGATCACGAATCCGGAGTCGGTGACGAAGTCGTCGAGCAGCCCGGCCACCTCGACCCCGGTGACGCCGGTCTCCTCGGCCAGCTCGCGCAGCGCCGCGTCCACCGGCCGCTCGCCGTCGTCGAGCCGCCCGCCGGGCAGCGCCCACTGCCCGGGGTTGCGGCCGTGCGGCGCCCGCCTGATCAGGATCGTGTACGGGCGGCGCTCGGCGTCCTCCAGCACGCACACGGTGACGGCGGCCCTGCGCACCCCGCCGACCGGCGGCACCTGCCTGCGGTCGAAGGCGGCCAGGTGGGCGATGATCTGCTCGCGCAGCACGTCGATGGGCGACAGCACGCCACCAGGATCTCACGGCGCGTGTGACGCGCGCGGGACCATGACGACCTGGGCGCCGGCGACGCGCGGCGTCAGGCGTACATGCTGCTCATGACCACGATGCCGAGCACGAAGCCCAGGATCATCCCCACCCCGGCGGCGACGGCGGCCCACTTGCCCAGCGGCTCGCCGCGCGTGTGGCCGACGATGCCCAGCACGATGCCGGCCAGGCCGAACAGGATCGGGATGAACAGCACGGCCACCGCGGCGCAGACGAACCCGATGATCGACAGCACCTGGCCGGCCGGTCGCGGCTGATGGGGCGGTTGCGGGTAGGGCGGCGGCTGCGACCATGGGGGCGGAGGTTCGTCGCCGTGGGGCGGCTCGGAGGACGTCGTCACTGCGCTGGCTCCTCTCGGAGGCGTGAACCACATCACACCTCGCCACGGCGGCCCTGTCGAGCCGGTGAGCCGGATCGGCATTCCCGCGGCTTCAGCGGGGCCGGGTGAGCTGGGGAGGCAGCGCACGCGCGTGCACGACGTCGAGCCGGGAGACGGCCCGGGTGAGGGCGACGTACAGGCGGTTCAGCCCGCGCCGCTCCGCCTCGGCGATGGCGGCGGGCTCGGCCACGATCACGTGGTCGTACTCCAGCCCTTTGGCCATGGCGGCGGGCAGCACCGTCAGCCGCTCGCCCGCGTCGACGCCCTCCTCCCGCAGCGCCGAAGCGACCTCCTCCACGTCCGTGCCGGCCGCGATCACCCCGATCGAGCCCTCGAACGCCAGCGCCTCGCGCACCGCCGCCACCACGCCCTTGGCCGGCGTCGCCACCTGGATCACCCGCAGCCGGCCGTCGGCGCGGTACGAGCGTGTCGCGGGCACCTCCACGTCGAGCGCCGCCAGCAGCGTGTTGGCCAGGTCGACCACCGCCGCGGGCACTCTGAAGCCGGTGGTCAGGGCGACGATCCGGGCGTCCGGCTTGCCGAACAGCTCCATGCGCTCCCGCCACGAGGTGGCGGCCCACGGGGTGGTGCCCTGGGCGAGGTCGCCGAGCACGGTGAGCGAGCCGTGCTCGCTGCGCCTGGCCACCGCCCGGCACTCCATGGGCGACAGGTCCTGGGCCTCGTCCACGATGACGTGCCCGTAGCCGCGCGGGCGCTCCATGAGCGCGGCGAGCTCGTCGAGCAGCACCAGGTCGGCATCCGACCACGTGGCGCTCCTGACGCTGCGGGGCGGCCTGTCCCAGGTGATGGCGGCGCGCTCGGCGTCCGACAGCACGCCGGCGGCCGGGTCCGGGCCGGGTCCTGGGCCGCGCAGCAGCTCGTACAGGACCTCTACGGGCCTGACGGCGGGCCAGAGCGCGTCGAGCGACGAGGTGACGCCGCGGCCGATCTTGCGGAGCCAGGCCGCGTTCGGCGTCTGTCCGCGGGTCTCGGCCTGCCGCCGGATCGATTCGACCACCCTCGCGCGTACGCGTTCCCGCCCCACGGCGTACGGGAGCGACTCGCGCCGGGTGTCGTCGACGAAGCGGCGCAGTTCGTCCTCGTACACCCGCCACCGGTAGGAGCCGTCGGGCACCACGACCGGCTCGACCGGCTTGCTGATCCGGGCGTACAGGGCCTTGCGCAGGACCTTCGCCATCCGGGCGTCATGCTTGACGGCGGCGGCCTCCTCGCTGTCGGTCGCGGTGACGGGCAGCGCGCCGAGCAGCCGCCCCAGCGTGGTCTGCTCGACGTCCACCTCGCCGAGCGCGGGCAGGACGGCGGAGATGTAGCCGAGGAAGGCCCGGTTGGGGCCGAGCACCAGCACACCCGAGCGTTCGAGGCGCTGGCGGTGCGCGTACAGCAGGAAGGCGGCCCGGTGCAGCCCGACCGCGGTCTTGCCGGTGCCGGGGGCGCCCTGGACGCAGATCGAGGTGTCCAGGGCGGCGCGTACGAGGTCGTCCTGCTCGGGCTGGATGGTGGCGACGATGTCGCGCATGGGGCCCACGCGGGGGCGTTCGATCTCGGCGGCGAGGATCTTGCTCCCACCCTCCTCGCCCTGTTCGAGCCGCTCGTCCTCGAAGCCCGTCAGGGTGGTGCCCGACCAGCCGAAGCGGCGGCGCACCGCGACGCCCTGGGGGTCGCGGGCACCGGCCCGGTAGAAGGCCCTGGCGACGGGCGCGCGCCAGTCGATCACGAGGGGCGGGCCGCCGTGCTCGCCGGTGATGTGGCGCCTGCCGATGTGGTACGCGCGGCCGCGGTGCTCGGCCGAGCCCGGCCCGAAGTCGAGCCGGCCGAAGAAGGGCGGCCCTTCGGGCTCTTCGCCGAGCTCCTTGGCCAGGCTCTTGAGGTGACGCCCCAGGCGTTCCGCGCTGTAGCGGTCGCCGGCCACGGCCTCGCCGACGATCACGTTGTCACGCGCGCCCTGCACCATCCTGCGCAGTCCGGCCCTGCACTCTTCGACGTACTGTCTCTCGTCGTCGAGCGTGCCCATCGCACCCCCAAGTGTTAACTCGGTTAAAAGATTAACCAGGTTAACACTTTGGTAGGGTGTGCTCATGACGGGACTTCGAGAGCTGCAGCGGCAGCGGGTGCACGACGCCATCTCGACGGCGGCCATCGCGCTCTTCCTGGAGCGCGGGTTCGACGAGGTGCCCGTGACGGAGATCGCGGCGGCGGCCGGCGTGTCGAAGCCGACGCTGTTCAAATACTTCCCGACGAAGGAGGACCTCGCCCTCCACCGCATCGCCGACCACCGGGGGGAGTCGGCGCGCGTGGTGCGGCGGCGCGCGCCGGGCGAGGGGGCGGTGCGGGCGCTGCGCCGCCACTTCCTCGACGGGCTCGCCCGGCACGACCCCGTCACCGGGCTCAACGACGACCCCGAGGTGGTGGCCTACCACCGGATGGTGTTCTTCACTCCCGGCCTGGCGGCGCGGTTGTTGCAGCACATGGCGCAGGAAGAGCGGGCACTCGCCGAGGCGCTGGCCGAGACGGCCGACGACCTCACCGCGGGCCTGCTCGCGGGGCAGGTGCTGGCCACGCAGCGGGTGCTGGCCAGGCGCACCTGGGAGCAGCTGGCCGGCGGCCGCCCGCTCAGTGAGGTCGAACCCGAGGCGGTTCGCGCGGCCGAGCGGGCGTTCTCGCTGCTTCCCGCGCTGTGATCCGCGCGCGGGCTCAGCCGGTCCCGGCCGATGGCGGGGCCGCCACCCACGTCTCGTGCAGGTGCAGCCAGTCCAGGCCCGCGCCGCGCCGGAACACGACCGTCGCCCGGCGCCCCCGCGCGTCCGGTGGCGGCGCGGGCGCGCCGGGAGCCGTCCCGTGCCATTCCTCGTAGGTCGCCACCACGAGATCGCCCGAGTCGGCCACCACGCGGACGTCGCGGATGGTGATCCTGAGATCCGGCGCGCTGCCGTGGGAGCCCTCCACCCAGGCCAGGACCTCCTTCTGCGCCATCGCCACCCCGTCGGGGCCGACCAGGGTGAAGTCCGGTGCGAGCGCCCCGGCGAAGGGCCCGAAGTCCGCCCGGTCGGCCGCTCCGGTCAGCCACCCCTCGATCACCTGGTGCAGGCGGATCACCTCGTGCTCGGCGTCCGTCATGACAGGCCCCTGGCGGCGATCCAGTCGCGCAGCGGCGTGAGGGAGATGCCCAGCCGCTCCCCGGCGTCGTGGACGGTGGCGAAGAAGCCGTCCGTGTCGCGGATCCACCGGTAGGTGCCGGCGACGCCGGCGGCCGTCGGCGCGCCCGCCATCCGCGCCAGGTCCGCCTCGAACGCGTCCACGTCCTGCTCCTCGTAGCGCACCCGCGGCCCGAACGCCGCCGCCAGCTCGTGCCCCGTCAGCGCCTGCGGCCCGCCCACGTCCAGCGTGAGCCCGTCCAGCCCGTCGCGCGTGAGCGCCGCGGCCGTCGCCGCGCCCAGGTCGTCGTGCGTCAGCCACGGTACGGCGACCCGCGCGGGGACGGGGTACCGCAGCACGCCCGAGATCTCCAGCGGGCCGGACACCCAGGGCGCCAGCAGGTTGTCGGCGTACAGGGGCGGGCGTAGCACCACCACCGGCAGCCCGCTGCCCAGCAGGGTCGCGGCCGCGCTCGCGCGCGTGTCGAACGCGGCCACGCCCGTCTGGCGGCCGGGCAGCCGGTTGCCCGTGTTGAACACCAGCCGCCGCACTCCGCCGGCCCGGGCGCCGCCGATCACGTGGCGCACGTGGGCGGAGACCGTGGCGGGGTCGAATGCCAGGGGCAGCACCACCGACGCGTGCGTCACCCCGTCGAACGCCTCCTTCACCCGCCCGGCGTCACCGAGGTCGCCGGGGAAGGGCCGTACCCCTTCAGGGACGTTCGCGGTGCGGGAGAAGCCGCGGACCTCGTGCCCCTCCGCGATCAGCCGGCGGGCGACGGCGCCGCCCTGGGCGCCCGAGGCGCAGCCGCTGGACGGCCCGCGCGCCGTGGGCTGTGACGGGCGAGCGGGAAGACTGCGCCCTGCTGCACTACATCAGCGAAGGCACGTGCGCGGTGGAGCTGCCGGGGGCCGAGCCGGTGCTGCTGAGGGCCGGGGAGCTGGCCGTCTTCCCGCACGGCTCGGGCCACCGGCTCGGCGACGCGCCCGGCGGCCCCGCCGTGCCGCTGGACAGCCTGCTCCCCGGGCGGGAGCCGGGCCTGACGCGCAGGGTGTCGATCGACGGCCCGGGACCGCCGACCGGCGTGCTCTGCGGCGGGCTGCACTACGACGCCGCCGCGGCGGCCCCGCTCTACCGGGCGCTGCCGCAGATGCTCGTACTGGACCGGGCGGCGATCGCCGGCGAGCCGCTGCTCGGCGACGTGCTGGACCGGCTGGCCGGCGGCTGGGACGGCGGGGAGCCCGGTCTGGAGATCGTCGCGTTGCGCGCCTTCGAGCTGGCCTTCGTGCTGGCCCTGCGCGCGGCCCTCGCGAACCTGTCCGAGGGCGAGCCGATCCTGCGCGCCCTGCGGCATCCGGCCGTCGGGGCGGCACTGCTGGCCGTGCAGACCAGGTTCGCCGAGCCCTGGACGGTGGAGTCGCTGGCCGAGGAGTCGGGACTGTCGCGCTCGGCGTTCGCGGCGGCCTTCCGCGAGCTCGTCGGCGAGGCGCCGATGCGGCACCTGACCGCCCGCAGGATGCAGGAGGCCGCACGGCTCCTCGCCGAAAGCATCCTCCCGCACAGCCGGATCGCGCGGCGTGTCGGTTACCGGTCGGCGGTTGGGTTTCATCTGGCTTTCAGGCAATGGCATGGTGTGACGCCCGGCGAATATCGCAAGAACGCCGACGCCCGCGCAGGTGGGAAGGGGTGACCGGCTTGGTGGGCGCGGTGGCCGGTCAGGTGAGGGGGCGGGGGGCGGGCAGGCGGAGGCGGTCGACGGCGTCGCGGCGGGTCTTCTCCGGGCGGCGGTCGTAGCGGGCCGTCGTGGCGGGGGAGGAGTGGCCCACCAGGGCCTGGGCCGTCGCCAGGTCCACCCCGGCGTCCAGCAGCTCGCCGATGAACGTACGGCGGAAATCGTGCGCCGTACGCCGCGACGCGCCCGCCTCCCCGAACCGGCGGGCCAGGATGTCGGCAATGCCCTGCCCGGTCAGCCGCACCGGCCGGCCGTCGCGCCGCCGCAGGGTGCCGTACTTGCTGATCGGGCTGAACAACGCCCCCGGGCCGGTCCCGCGGATCGCCAGCCACCGCTCGACGAGCCCGATCGCCTCCGCCGTCAGATAGACCAGGCGCTCCTTGTCGCGCTTGCCGCGCACCCGCAGGGACCGGGCGCCGGGGTCGTAGTCGGCCAGCGCCAGACCCGAGAGCTCGGCCCGGCGGCAGCCGGTGGAGTAGAGGACGGCGATCAGTGCCGCGTCGCGCACCCCGGAGGGGGAGTCGTCGCAGGCCGACAGGGCCGCCCCGACCACCTCGGGCGGGACGTGGTGCCCGGTGGGCAGCCGGCTCTGGCGTACGGGGGCGAGGTCCGAGGCGCGGGCGAAGTCTTCGGCGCTGGTCTGGCCGAGCCGCCACGCCTCCTTCAGCACCCGCCGCAGCGCCACCAGGTGCTTGTTGACGTACGCCGCCGACCAGCCCTGGTCGGTGAGCATCGTGCGGATCCGGACGGTGTGCTCGTAGCGCAGCAGGTGCCACGGCTGGCCCGCGCCCGTGGCGCCCTCGTCGCCGGTGAGCAGCCGGGCCAGCCGGTCGAGGCAGCCGCGCATGGTGCGGCGCGACTCGGGGCTGGTGAGCGAGTCGAGATAGACGTGGTAGGGGTCGCGCGCCGGCTCGACCGGCAGCGCCGCGGCATCGGGCACGGCAGGCAGGCTCACCGGGCCGATCTTACGGCCCCGCCGCCCTCGAGCCCATCCGGGCGGCGGCCCGCGACGCGTGGGCCGCCGGCCCGCGGCCTGTCAGAAGGGGCCGGTGAGCTCGCCCAGCTTGTCGGTCAGCTGCAGGTTGGCCGCGTAGTCGACCGGGACCGCGATCACGGACACGACGTCGTCGGCCAGTGCCTTGCGCAGCGTGGGCAGCAGCTCGGCGGCGCTGGTCACGCGGTGGCCGCGGGCTCCGAAGCTCTCGGCGTACGTGACGAAGTCGGGGTTGCCGAACGCGACGTGGGAGCCGCGCCCCAGCTCCAGGTCCATCTTCCACTCGATCAGCCCGTAGGCGTCGTCCACCCACACCAGCACCACGAAGGGGATGCGCTCGCGCACGGCGGTCTCCAGCTCCTGGCTGTTCATCAGGAACGCCCCGTCGCCGGTCGCCGCCAGCACCTTGCGCTCAGGACGGGCCAGCTTGGCCGCCAGCGCGCCCGGCACCGCGAAGCCCATGGACGACAGCCCGTTGGAGACCAGCATCGTGTTCGGCTCGTAGGTCGGGTACATGCGGGCCATCCACATCTTCACCGCGCCGGTGTCGGCCAGCACGATGTCGTCGCGGCCCATGGCCTCACGGATGTCGGCGACGATCCGGCGCGGCGACAGCGGGAACGCGCCCTCGGCCCGGCCCTGCGCCAGCTCCTCGCCGATCATGCGGCGGATCTTCTCGCCGGTGCCGTTCATCTCGAACCGCCGGTGCACGGCGTCGCCGAGCGCGTCCAGCGAGCGAGAGACGTCGCCGTGGACCCCGACCGCCACCGGGTAGTGGTCGTCCACCTCGGCGGGGAACCGGTGAACGTGGATGATCTTCTTGTCGCGCAGCGGGTTGATCTTGACGGGGTCGAACTCCTGCAGCTCGTATCCGACGCTGATCAGCACGTCGGCCTCGTCGAAGCCGAAGTTCACGTAGTCGTGGCGCATGAAGCCCACCGCCCCCAGCGCGTGCCGGTGGTCGTCGGGGAAGACGCCCTTGCCGTTGAACGTGGTGGCCACCGGCAGCCCGAGCCGTTCGGAGAAGCGCACCAGGGCCTGCGAGGCGCCCGCCCTGGTCGCGCCGTGGCCGGCCAGCACGATGGGCCTGCGGGCGCCGTCGAGCACCTCGGCGGCGCGGGCGATCTGCGCGGCAGAGGGATCCTGCGGGCGTACGACGTTCACCGGGAGCGGGGCGAGGCCGTCGGGGATCGGCGCCGACTCGACGTCCTCGGGGATCGCCAGGTAGACGGCGCCGGGCCGCTCGGTCTGCGCGGTCTTGAACGCCTTGCGGATCATCTCGGGCAGCGCCTGCGGCGACGGCACCAGCTCCGCCCACTTGGTGATCGGCCTGAACAGCGAGACCAGGTCGACCACCTGATGAGACTCCTTGTAGATGCGGTCGAGCCCCACCTGGGCGGTGATCGCCACCACCGGCGTGCTGTTGGTGGTGGCGTCGGCCACGCCGAGCTGCAGGTTGATCGCGCCGGGGCCGAGCGTGGCCGACGCCACGCCGGGCTTGCCGGTCAGCCTGCCGTAGATCTCCGCCATGAACGCCGCGCCCTGCTCGTGACGTACGAGGACGTAACGGATGGAGGAGTCGTGGAGCGCGTCGACGAAGTGGATGTTCTCCTCACCGGGGATGCCGAAGACGTATTCGACGCCCTCCGCCTCCAGTGCCTGCACGATCAGCCGGGCGGCGACGGCCTGCCGGGACATGGGAAACGCCTCTTTTCGTGGAAGACTGCGTTCCTCAACAGCACCGGGAGACCCCGGTTCATTCCAGCCCGGCCACCCCTTCGAGCAGCCGGTCGACGTCGGAGCGGTCGTTGTAGTGCACCAGGCCCGCGCGCACCGCGCCGCCCGACTCGCGGATGCCGAGCGCGCCGGTCAGCTCCCAGGCGTAGTTGTGGCCGTTCCACACGTTCACGCCGAGCCTGGCCAGGTGCTCGGCGACCTGGCGGGGGGTGTGGCCGGCCACGTTGAAGTAGGCGGTGGCGGTGCGCCTGGCGGGCTTGCCGTACACGGTGACGTGCGGCATCGTCTCCAGCCCTTCGATCAGCACCTGGAACAGGGCCAGCTCGTGCTCCTCCGCCGCGGCCATCGAGGCGAGCAGGCGCTCGCGGCGGTTCCCCGCGCCGGGGACCATGGAGGCCAGGTGGTCCACGGCCGCCGTGACCCCGTCCAGGTCGGCGAACGCGGCCGTGCCCGTCTCGAACCGCTCCGGCACGGTGTCGGCCGAGGAGGCCAGCTTGTCCGGCCGGATGGTCTCCAGCAGTGCCGGGTCCGCCACCACCGCGCCGATGTGGGGTCCCGACCACTTGTACGCGCTCGTGGCGTAGAAGTCGGCGCCCAGCGCCCGCATGTCCACCGGGCCGTGCGGGGTGGCGTGCACGCCGTCCACGTACGTCAGCGCGCCCGCCCGGTGCGCCAGCTCGGCGATCGCGGGCACGTCGGGGCGGGTGCCGAGGATGTTGCTCGCCGCCGTCACCGCCACGACCCTGGTGCGCTCGCCGATCAGGCTCTCGTACTGCTCGACCGGCAGTTCCCCGGTGACCGGGTCCACCTCGGCCCAGCGTACGGTGGCGCCGGTCTGGGTCCAGGGGCGCACGTTGGCGTCGTGGTCGAGCCTGGAGACCACGACCTCGTCGCCGGGTCCTGCGACGGCCCTGGCCAGGCGGTAGGTGAGCGTGGTCATGTTCGGGCCGAGGATGACGCCGTCCGGATGGCCGCCGACCAGGTCGGCGACGGCGGCGCGGCAGGCGGCGACGATGGCGTCGGAGCGGTGGCTGGCGGGGAAGGCGCCGCCGACGTTGCCGATCCCGGTCCGGTATGCGGTGGAGATGGCGTCGATCACCGATTGCGGCGTCTGCGTGCCGGCGGCTCCGTCAAGATAGGCGTAGCCGTCGGAGAGTGCGGGATAGGTGGCGCGTACCGTTTTGATAGGGAAAGGCATGGTATGTAGATGCTCAGCCTCGGAGACCTCAATCGTGCCACGCCGACGCGTCAGCACCTTCTTGTGCTGTCGTGCGAAGAACGCGGTGTCCCACGGACCTGGCCGCCGCCGGGCAGTGAGCTGAAGAGGTCTGCGGATCTCGCGGGAAGGGAGCTGGACGACGTGCCGAACGCGCCCTTGACGTGGATGGCCGGCCTGTCCGGGCGGAGGCTGGACGGATGCCCCAGCTGACCGCCCTGGACGCGCAGTTCCTGTACTTCGAGACGGCCACGAACATCGCCAACATCGCGGGCCTGGCCGTCCTCGACGGCGACCTCCACCGCGCCGACCTGCAGGCCCTCCTCGAACAGCGGCTCCCGTACGTGCCCGCGCTGCGCCGCAAGCTGGCCCCGGTGCCGCTGGGGCTCGACCACCCGTACTGGATGCAGGAGGACGATCTCGACCTCGACTACCACGTGCGCGAGATCGGCCTGCCCCCGCCCGGCGACGAGCGGCAACTCGCCGAGCAGGTCTCGCGGCTGCACGCCCGCCGGCTCGACCGGCGCCGGCCGCTGTGGGAGATCTACCTCATCCACGGGCTGTCCGGCGGCCGCATGGGCCTCTACACGAAGATCCATCACGCGGCCGTGGACGGGGTGGGCGGCGCCGACGTACTGGCCGCGCTGCTCGACACCGGCCCCCGGCCCGCGCCACCGCCCGAGGCCGAGCCCGAACGCGACGCCCCGCCTCCCGGGGAGGCGGAGATGCTGGCGCGCGGCCTGGCCAGGCTGGCCGGCAACCCCGCGCACGCCGTGCGGTTCGCGTCCATGGCCGTCCCCTACCTGGACGAGATCCCCGTCGTGTCCTCACTGCCCGGGGCCCGGTTCGTCTCCGGGCTGGCCCGCAGGCTGGCCGGCGCCGGGCAGGTTCCCGACCTGCCGACGCTGCCCGCGCCCAGGACGCCCTTCAGCGGTCCCGTGTCGGAGCACCGGCGCTTCGCGTACGTGTCGCTGCCGCTGGACGAGCTCAAGCAGGTGCGCAAGGCGTTCGGCGTCACCGTCAACGACGTGGTCATGGCCGTGTGCGCGGGAGCGCTGCGCGGATGGCTGGCCGCGCACGGAGGCGTCCCGAGCCAGCCGCTGGTGGCGGGCGTGCCGTTCTCGCTGCGGGACGCCGGGGCCGAGGGGCCCGGCAACCAGGTGACGATCATGACCGCCCCGCTGGCCGTGCACGTCGCCGATCCCGTCGACCGGCTGCAGCACGTGCGCCAGGCCATGGGGCGGCTCAAGGACCGGTTCTCGCCGGCGTCCGCGCGGTGGTTGCGCGAGTTCAGCGAGTCGATGCCCGCCGCCCTCATGGGCCTGGCCTCCCGCTCGGCGTTCGCCCTGCTCGGGCAGGCCGCCCCGCCGATCAACCTGATCGTCTCGAACGTGCCCGGACCCCAGTTCCCCCTGTACGTGTGCGGGGCCCGGCTGCTGCACCACTATCCGGTCTCCGTGATCTCGGACGTGAGCGGCGGCGTCAACATCACGGCCTTCTCCTACGACGGCTCCCTCGACATCGGCGTCATCACCGACCGCGCGATGGTGCCCGACGCCTGGGAACTGGCGGGATACCTGCGCGACGCCCTCGCCGACCTGCGCGACGCGGAAGCCGACGTGCCGCAGTAGCGCCTGCGGCCGGTCCATGATCCTGAACCGCCGGGTGCTCAACCGCACCACGCTCGACCGCCGGCTGGGGACCGTCCACGTGAGTGCACTCACGTGGACGGTCGCTTCATGGGGGTGCGTTGTGCCGGTCAGGCGGTGGTGAAGGAGATCCACACGTCGGGGCGAACGTCGGGCCGGTTGGGGACGGGCCGGCGTTCCTCGGTCCACGCGTCGCCGGCGATGCGGGTGGCGACGCGCCGCCAGAACGCGACGGCCGCCGCGTTGGAGTCCTGGAAGGCGATCTCCCAGGGGCCGGGGTGCCGGGAGATCACCTCCCGTACGACGGTCATCCCGATCCCGGACCGGCGCGCGCCGCGTACCACGAAGAAGGCGTTCAGCACGCGCGCGGGGCCGGACAGCGCCCGCACGAAGGAGAACCCGAGCGGCCGGTCGCCGCTGGTGAACAGGTAGGCCGCCCAGTCGTCGTCCTCGAGCGCCGAGCGCAGCCGTTCGCTGTGGTAGGTGGCGTCGGGGCTGGGCAGCCCGCCCTGGAACTCCGCCATGTCGTGGCGGAACATGAGCCAGAGGCGTTCGACGGTGGGGTGGTCCGCGGCGGTCACGGGCCGCACGGTTGCCTGAAAAGTGGTCATACAAGCACTTTCCGGCCGGGAGCAACCTCCGGCCGGGAAGGTAAAAACTAGCATGCGCGGAACGGGGCGCCGGCTCAGCGGGCGGGGTAGCCGCCGATGGCGGGTTCGAGGCGGTCGAAGACGTGCCGCGCGGCCTGGGTGAGCGCTGCGGCGATCCCGTCCTCTTCCTGTCCGGCCAGCACGCGGCTCTGCAACTCGCGGAAGAGCAGCCGGTCGGCCGCGGCGAGTTGCGCGGCCACCGCGCGTGCTTCGATCACGGCCCCTTCGGCGGCGGCCTCCGGCGTGCCGGCCGTGCCGGATTCGCCGGGGGCCGTCGCGTACGTTTCCGCGACGAGCGCGTCGGCGAGGGCCTCTTCGCGCTGGTCGTGCAGGTCGCGCAGCCGGGCGACCAAGGTCGGGCTGTCGGCGACCATCCGGGCGAAGTCGCGTCCGGTGAAGCCGATGACCGGGTCACGCTGCTCCAGCGCCTGCGCATATGCTCGACGTACCGCGCCCAGCGCCGACTCCCCAGGTGGGCGCCGGGCGACCGCCTCCGCCAGGCCCGCCACGAACGCCTCGTGGTGGTCCAGGGCTAGATCCTCTTTACGGGGGAAGTAATTGGTGACGGTCATCTTGGCCACTCTGGCGGCGCCGGCGATGTCGGCGATCGTCGTGCGGTCGAAGCCACGTTGCAGGAACAGTTGGGTAGCGTGGTCGGAGATGGCCTGCCTGGTCTCGCGCTTCTTCTGTTCCCTCAATCCCAAGGTGTCGATGCTCATAGCCGCAGTCTCTCACAGATTTTTAGGTTCGACCTACATTTAGGTTGACTCAATAGAAGTGTGCACCTAATGTTAGGAGCGACCTAAGTTTGGGTTCCCGTCCACCCTACCCAACGCGAGCGAGGAGAGTGTTTTGTCCCAAGCAGCAGAGGTTCTCGAGCTGGACGAAAGCGTCGCCGACAGTGGCAGCGCCATCGGTGCCGACTCGGTCAAGACCTACCTGAAAGAGATCGGGCGGGTGCCGCTGCTCACCGCCGAGCAGGAGATCGAGCTGGCCAAACGCATCGAGGCCGGGCTGTTCGCCAGAGAGCGGCTCGACACCGAGCCCGACCTCCCCAGTGAGCTCCGCGCCGACCTGGAGTGGATCGCCGCCGACGGCACGCGGGCCAAGCAGCGCATGCTGGAGGCCAACCTCCGGCTGGTCGTCTCCATCGCCAAGCGCTACACCGGTCGCGGCATGCTCTTCCTCGACCTGATCCAGGAGGGGAACCTCGGCCTGATCCGGACGATCGAGAAGTTCGACTACCGGCTCGGCTACAAGTTCTCCACCTACGCCACGTGGTGGATCAAGCAGGCGATCACCCGCGCCATGGCCGACCAGGCCCGTACGATCCGCATTCCCGTCCACATGGTGGAGCTGATCAACAAGGTGGCACGGGTGCAGCGGCGCCTGCAGAGCGACCTCGGCCGCGAGCCCACGCCAGAGGAGATCGCCAAGGAGAGCGAACTCGAGGTGAGCCGCGTCATCGAGGTGCAGGGCTACGGCCGCGAGCCCATCTCGCTGCACACGCCGCTCGGCGAGGAGGGCGACAGCGAGTTCGGCGACCTCATCGAGGACACCGAGGCGGTCTCCCCGGCCGACGCGGTGTCGTTCACGCTGCTCCAGCAGCAGCTGCACGCCCTGCTCGATCAGCTCTCCGAGCGCGAGGCCGGCGTGATCAGCATGCGCTACGGCCTGGCCGACGGCAAGCCGCGCACGCTCGACGAGATCGGGCGCGTCTACGGCGTCACCAGGGAGCGGATCCGGCAGATCGAGGCCAAGACGATGTCCAAGCTCCGCCATCCCTCTCGCTCGCTGGCGCTGCGCGACTACCTGAGCTGACCGTTCACCTGGCGCACGGGGTTCCGGAGAGAAAGGCTGCGCAAAAGGGAACTCAAGACTGTCGCCACAGCCCCTTGGATGTTGCTGTGAGTGACCTAGATTCCCAGGCGTGAAACGCTCCCGTTCGAGCCTCGTCCACCAAGTGACGTACGCGTTCAAGAACCCGCGCAAGATCCTGCCCCATCTGAGGCGGCTCGCCCGCGACATCTGGTTCAGGCTGCGTACCCGCGACCACGTCGCCTACTACCGTGCCGTCATGAAGTCCGACACCGCGCGAGACCCCGAGGGCGCGGTCGGCTCCCACACGCACCGCCGGTGGCTGGCGATGGGCCGTATGCAGTTCGACTACCTCGTCGAGCACGGGCTGAAGCCGGAATGCCGGATGCTGGAGATCGGCTGCGGCAACCTGCGGGCCGGTCACCTGTTCATCGACTACCTGCACACCGGCAACTACTACGGCATCGACATCTCGCCCGACATCCTCATGGCGGCCCAGGACACCCTCACCGAACACGGGCTGGGCGACAAGCTCCCGCACCTCACCCCCGTACGCGACCTGCGCTTCGCCTTCCTGCCCGACGAGCACTTCGACGTCGTCCACGCGCACAGCGTCTTCTCCCACTCGCCGCTCGACGTGATCGAGGAGTGCTTCGCCCACGTCGGCCGCGTCATGAAACCCGGCGGATGGTTCGACTTCACCTTCGACCGCACCGAGGGCAAGGAGCACCAGGTGCTGCGGGAGGACTTCTACTACCGCACCGAGACCCTGATCGCGCTGGCCTCCAAGCACGGGCTGCAGGCGAGGTTCATGGACGACTGGGAACGCCTGCCGCACAAGCAGTCGAAGATCCGCGTCACCCGGCGGGCCGACGCCCCCTAGCCGCACGGCGGAAAAACGACCTGCGTGCGCGCGGTGGTCTGGCCTAGCCTGTGGCGCGTGAAAGACGTCCGGTCGCTGCCCAAAGCCCACCTGCACGTTCACCTGGAGAGCACCGTACGCCCTGAGACCGTGCGCGACCTGGGTGGCACACCCGGACACGGCGGCGTGTTCCGCGACTTCAGGGAGTTCGCCGACCAGCGGGCGCGGGTGCGCGCGCTGCTGCGCACGGCCGAGCACTTCCGGCGCGTCGCGGTGGAGTTCTGCGCGGACGAAGCCGCGCAGGGCACCCGCTACGCCGAGGTGACCTTCACCGCCGCCTCCCACGGGGAGCGGGTAGGGGACCCGGAGATGCCGCTGGAGGCGGTGCTCGACGGGCTGGACGAGGGCAGGGCCCGCTACGGCATCGAGTGCCGGGTGCTGCTCGACCACTCCAGGCGGCGGCCGGTGGAGCGGCTGTGGAACACGTACAAGCTGGCCACCCGCTACGACGACGTGATCGGCATGGGGCTGGCGGGCGACGAGAGCCATCCGCTGGCGCCGTTCGCCGGGGTGCTCGACGCGGCCAGGGACGCGGGGCTCCATCTGGTCCACCACGCGGGCGAGGCGGCCGGCCCGGCCAGCATCCGCGAGGCCCTCGACCTGGGGCACGCCGAGCGACTCGGGCACGGCATCCGGATCCTCGACGACGAGAGCCTGGTGGCGGAGGTGCGCGAGCGCGGGATCCCGCTGGAGGTCTGCCCCACGTCCAACGTCCTGCTCGGGCTCGTCCCGTCGCTGGCCGAGCACCCGCTGCCGCGGCTGCGGGCGGCTGGGCTGACCGTCACGATCAACACCGACGGGGAGACGGCGCTGGCGGACGAGTACGCCCGGCTGCGCGACGTGTTCGGCTGCACCGACGAGGATCTGGCCGGGCTGGCACGCGCGTCGATCGACGCGTCCTTCGCCCCCGACGAGGTGAAGGCCGAGCTCAAGGCCGCCGTGCACACCTGGGCCACGGCGCCGTGAGCGGCTGCGTCCCGGGTGGGGTGACGCCGGACGGCCCTCCTGAGGAGGTTCTCGACGCGTACGGAGCCGAGGCGCGGCCGGTCTGGATGGGCGGGTGCCCCGGTGACCGGTTGCCCGACACGGTGCTGGCGGCCGTGCTGGGGCGGCCAGGTGGCAGGGTGCTCGGCTGTCACGCCGAGCCGATCGGCAGCGGCACCGGCGCGGTGACCGGCGCGGTGACCGGCGCGGTGACCCGCCTCTCCGGAACGGCTCTGCTCGGGCCGGATGATGCCGGGGCAGGCGCGTCCGGCGAAGCATTCCGGGTGAACAGCGGGCGTGACCGTGGTGCTCGACTGGGCCACGCTGGGCGCCGGACCGGTCGGAGCCGACCTGGCGGCGCTGGCGCTCAGCACGTTCGTGGATCCGCTGGATGACTACCTGGCGGGGGCGCGCGGGCGCTTCGACGCCTGCCGAGCACGTCGTGCGTGCGCTGTTCGGGGTACGGGACGGCTCGTTGAGCTTCATGACGGCAAGGCGACGGTGCGGACGGCGAAACGATCAGGAATCGAGAAGCGCGCGCTCGCCGACCATGCCTAGCCTGACGTGCATGAACGTATGCATTCACGCGAGTTTCCTGCCGCACGACGACCCGGACGCGTCCCTGGCCTTCTACCGCGACGTCCTCGGTTTCGAGGTGCGCGATGACGTCGGCTACGACGGGATGCGCTGGATCACGGTCGGCCCCGCCGGCCAGCCCGGCACGTCGATCGTCCTGCAGCCGCCGGCCGCCGACCCGGGGATCACCGACGCCGAGCGCGTCACCATCGCCGAGATGATGGCCAAGGGCACCTATACCGGCATCCTGCTGGCCACCGACGACCTCGACGGCTTCTTCACGCGGGTGCAGGCCGGTGGCGCGGAGGTCATCCAGGAGCCGGTCGAGCAGCCGTTCGGGGTCCGCGACTGCGCCTTCCGCGACCCCGCCGGCAACATGATCCGCGTCCAGGAGCTGCGCTGAGCGCCTGCGGTCAGGGGCCGCTGACCCGGCCGTCGGGCGGTCGTATGCGGTGGAGGGCGAGGCCGGCGTCCACGACCTCGGACCGCTCCAGGCCGGTGACGTCGGCCAGGGCGATCCACGCGGCCCGGTCGGTGCTGCCGCCGATCTCGTGGCGCAGCGTGCCGCCGGTGACGTGGCCCTCGTACATGACGCGCAGGGCGTGGAAGTCGGCCTGGCGCTGGTCGGCCCGCGGGCGGGGGCGGTGCAGGGTGCTGATGCCGAGCAGGGCGTCGATGGCGACGGTGTAGCCGGTCTCCTCCTCCACCTCGCGGATCGCGGCGTCGACAGGGTCCTCGCCGTGGTCGAGGCCGCCGCCGGGCAGCGTCCAGAGCCGCTCGCCGGCGGGGGCGACCCAGCGGGCCAGGAGGATCTGTCCGTCCTCCACGCAGATGGCGTACGCGGACACGCGCAGTTCCTTGGCGATCATCACCGGTCAGGGATATCACGTGACGTACGGGGATCTCGACGGTTTTACGCCGGTACGCGGACACCGGGGGACTCGTGACGCTGTGGGCGAAAGGTCTGGCCCTGGCGGTGACACGGCCGGCTCCGGCCCTGCCGGCTCGCCCGGAAGCTACGGCAGGGCCCGCTGGATCACCGCCGCGCCCAGCGGCCCCAGCTCCACCTGCCCCGACACCGGCGACCCCGTGAGCAGGTCCGTCCCCGGCCCTGCCGGCTCGCCCGGAAGCTACGGCAGGGCCCGCTGGATCACCGCCGCGCCCAGCGGCCCCAGCTCCACCTGCCCCGACACCGGCGACCCCGTGAGCAGGTCCGTCCCCGGCCCTTCGAGGGGCACGGACGCGCTCAGCTCCGCGCTGTGGTTGAGCAGGAACACGTACTCGTACGTGTCGTTCCCCCGCACCGAGCACTCCACGTGCGCGGGCACGCCCTCGAACCGTGACCGCACGCCCGCCGACTCCACGGCCTCCAGCACCACCGCGTCGAGGGCGGCCTGCTCCAGCAGCGTGGCGACGTACACGACCCGCCCCGAGCCGTAGCGGTTCTCGACCACGGCGGCCCGCCCTTCGAGCAGCCCGTCGGCGTAGGTGGCCAGCGCCGTGCCCGTCTCCAGGTGGAGGTCGTCGCGCCACCAGGTCGACGTGGCGTGCCGCCCGTCGGTGAACCGCACGGCGAACACCTCGTGCGGGCGCGCCGGCCAGTACTCGTCGATCTTCGCGCCGATGAGGTCGCGGAAGGCGCCGGGATACCCGTCGGGCCGTACCCGGTTGCAGTCGTCGACCACGCCCGAGAAGAAGGACATGACGACCGTGCCGCCGTCGCGGGTGAAGGCCCGGATGCGCTCCGCGCCCTCGTCGCCGATCAGGTACGCGTTGGGCACCACCAGCACCTTGTACCCGTCCAGCGACGACCCCGCCGACACCACGTCGACCGCGTGGTGCCGCTCCCACAGCGGCGCGTAGTGCCGCATGACCGTGTCGGTGTAGCTGAAGTCGCTGCGGGGCAGGCCGTGCGTCTCCTCCAGCCCCCACCAGCCGTCCCAGTCGAACAGCACGGCGATCTCCGCGCTCGAGGTCGTCCCGGCCACGGGCGTCAGCAGCTTCATCTCCCGGCCGAGCTCGACGATCTCCCTGAAGGTGCGCGAGGCGGGGCCCGAGTGCGGCAACATCGCCGAGTGGAAACGCTCGTGCCCGCCCCGGCCGGCCCGCCACTGGAAGAACATCACCGAGTCGGCCGCCCGCGACAGCGCCTGCAGCGAGCCCAGCCGCATCCGCCCCGGCTCCTTGACGACGTTGAGCTTCCACTGGCAGACGGCGCTGCTCGACTGCTCCATCAGCATCCACGGTTGCCCGCCCTTGAGCGAGCGGAACAGGTCGTAGTTGAAGGCCGCCGACACGTGCGAGTCGGCCTCGGCCGGGTTGGGGTAGATGTCGAGCGCGACCGCGTCCTCCTCCGGCGCCCACCGCCAGTAGTCGGCGTGCCGGAAGAAACGCATGAAGTTGGTCATCACCGGCACGTCATCGCGGAACGAGCGCACGATGTCCCGCTCGGCCAGATAACACTCCAGCAGCGCGTCGGAGGTGAAGCGTTTGAAGTCGAGCTTGCGGGCCGGGTTCATCCAGGTGCGCGGGATGCTCGGCACCTCGATCTGCTCCCAGTCGGTGTAGAGCTGGCCCCAGAAGCGGGTGGTCCACGCCTCGTTCAGGGTGTCCAGGTCGCCGTACCTGCGCCGCAGCCATCGGCGGAAGCCGGCCGAGGCGGCCTCGTTGTACGCCGTCGGTCCGTACTCGTTGCTGATGTGCCACATCGCCAGCGCGGGATGGAACGAGTACCGCTCCGCGAGCCTGGTCGTGATGCGGGCGGCGTACTCGCGGTAGATCGGCGACGACGGGTCGTAGTGCAGGCGGTTGCCGAAGCCGAACGGCTCCCCGTCGGCCATGATGGGGAACACCTCGGGGTGCAGGTGCGTGAGCCAGACGGGCGGCGCCGCCGTCGGAGTGGCGAGGTTGACGCTGATACCGTGCTCGTGGAGCAGGTCCATGACGTCGTCCAGCCAGCCGAACTCGTACGTCCCCGGCTCGGGCTCCAGCGACGCCCACGCGAAGACACCCAGGCTGACGGTGTTGACGCCGGCCTCGCGCATGAGGCGGACGTCCTCCTGCCACACGGCGGGCTCCCACTGCTCGGGGTTGTAGTCGCCGCCGTAGGCGAACCCGCCGACGCGGGCCCGGAACGCGTCCATGCGAGTCATGTCAGGAACTCCGATCAGAGGAGGCGCGAGGTGATGCCGGCCGTGTCCGCGGCGATGCGGGCCGCGCCGTCCGCGCCGGTGTCGCCGTCGGCGATGGTGACCGCGTAGCGGAAGGCCAGCGACGCGCCCGGCTCCACCGGCCGCACGACGTCGAAGAACGGCGCGGGGCAGACGCACGCGAAGATCCCCGTCCGCACGAACCACTGGACCGGCTCGGCGCCGGGCCCGTCACTGGGCCCGTCACTGGGCTCATTACTGGGCTCATTACTGGGCTCATTACTGGGCTCATTACTGGGCTCATTACTGGGGTCGTCGTCGACGAACACCAGCGTCGAGCTCGCGTCCACCTCGTCGTGGTCGCCGGAGTAGGCCAGCCACGTGCCCCGCTCGCCCATCATCTCGTCGCCGCCGGTGCGCCCGTCCATGTAGACGCGCCCGTTGCTGAAGGAGCGCGGCCCGCGCCAGAACAGCCCGCCGTACCCGGCGTTGGGCCGTCCCTCGGTGGTGGGGCTGCCGATCGGCACGGTGGCGCCGGAGACGTTGGTGAACTCGGTCGCGTACGCCAGCGTCCACCCGTGCTCGCCGAGCAGCGCCCCGAAGGAACGGCGTTCGGTGAACCAGGGCTCGCCGGTGCTCGCCACCCAGGTCAGCGACTCCTTGACGGCCATCCGGTCCGCCCCGCTGCTGATCGAGTCGAAGCCGTCGTGCACGATGGCGCCGTTGTTGTCCGCCTGCACGTAGCCGCGGTCGCGGTAGTACGTGACGCCGCCCCAGAAGTTCTGCGTGCCCACGTTCGGCAGCGACCAGGCGATGCCCTTGTGCCAGACGTGGTCCCAGGGCCGGTAGAGCGACACCAGCCGGCCGGACCGGGTGCGCAGCGGGTGGAAGTAGGGGCGGGGCGACTCCAGCTGCCGGTCCCACGGGCCGTACACGTAGCGGAACAGGTCGACGCCGTCGCTGGTGAGCGTCAGCGCCCGCCCGCGCTCGTCGGTGAGCCGCAGCCCGTCCACGGGTTCGGTCATCGGGCGGTCCCTTCGGTCGCGAGCCAGGGGGCCCGGTGGCCGCCCATGGAGGAGTAGAACGGGGAGCCCTCGGTCAGCTCGCCGCGCGCCACCTCCCGCCCGGTGAAGGCGGAGGCGTAGACGGCGGCGATGAGCTCGAGGGTCGGGCGGGCCTGCGCCGTCGTGACCGGCATGGGGGCGCCCGAGCGCAGGGCCTCGGCGGCGGCCGCGAACTGGGCCGAGTGGCCGGAGGGCGCGCCGGGAGGCAGCGCGTTCCAGCGGGACTCGGCGTCCGGGCCGCCGGGGGCCGGGGTGAAGCGCCAGGAGTCGTCGCCGTAGCCGTACAGGTGCTCCAGCTCGACCGTGCCGCAGGCGAGGTCGAAGCGCAGGTAGCTGGTCTCGCGGGCGGACAGCAGGCTGTTGACGATCACCAGGGTGGCCCCCGAGGCGAGGGTCACCACCGCGGTCGAGAAGTCCTCCGTCTGAGTCGGCCGCGCCTTGCGGCCCGCCGTGGCGCGCACCGACTCCCACGGGCCGGCCAGCGACAACATGAGGTCCATCTGGTGGATGCCGTGGCCCATGGTGGGCCCGCCGCCCTCCGACTCCCAGGTGCCGCGCCACGGCGCCGCGAAGTAGGAGTCGGGACGGAACCACAACGTGTTGCAGAGCGCCAGGTGCAGCGGCCCGAAGTCGTCCCGGGCGATCGCCTCGCGGAGCGCGACCGCGCGGGCGCCGAACCGGTGCTGCGAGACGGTGCCGAACGAGCCGGCGCTGCGCGCCTCGGCCGCGGCGATCTCGTCGAACTCCCGCAGCGACAACGCCGGCGGCTTCTCGCACATCACCGACCAGCCCCGATCCAGCACCGCCACGGCCTGGTCGCGGTGCAGGCCGGGAGGGGAGCACAGGTGCACGACGTCGCACTCCGAGCGTTCGAGCAGGTCCTCGACGCGCGTGTAGCGCTCGGGCACGTCCCACGTGGCGGCGAACGCGTCCAGCCGGCCGGCGTCGACGTCCACGGCGGCGACGATCCGCGCCCCTTCGCCCAGCGCCGGCACGGCGGCGGCGTGGACGCCGGCGATGCCGCCGGTGCCGACGATGGCGATCCTCATGACGGTTGCCCCTTCTCGACCGACACGGCGGTCAGCCGCCGCTCGTCCCCGGTGACCTCGTGTACGGGCCCGGTCAGCAGCACGCTCGCCTCGGCCACCACGTCGGCGGCCGAGCGGCGCACCGACACGCCCACCTCGCCCGGCTCGACGACGCGCCGCCCGTCCCTGCCGGTGAACGCCAGCAGCCGCGCGGGCACGTCGAAGCCCACCGTCGCGCTCTCGCCGGGCTCCAGCTCGACCCTGGCGTAGCCGACGAGCTGGGCGAGCGGCCGGGTGACGGAGGCGATGCGGTCGGAGGCGTACAGCTGGACCACCTCGGCGCCCGGCCGTTCGCCCGCGTTGCGCACGACGACCGAGCACCGGATCGGTTCCCCGGCCCGCACCTGCGCGCCGGCCGTCAGGCCCTCGTAGGCGAAGCGGGTGTAGCTCAGCCCGTGGCCGAAGGCCAGCGCGGGGGCCGGATCGATGTTGCTGACCGAGCCGGCCGCGCCCAGCTTGGGGTGCAGGTAGCTGTAGGGCTGGCCGGCGGCCGCGCGCGGCATGCTCATCGGCAGCCGGCCCGAGGGGTTCACGGCGCCGCTGAGCACCCGGGCGATGGCGCCGGCCCCTTCCTCGCCGGGGAAGTACGCCTGCACGACGGCGGCGGCGTTCCTGATGATCCCCGGGACCGCGTACGCGCGGCCGGTCATCAGCACCACCACGACCGGCGTGCCCGTGGCGATGACCGCGTCGGCGAGCTCCTGCTGCGCGCCGGGCAGGTCGAGCGTCTCCACGTCGCAGCCCTCGCCGGAGGTGCCCCTGCCGAACAGCCCCGACCGGTCCCCGAGCACGAGGATCGCGACGTCGGACTCGCCGGCCAGGCGGGCGGCGGCGGCGATCCCCGAGCGATCGCCGTCGTCCACCCCCGTGCCGCGCTCGGTCCTGATCACGGCCTCGGGCAGTTCCTCCCGCAGCGCGTCGAGCACCGTGGGCGCCGCGATCCCGGTCTCCACGCCGGGGGAGTGCGGCAGCACGTGGTTGACGAAGGAGTAGCAGCCGAACAGCGCCGCGACGCTGCCGGCGTTCGGGCCGACGACCGCGACGCGCCTGCCCGCGGCCTGGCCGAGCGGCAGCACGCCGTCGTTGGCCAGCAGCACGATCGACTCCTCGGCCAGGCGCCGCGCCAGGGCCCGAGACTCGGGGTCGTCGAGGTCGATCGGGCCGGACCCGCGCGGCTCGTACCCGTCGTCGAGCAGGCCGAGCGCGGCCTTCTGCGTCAGCACCCTGCGCAGCGCCCGGTCGACGAGCGACTCCGGGATCCGCCCCGACGTCACGGCCCGCTTCAGCGGCTCCAGGTAGGCCACCCCGGTGGGCAGCTCGACGTCGATGCCCGCGCCGAGCGCCTGTACGGCCGCGTCCTCGGCGTCGGAGGCCACGGCGTGCAGGGTGTGCAGGAAGGCCACCGCGAAGTAGTCGGCCACCACCGTGCCGTCGAAGCCCCACTCGTCGCGCAGGATCCGGGTGAGGTAGTGGGCGTCGGCGGCGATCGGGATGCCGTCGATCTCGGCGTAGGAGTTCATGACCGAGCCCGCCCGCGCGTCTCGCACGGCGACCTCGAAGGGGAACAGCAGCGTGTCGGCCACCTCGCGGGGGCCCGCGTGCACGGGGGCGAGGTTGCGGCCGGCGCGGGAGTTGGAGTAGCCGACGAAGTGCTTGAGTGTGGCGATCACGCCCGCGCACTGCAGGCCGCGCACGTACGCCGCGCCGATGGTCGCGACCTCGTACGGGTCTTCGGAGATGCACTCCTCGACCCGGCCCCACCGCTGGTCGCGGATCACGTCGAGCACGGGGGCCAGGCCCTGGTGCACGCCGAGCGCCCGCATGGAGGCCCCGATCCTGCGGCCCATCTCCTCCACGAGGGCGGGGTCGAACGTCGCGCCCCACGCGGGCGGCACGGGATAGGTCGTGGCCCGCCAGGCCGCCAGGCCCGTCAGGCACTCCTCGTGCGCGATGGCGGGGATGCCGAGCCGGGTGTGGTCGCGCAGCCAGCGCTGTCTGCCGGCCAGCTCGGCGCTCGCCTGCGCGGGGTCGACGGGCGTGGTGCCGAAGTGGCGGGTGACGTGGCCGAGCCCGTGGCGGGCGAACGCCTCGAACTCCTCCTCGTCGCCCTGCATCGCGTCCTGCAGCGGCGCGACGACGCCTTCTTCCCGGTTGACGTTCAACCACAGGCCGACGAGCTGGGCGAGTTTCTCGTCGAGCGACATCTCCGCGAGCAGGTCGTCGACCCGGAGCGCCGCGGTCTCCGGCTGCTCACCTTGTGCAGGCATACACCCTCGTTCGTGGCATGGAGATCTCCATCGGTTGATAGCGCTAACAGGCGGCCTGCTCGATCACGGCACGCTCCGCCGAACGTGTCTGACACGCATCAGAAAGTTTCCGGATGACTTTCCGAAATATTACGGTGACATTGCCGATCAGTTACGGTAGGCTCCGAGCTGCATCCATGTCAACAGCCTCATGAGGCAACCGCAGCTCCCTGATATCGCCAGGTCAGCTGGCGGCATGCCGGGAGTGGGCATTTTCCGAAAACAACCTCGCAGGTGCCGGCGGGACGCCGGCGCCCACGGCAACGGGAGGTCCTGTGCCCCGAGCGCCGCGAGCCACGCTGGCCGACGTCGCGGCGGCCGCCGGAGTGTCGGTACCGACGGTCTCCAAAGTCCTGAGCGGCAAGAAACATGTCTCCGCCGCCACCAGGGACAAGGTCCTCGAAGCGGTCAGGGTCTTCGGCTACGAAACCCCGCGCCCGCCGAGCTCGCCCAGGGTCGGCCTGGTCGACCTGCTCATCGACGGGCTCGGCTCGCCGTGGGCCGAGGTGCTCATCAGGGGCGCGGAGCGGGCTGCGGCGCGCTGGGGGTTCTCGCTCGTCGTGACCTCCTCCGCGCGCCACGACTTCGACCTGCGGCGCTGGATCGGCACGGTCCGCAAGCGCGGCACCGACGGCATCGTGCTGGTGCTCACCCGGGCCGACCAGCGGGAGATCGAGGCGATCGAGGAGCTGCTGCACGTGCCCCTGGTGCTGCTCGACCCCGCGGGCCAGCGCGACCCGCGCATCTCCACCGTCGGCGCCACCAACTGGCTGGGCGGCGTCATGGCCACCACCCACCTCCTGGAGCTCGGGCACACCCGGATCGGCTTCATCGGCGGACCGCTCGACGCGCAGTGCACCCTCGACCGCTACGAGGGCTACCTGGCCGCGCACCGCACGTTCGGCATCGATCCCGACCCCGGGCTCACCCACTACGGCGACTTCATGGTCACCGGCGGCAAGGAATACGGTGCGCGGCTGCTCGGCCGCGACGACCCGCCTAGCGCCGTCTTCGCGGCCAACGACCTGCAGGCCGCGGGCGTCTACCAGGCGGCCACAGAGCGCGGCGTCCGCGTGCCCGACGAGCTGTCCGTCGTCGGGTTCGACGACTCGATGGTGTGCGAGATGCTCTCGCCGCCGCTCACCACCGTCCGCCAGCCGCTCGACGACATGGCCAACGAGGCGGTGCGGCTCGTCTCCGAGGAGCTGACCCACCCCCGGGGCCCCGCCGGCACCCGCATCGAGCTCGCCACCACGCTCATCGTCCGGGGCAGCACCGCGTCGTTCGGCGAGCGGAGCGCATGATGCCCGCGGCGTTCCCCGGCGGCACGTCCGTCACCCGGCTGTCGGTCTACACCGGCGCGTGCGCCGACGGCCTGGAGGGCGGCACCCCGCACCTGCACACCGCCTCCACGGAGGGCTACGTCGTGATCGGCGGGCGTGGAGCGCTGCAGACCCTCGACACGCGCGGCTTCAGGGAGACGGAGCTCGCGGCGGGATCGACCGTGTGGTTCACCCCCGGCACCGTCCACCGGGCGGTCAACCGCGGGGGCCTGCAGGTCGTGGTCGTGATGGCGAACGCGGGCCTGCCCGAGGCGGGCGACGCGGTCATGACCTTCCCGCCCGAGATCATGGCCGACCCCGAACGTTACCGCGCCGCGGCCACCCTGCCCGCAGGCGAGCAGGAGGAGACGATGGAGGCGGCCGCGATGCGCCGGCGCGAGCTGGCCGTGCGGGGCTTCCGCGCGCTGGCGCGCAGCGCCGCCGGCGGCGACCCCGGCCCGCTGGAGCGGTTCTACGACCACGCGGTGGCGCTGGTGCGGCCCAAGGTCGCGGCCTGGCGCGAGACCTGGGAGCGCACGGTCGCCGAGGAGACCCGCCACACCGCCGCCGTGCTCGACGCCCTGGCTCGCGGCGACGGCGCGCACCTGCGCGCGTCGGCGCTCCTGGAGTCGCCGCAGAGCCCGGAGACCAGGTGGGGCATGTGCGGCCGGCTGCGCACCCACGACGTGCTCCACCCCGTCGAGCCCCCGGCCGGCACGGGGCAGCAGAGCCAGGGTCAGTAGGGCACCGTGCGGACCAGCATGATCGAGAAGACCTCCTGCCGGTAGTAGCAGCGGGTCGACAGCACCACCGTGCCGGTGTCGGCGTGGCTGGTCTGCCGCGTGGCGAGGATCGGCGACCCCACGTCGACGCCGAGCAGCTTCGCCACGCCCTCGTCGGCCAGCGCCGCCTCCAGCCGGGCTTCGTCCCTGACGATGCGGGTGCCGGTGGCGTGCACGAGCGTGGGGAAGTCGCCTCCCATCCCCGTCACCGGCCCCGGGTCGAACGGGACGCCGTTGACCCGGAGCGGGACATGGTCGTAGAGCACGATCGCGGGCGTCCCGTCGATCGCCAGGCAGCGCTCCACCCGCCAGATCGGCTCGCCGGCCTCCAGGCCCAGCTCGGTGGCGGCCTCGGGCGGAGCGGGAACCTGCTCGACCCTGGCGTGCGGAAGCGACGGCGTGCGGCCCGTGGCGGCGATCCGGTGCGGCAGCGAGCCGATGTCGTGCAGGTCGACGAAGACGTTGGTGAACGGTCCCGCGGCCGGCCCGGGACGCTGCCGGACGAACGTGCCCACACCCCAGCGGCGGGAGATGAGGCCTTCGAGCCAGAGCTGTCCGAGGGCCTCGCGGACGGTGACCCGGCTCACGGCCAGCCGCCGGGCCAGCTCGGCCTCGGAGGGCAGCTGGTCGCCCAGCTCGAACTCCGCCGCGATGAGCTCACGGATCGCCTGGGCGGCCATGGCGGCTCGCTTGGGCGGTTTCATCACGGCACTACTGTAGAGCCGCCGGGGAGCCGCGCTACCACGTCCCGATGCCGTAAAGCCCGCGCGGGCTGTTGGGATATCCGTCGAGCACGACGAGCTCCAGCAGCTCGTCGCGGAGCCGCCGGCGGATCGGCTCGGCGGCGGGGTCGGCGGCGAGGTCGTGCTGCTCGTCCGGGTCCGCCTCCAGGTCGAAGAGCTGCTCGCCGCCCCCGCCGAAATACCGGGTGTAGCGGTGGCGGGCGGTGCGGACCGTACGCGACCAGCTCCGGGGCGAGGCCTCCCAGTGGTTGTTGTTGCTCTGCACGTAGACCGCGGTGCGCCAGTCGACGTCCAGGCCCTGGCACAGGGGCAGCAGCGAGCTGCCCGGCAGGGCGGGCAGCTGCCGGGGGACGTGCGGGTTGCCGAGCTGGGGGCGGGCCAGCGGGTCGGGCTCGAGGCCGGCCAGGTCGAGGATGGTGGGCGCGAGGTCGGTCAGCTCGGCGAGCTCGGAGCGCACGCCCGGGTTCAGGCCGGGTCCTGAGACGATGAGGGGCACGCGGATGCAGGTGTCGTAGTGGCGCTCCCACTTGCCGACCAGCCCGTGGTCGTGCAGCAGCTCGCCGTGGTCCGAGGTGAAGATCACGTACGTGCCGGCCAGCCGTCCCGTCTCGCGCAGGCAGTCCACCAGCCGCCCGAGCTGCTCGTCCAGGTGCGCCAGGTCGGCGAAGTAGTGCAGCCGGTGGCTCTTCCAGTCGTCGACGTCGTAGGAGGCCTGCCGGTACTGCTCCCGGTCGAAGTAGGCGGGCCCGCCCGAGCGCCACTCCGCGGGCAGCGGGCCGGGGACGCGCTCGGCCCGCACGCGCGGCAGGTACTCGGCGGGCGGAGCGAAGGGGTTGTGCGGCTGCACGTAGCTGACGTGCGCGAACAGCGGCCGCCCGGCCTCGGTGCCGCGGATGAAGTCACACGCGCGCTCGGTGATCCAGTTGGTCTGGGAGATCTCGGCGGGGAACGGCAGCGTGTACGCCTCGCCGGTGGAGGCGGGGAACTCCCGCCGGGCGGCCTCGATCTCGGCCACCAGGTCGCGCCGCTCGGGCCCGTACGCGCGCAGCTCGGGGATCATCGTCATCCAGACGGTGGACAGCGCCGCCCGGTAGTGCTCGGGGTGGTGCTCGCGCACCCAGTCCAGCCACTCGCCCGCGCGGGAGTCCTCCGTGATGTGGGTGACGTCGAACCCGTAGGGGCGGTAGTCGGGGCGCACGCCGCCGATCTGCGTGCGCAGGTGCAGCTTGCCGAACGCGCCCGTACGCCACCCGCCCCGCTGGAGCGTGCGCATGAACGTGGGCAGGGCCGGGTCGAGGTCGTAGCCGCACTCGGTGACGCCGTGCCCCTGGCTGGTCAGCCCGGTGGCGACGGTGGCGCGGGCCGGGGCGCAGACAGGGTTGGGCGTGAACGCGTTGGGGAACCGCACGCCACCCTCGGCCAGCGCCCGCAGGTTCGGCAGGTCGACCACGCCCTGCCAGGCCTGCTCCAGCCAGCGCGCGGCCAGCTGGTCGACCATGACCAGCACGATGTTCGGCCGGTTCGTCATCCGTTGATGCCTTTCGTCGTCTCCGTGTACGGCCGTACGGCCAGCGTGCAGAGGACCATGATCACGGCGAGGCCCGCGATGTAGGCCGAGATGGCCCAGCTGTGCTCCGCCGCCGCGAACAGCAGCGAGGCCACGGTCGGCGCGAGCGCCCCGCCCAGCACGGTCGCGACCTGGAAGCCGAGCGAGATCCCGCTGTAGCGGAGCCTGGCGGGGAACAGCTCGCAGAACAGCGAGGCCTGCACGCCGTACGGCAGGCCGCTGACCAGGCCGACGAACACGCTGCCCGCGAGGATCAGCGGGATCGACCGGGTGTCGAGCAGCGCGAAGTAGAGGAACGGGGCCGGGATCAGCAGCAGCCCGCACAGCAGGTACGTCCTGCGCTTGCCGATCCGGTCGGACAGCGCCCCCGCCGCCAGGATGCCGATCACGTAGAAGACCCCGTTGACCAGGTTGGCGGTGACCGCCAGCTCCCGCGACAGGCCCAGCTCCTGGACGGTGTACGAGATCACGAACACGCCGATGATGAAGCCGAAGGCGGCGATGGCGACGTACATGCCGATCGCCAGCGCGATCGTGCGCGGGTGCTCCCGCACGGTCTGCCACACCGGCGCCCGCTCGACCCGCTTCCCGGCCTTGACCTCGTGGAACTCGGGCGACTCCTGGATCTGCATGCGCACCACGACGCCCACGCCGACCAGGACCACGCTGACCAGGAACGGGATGCGCCAGCCCCAGGCCAGCAGCTCGCCGGTGCCGAGCGTGGCCAGCAGCGTGGTGAGGGTGAGGCTGGACAGGATGATGCCGAAGCCGCTGCCGGTCTGGACGAGGCTGCCGTACCATCCGCGCCTGGACGGGGGTGCGCTCTCGACCATGAGGCTGACCGCGCCACCCCATTCGCCGCCGATGCCCAGCCCTTGGCAGAATCGCAGGAAGGTGAGCATGATGGGCGCCCAGACGCCGATGTCCGCGTACGTCGGCAACAATCCCATGAGGAACGTGGCCGTGCCCATCACGGCGAGGCTCCACGTGAGCGTCGGTTTGCGGCCCAGCCGGTCGCCGAGGTGCCCGAAGAGCACGCCGCCGAGGGGGCGTGACACGAAGCCGACGGCGAAGGTGCCGAACGCGAGCAGCGTCCCCGCGAGGGGGTCGGACGTGGGGAAGAAGAGCCGGCCGAAGACCAGCGCGGTGAGGGTGCCGTAGATGGTGAAGTCGTAGAACTCGATGGTGTTGCCGACGATCGTGGCCGCGGTGAGCTTCCACGGCACGGCGCGGGTGCTGGTGGTGGAGGTTGCTGGCGGGCTGGGGGACGGGACGTCTGTCACGGCGTGCTCCCGTTGGAGGGTAGACGTCTAGACCTCATGGGTCGGATAGGACATGGTGGGATGGTGTGCGTGCGCCTGTCAAGGTGCATCGAGGAAGGAATGGGATGAAGGACCTGATTCTCGACGTGGACACCGGCGTCGACGACGCGCTGGCCCTCCTCTTCGCCGTGCGCCATCCGGAGCTGCGGTTGCGCGCGGTGACGTGCGTGGCCGGCAACGCGGGCCTCGGCCAGGTGGTCGCCAACACGCTCAAGGTCCTTGACGCGGCCGGCGCGCCGGAGGTGCCGGTGAGCGCGGGCGCGGAACGGCCGCTCATCGGGCCGGCCCGCGACGCCGGCCACATCCACGGCGCCGACGGCCTCGCCGACCTCGGGCTGCCCGCCTCGGGCCGCGAAACGGCGGGGGTGCCCGCCGTCGACCTGCTGCGCGACACGATCCTCGGCGCCCCCGAGCCCGTCGTCGTGGTGGGCCTGGCCCCGCTCACCAACCTGGCGCTGCTGCTGCGGGCCTACCCGGAGGTCGCCGGCAACATCGAGCGGCTGGTCCTCATGGGAGGCAGCGCCTCGGCCGGCAACGCCACCCCCGTCGCCGAGTTCAACGTGTGGCACGACCCGGAAGCGGCCGCGATCGTGGTGGACGCCGGGGTGCCGGTGACGATGTACGGGCTGGACGTCTTCTACCACGTCTCCGTGGACGCGCCCACGTGCGCGGAACTGATCGGGCACGAGGAGCCGGGCAGGCGCCTGGCGGGCCTGCTGCTGCGGCACCAGATCGCCCTGTGCGGGGCCGACCCCCGCGTCAACGGCGACGGGCTGCTCGGCGACGCCGGAGCGGTGTGCGCGGTGGCCGACCCCGAGGGCCTGACCACCGAGCGGCTGCCGGTGAGCGTGGAGCTCGCCCCCGGATACAGCAGGGGCCAGACGCTGGTGGACCGGCGGGCGCTGCCGGGCGAGGACGCCGCCCACGGGCTGGCCGGGACGGCGCACGGCGTCGACGTGGCGCTCGGCGTCGACGCCCTCCGCTACCGCAAGCTCTTCCTCGACACGCTGCTGAGCGGCCCTCCGTCGTAGGGCGGCGCGTCAGCGGCCCCGCATGCCGGCGTACGCCTCCTCGAGCCCCTCCTCGTTGCCCGCCGCGCTGGTGACGCCCCGGAGCAGGCCGCGCTCGATGCGGTCGGAGAAGTAGATCGCGTGGGCCATCCAGCGCAGCCGCACGAACGTGCCCAGCTGGGGCAGCTCGTCGTCGATGGCCGGGTCGACGGCCCGGTAGCCGGCCACGATGTGCCGGATCGCGTGGGGCGTGTCGCGGGTCAGCACGGCGGCGGACGCGAGGTCGTACAGGATGGGGGCCTGCAGGACCGCGCCCCAGTCGACCAGGCCGTCCTCCTCGGGCGAGCGCGCGCTGAGGCGGAAGCCGTCGAGGCCGGGGTCGCCGTTGACCACGCCGGCGCGCAGGTGCGGTGCGGCCTCGCGCGCCTCTTCCAGCACGCGCGCCGCCGCCGTGCGGACGTGCGCCGCCATCGGCAGCTCCCGCAGGCAGTCGCTCGCCCACGGCCACGGCCACAGGTGTTGCCTGCCGACGTCGGCGATGTCGTTGCCGAGCGCGTGGTGCGCGCGGGCCAGCACGGCCCCCATCCGGTGCAGGTCGTCCGCCGAGGAGGCGTCCGGCGGGCGGCCGGGGACGTAGCGCAGCAGGGCCAGCAGCCCTTCGTCCAGGTCGGCGGCCAGGCGGCCGCCGGGCAGAGGGACGGGGGCGCCGCTGGCGAGTCCGCCCCGCTCCGCGCGGGCCGCCACCCGCAGACCGCCGAGGAAGGCGGTGGCGGACCCCACGTCGGACAGTTTGGCGACGTAGCGCGTGCCGGGTGTGGTGCGGACCAGCCAGGTGACGGAGTTCCAGCCGCCGGGCAGCGGCTCGGCGGAGGCCACCGGCAGGCTCCACGCGGTCAGCGCGGCGAGCAGCCGGTCGGTGTCCAGCGGCATTCAGACCAGTCCCGCGTCGCGCACCTTCATGGCCACGTGCACCCGGTTGTCGGTGCCGAGCTTGGCGAAGATGCGGGTGATGTTGGCCTTGACCGTGGCCACGCTCACGCAGAGGCCGGCCGCGATCTCGGTGTTGGAGCCGCCCTTGGCGATCTCGACGGCGACCTCCCGCTCGCGTTCGGTCAGCCGGGACAGCTCCTCCAGCGCCTGCGGTCGCCGCGGGTCGTGCCTGCCGGTGGCGGCCGCGATGACCTGCTGGGCGACGCTCGGAGACAGCACCGGCTCGCCCCGCGCGCACGCGCGCACGGCCTCGATCATCTTGGGCGGCGGCGTGTCCTTCAGCAGGAAGCCGTGCGCCCCGAGCTGCAGGGCGCGCAGCACCATGTCGTCGGCGTCGAACGTGGTCAGCACCAGGATCTTGGGCGGGGAAGGGCTCTTGAGCAGCAGCTCTGTGGTGGTGAGGCCGTCCTGGTGCGGCATGCGGATGTCCATCAGCACGACGTCGGGGCGCAGGTCGCGGATCACGGCCATGGCCTGCCTGCCGTCGGCCGCCTCCCCGGCCAGCTCGAGGTCGGGCTCGCCGCCCAGGATGAGGCGCAGCCCCGTGCGCACCATCGGGTCGTCGTCCACGATCACTATGCGAAGGCGGGTCACGGGCTCAAGCCTCCCACGGCAGCCGGGCGTCGAGGATGAACCGTCCGTGGCGGACGGTGTGGCTGATGGTGCCGCCGGCCATCCGGGTGCGCTCGGCCAGGCCGACCAGGCCCAACCGGCTGCCGGGCCCCGCCGACGGGCCGGGCGGCGCCGGGTTGCTCACCCTGATGCGCAGCCCTTCGCCCGGCCGGCCGCCCAGCTCGGCCGTCACCCGGCTGCCCGGCGCGTGCTTGCGCGCGTTGGTGAGCGCCTCCTGCACGATCCGGTACGCGTGCCGCCCCGTCTGGGTGGGCAACCGCTCGCGGCAGTCGATGGTGTCGTCCACCTCGACCCGCTGCCCGGCCGCCCGCACCTCCTCGAACAGGGTGTCCAGATGGTCCAGCGTCGGCTGCGGGCCCTCGGGACCGCCATTCGTGCCGCCGGCCCTGCCGCCGGTGGGGCCGCCGTCGCGCCTGAGCGTGCCGAGCACGGCACGCAGCTCGTTGAGCGACTGGTGGGCGTTCTCCTGGATGGCCAGCGCCGCCTCCCTGGTCTGCTCGGGGGTGAGGTCCTTCCGGTACGCCAGCCCGCCGGCCAGCATCGCCAGCAGCGAGATCCGGTGGGCCAGCACGTCGTGCATCTCCTGGGCGATCTGCAGCCGCTCCGCGAGCTGGGCCTGCTCGACCCGCTGCCGCTGGGCCGCCGCCTCCGCCGCCCGCTCGGAGGCCGCCAGGTCACGGCGGCCGCGCACGTACAGGCCGAGGACGGTGGCGACGGCGATGACGACGACGCCCGTCGCCGCCGCGCCGATGGCGGACGTGGCGAACGAGGTGCCCACCAGCAGGCTCGACACGACCATGCTCAAGCAGGTCACCACGGCCACGGGCACGATCTGGCGCCAGCGCCGGTGCGTGACCAGCGAGATGTAGGTGACGCACCCGGGCCCGCCCGCCGTGGTGGAGACGGCGGTCATCAGGGCCAGGGCCAGGGCGATCCGCCACGGCCACCTGCGCCGCCAGCGCATGAGGACCAGCCCGGCCGCGCCCAGCCCCATGTCGGCCAGCACCCAGCCGAGCGAGCCGTACGGCATCGGCACGCGGCCCGACATGAGCACCACCATGACGACGTAGAGCAGCAGGGGCAGCGCCGCGAACAGGTAGCGCAGCGTGGTGCCCAGCCGGTCGATGGGCGGCTGATGCTCGTCGGCGTCGTGCACGCCCACCAGCCTAGGGACCCGCCGCCGCGCCGGTTAGCGACCGGGGTCCATCGTGCCGCAGACCCTGGTCTACACCGCGGGCGTCAGGTGGTGGCCGGGCCGCCACCCGTCGTGGACCCAGGTCCGATGCACGACGGGCGTACGTTCGATGGACTGCGGTGGTGATCGAATTTCAACGCCTCAGCAAGAGGTACAGCGATGTGAAGGCGCTCGACGACGTGTCCTTCACCGTGCCGGCCGGCTCGGTGACCGGGTTCCTCGGGCCCAACGGGGCGGGGAAGTCGACGGCCATGCGCATCCTGGCGGGGCTGTCCCGCCCCACCTCCGGCTCCGCCACCGTGCTCGGGCGGCCGTACGCCGAGCTGGAGCGCCCCGGCTACGAGGTGGGCACGCTGCTCGACGCCTCCGCCCAGCACCCCGGCCGCAGCGGCCGGGAGGTCCTGACGCTCGGCGCGATGATGCTGGGCCTGCCGCGGTCGCGCGTGGACGAGGTCCTGGAGCTGGTCGGCCTGACCGGCAAGGAGGGGCGGCGGGCCGTCGGCGGCTACTCGCTGGGCATGCGGCAGCGGCTCGGCATCGGGCACGCCCTGCTAGGCCGCCCCCGGGCGCTCATCCTGGACGAGCCAGGCAACGGCCTCGACCCCCAGGGCATCCACTGGATGCGCGGGCTGCTGCGCGACCTGGCCGACTCGGGATGCGCTGTGCTGCTCAGCTCGCACCTGCTGCACGAGGTGGAGCAGGTCGCCGATCGCATCGTGATGATCGGACGCGGCCGCCTGCTCGCCCAGGGCACCCCGGCCGAGCTCGGCCAGGGCCGTGGCCTGGAGCAGACGTTCCTCGAACTGACCGCCGCCGCCGACAGGAGCCTGTCTTGAACACCCGACGCATCCCGTTCCCGACGTTGCTGCGCGTGGAGACGCGCAAGCTCGTCGACACCCGCGGCGGCAGGATCATCGCCGGGGTGCTGGTCGTCCTGGCGGTCGGTGCCGTCGTCGGCCGCGGCGTCGTCTCGGGGCCCGAGTTCCACACCGTCGCGGGGACGGCCGGCATCGTGTTCGGCCTCCTGCTTCCCGTGCTCGCCATCCTCACCGTCACCGGCGAGTGGAGTCACCGCACCGCGCTGACCACGTTCACGCTCGAACCCCGCAGAGGGCGGGTGATGGCCGCCAAGTGCCTGCCGCCCCTGGTCGCGTCCGTGGTGGCCTGCGCGTTCGCGCTGCTGGTCGCGGTGCCGGTGACGGCGGCCGTCGCGGCGGTGCAGGGCGTGCCGGCCGACTGGCGGGTCGCGCTGCCGGCCCTGGCGGGATGGACGGCGACGACGGTCCTGCTCACCGCCCAGGGGCTGGCCCTGGGGACGGTGCTGATGAACGCGCCCGCGGCCATCGTGATCTGCCTGTCCAGCACGGTGGTCTGGAGTGTCGTGGGCCGGCTGGGCCCCGCGGGGGAGGTCGCGATGGAGTGGCTGGACCTCAACACCGCCACCGTCCCGCTGGTGAACGGTGACATGACCGGCGGCGACGCCGCCCGGCTGGCCGTGTCGGCGCTGGCGTGGATCGTGCTGCCGATGGCCGCGGGCATGGTGCGGACGATACGCAAAGAGATCGGTTGAGGTAGATCTATATCCGTTTCATAGCGATATGTTTGCCTTTGTCCGGTTTAGGGGCTAAATTGGTGCCTGTCCGGCGATGACCCGTGCCCGCGCAGTCGCGGCGAGGGGCGCCGGAACCCGGATCCCTCCGCTGGATTCCCCCGCGCTCCGCGTAGCGTCCCGTATGGCGTGCCGCCCGGCTACGTCCGTCCAAGCGAGCGCGAACTGCCACCGTCCCCTGACAAAGGACCTGACACCATCATGACAGCTCGCCTGCGTACCTTTGCCATGCTGGCCACGACCGCCGCGACCGCCCTGGCCATGGGCGCCGCTCCGGCGCACGCCGACTCCGGCACCGTGCAGCAGGTCATGCTCAAGGGCTCGACGACCGCGTCCTACTTCTGGGACGACTCCTCCGGCCGGGCCGGCGACACCGGCCTGCCCGCCTCGGGCAAGCCCATGCAGAAGGGCATGGCCGCCAGTCCCAGCTGGCCCCTCATGACCGAGGGATACGCCATCTACCAGGGCAAGAAGGTGCCGTTCTTCGTCGGCGACCGCGGCCCCGGCGACCCCTCCAGCCGCGGGGTCATGCTCGACCTGGACGCCAAGACCTTCGCCGAGCTGACCGGCGGCACCTTCGACTCCGAGACGCTCGGCGTCGAGGACAACGGGGGCAAGGGCCACATCAAGATCGACTACGTCGTCACCAAGTGGGGCGACGGGGTCGGCAGGAAGAACCACCCGGTCGCCTTCTCGACCGGCGCGTGGGCCGAGAAGGACACCCGGCCCGCGACCACGCCGGTGCTGGTGAAGCTGCCCGCCTGACCCGGCACGTACGCCGAGGGCGCTCCCGCTCCAGGGGGCGCCCTCGGCGCGTCCGGCCGGTATCGTGGCGGCGATCACCTACAGGAAGGCGCCAGATGGTCCCCCGGCCGCTCTACCGCGACCCGACCCACGACGGCGCCACCGACCCGACCGTCATCTGGAACCGGGCGGAGCGCGCGTGGTGGCTCGTCCACACCAGCAGGCGCGCGACGGCGAGCCGGCCTTATGTCGGAGCCGAAGGAGAAGCCGGGGTACGCCGGCTGGTTGTAGGCCGTCTGCTGCCGGGCCACGCCGGCGCGATACCGGGGGTCGTGCATCAGCGCGTACATCTTCTGCCGGTCACCTCGGTGCTCAGACAGATCCGCACCGCCTCGCTGTCCGCCGTACGGACCAGCAGTTCCTCGCGCCGGTCGCCGAACGGTACCGGATCCTCGGCAGCGCCACCGGCACGCGCCACTCCGCCACCGCACCCGGAACCGCCGTCGACGACGCGGTCGCGTGACGCCGGTAAAGGAGGGCCACTCAGGCGGGGGCCTGTGACGCGAACTCGACGCCGACATCCATGAACCAGGGCGGCACGCCGTCGGTCACCAGGAGTTCGGCCGCGTTCCAGCCGCACACCCGGATCGGGGCGCTCAGCGCGAACTTGCGCGCGTCGCCGACCACGATCGTCCTGCGTGCGATGGCGATGAGCCGGCGCTTGGTCTCGGCCTCGTACGGTGTGGCCCCGTAGACGCCGTTCCCGTCGAGCGCGGTGGCGGCCAGGAACAGGGTGCGCACGCTCATGTGCTCCAGCCACGCCAGGGTCTCCGGCCCGCCGAACGAGCGCGTGTCCCTGCCGTACTGGCCGCCGACCCCGATGAGCGTGATGTCGGGTCTCGGAGCGAGCACGGCGATGGCGGGCAGAGAGTGGGTGATCACGGTGAGGTTCGCCCCGGAAGGGAGCAGTTTGGCGATCTCCAGCGTGGTGGTGCCCGAGTCGAGGGCGATGGCCGTGCCCGGCTCCACGTGGCGTACGGCGGCGGCGGCGATCGCCCGCTTGGCGGCGGACGCCTGAACGGAGCGGTCGGTGAACGGCGTGGCACCCATGTCGGCTGCCGCGGCGCCTCCGCGTACCGCCCTGACCAGGCCGTCACCGGCCAGCCTGCGCAGGTCGCGCCTGACGGTGTTGGGGGAGACGCCCAGCTCGGTGACCAGGTCGGCGGCGGCGACGTACCCGTCGAGCTCGATCCTGCGCAGGATCGCCTCGCGCCGGTGCGGGGCCGACGAGTAGCGCAGGCTCGCCTCCATGTCGCTCATATGACCATGATGCCCCATAAATTGGCGTTTTTCAGCCAACTTATGGACTTATAGTGACAACATGGCGTTGTTGTGCGGGATCGACGTGGGCACCACCCACGTCAAGGCAGGCTTCTTCGACGACGGGGGTGGCTGCGTCACCTCCGTACGCCGCCCGACCCCGCGCGACCTGCCCGCCCTCGTGGCCGCCGTCGTCGAGGCCCTGGCGGAGTGCGCCGCCCGGGCGGGGCGCGGCCCCGACGCGATCGGGATCGCGGGCATGGCCGAGACCGGCGTGCCCCTCGACGCCTCGGGACGCCCGCTCACGCCGCTGCTGTGGTGGAACGACCCCCGCGGCCACGAGGAAGCCGCTGCGCTCCGCGGCACCAGCCCACCCAGCGCGGGCGGGGACGCGGTGGCGGTTTACGCGCGGACCGGGCGGTGGGTGGACGGGAAGGCGCCGCTGGCGAAATGGCTCTGGTTGCGGGCGCACGAGCCTGGCGTGCCGGCGGCGATGCGGTGGTGGGCGAGCGTGCCCGACGCGGTGGCGTACGCGCTCACCGGCGTGCTGCGCACCCATGAGACGCTGGCCGCGCGCACCCTCGCCTACGACGTCGTACGCGGCCGCTACGACGAGGACCTGCTCGCCCTGGCCGGCCTGAGTCCCGAGCAACTGGCGCCCACGGCCGGGGCGGTGGAGCCCGTCGGCGGGCTGACGGTGAGGGTGAGCGGGGTGGCGGCCGGGATCCCCGTGATGATCGCCGGTCACGACCACGCGGTGGGAGCGTGGGCGTCGGGTGTACGCCGTCCAGGGCACGTGGCCGACTCCATGGGCACGGCGGAGGCGGTCCTGGCGCCGGCGGCGCACCGGCCCGACCCGCGCACCGGCCTGGCCCTGGGAGTCACGGCCGACCCCTCGCTCGACGGCACCGGCACCGTCCTGGTCGGAGGCCTGCCGACGAGCGGCGGCATGCTCGACTGGCTGCTCGGCCTGGCTCCTCCCTCTGACGATCCCCGGGCGCGGGCCACGGCGGAGCACGCGGGTGAGCGGGGAGCGGGACGGGACAGGTACGCCGCCCTGCCCGGACTGCTGGACGGGGTGCGGTTGCCGACGGGAGTCATCGCCGAGCCGTACCTGCGCGGCAGGGTGGCGCCCGCGCCCGACCGCGAACGCCGGGTGACGATGTCCGGGATCGGGCCCGAGCACACGTTCGGCGACCTGCTGGCCGCCGCCATGGAAGGCACCTGCCTGCACACCCGCTGGACCGTGGCCGAACTCGCCGCCGTGACCGGCGCCGCTCCCGAGCGGCTCGTGGTCTTCGGCGGGCAGGTGCGGATCCCGCTCTGGATGCGCGTGAAGGCGGCGGTCTCGCCCGTGCCGGTGGAGGTCGTACGGGCTGACGACGCGGTCTGCGCGGGCGCCGCTCTCATCGCCGGCCAGGCGGGAGGTTCGCTCGGCGACGTCCCCGTGCTGCCCCGCGAGCCGCAACCGTACGACCCCGGCCTCTCCGCCGCCTACCACTCCCTGTACGAACGCTTCCTGACCTCCGCCCGCCGGCGGGGGCACGGATGACCAGGCAGCACCATCAGATCGGAGCACCTATGACCAGCCAGGAGACCACCACGCCCGCACCCACGCTCGACCTGCTGGCCCGCCCGTCCGGCGGGTTCGCCATGGTCGCGATGGACCAGCGGGAGAGCCTCAGGCAGATGTTCGCCGCCGCCACGGGGGAGCGGGTGGACGATGGCACGCTGGCCGGGTTCAAGCTGGCGGTGGCGCGGGAGGTGGGGCCGCACGCCTCCGGGTTCCTGATCGACCGGGACTACGGCTTCGACCGGGTGGCCGCCGAGGGCATGGTCCCCGGCGGGCTGATCATCGCCGTGGACAGCCTCCAGCAGGCGCCCGACGGCCCCGTCGAGGACACCTCGATCGACGAGACGATCGACCTGGCCGCCGCGCGGCGGGCCGGTGCGGTCGCGGCCAAGCTGCTGCTCATCTGGCGCGACGACGAGCACCGGCAGCGCCGCCTGGAGACCGCCGCCGCGTTCGTCCGTGTATGCGCCGAGGCGGGCCTGCTCTCCGTGCTCGAAGGGGTGGCCAAACCCGTCCAGGGCCAGGAGGCGGGCTTCGACGGGCCCGCCGCGATCCGGGAGGCGGCCAGGGAGCTGGCCGGGCTGCGGCCCAGCCTGTACAAGGCCCAGGTGCCGCTCGGCGGCGCCGCGCCCGAGGAACGGCTGGCCGAGGAGTGCGCCCGGCTCCACGAGGTGATCCCGGTCCCGTGGGTCGTGCTCTCCCAGGGCGTCGAACGGGACGACTTCCCCGCCGCCGTCCGGGCCGCCTGCCGGGCGGGCGCGTCGGGGATGCTGGCCGGCCGCGCCATCTGGAGCGACGTGGTGGGGTCCGCCGATCTGGCCGCGGAGCTGCGTACGCGCTCGGTGCCCCGGCTCGCGCGGCTGGCGTCCATCGTCGACTCCTTCGCCCGCCCGTGGAACGCCCGATGACGGCCCCGCGGACCGGCCCGCGGACCGGCCCGCGGACCGGCCCGACGATCGCGATGTTGCACACCGTGCCCGCGCTCGCCGCGCCGCTGGCCGAACTGGCCGCCGAGGTGCGGCCCGGCGCGCGGATCCTGCACTTCGCCGACGAGAGCCTGCTCCAGGACACCATCGCCGGCGACGGCCCGCCCCCGCACGTCCTGCGCAGGCTGGTCTCGTACGCGATGTACGCCAAGGAGTCGGGAGCCGGGACGCTGCTCGTCACCTGCTCCTCCATCGGTGAGGCCGCCGAACAGGCGCGCCCGTTCGCCGAGCTGCCGATCCTGCGCATCGACGAGCCGATGGCCGAGGAGGCGGTGCGGGCCGGGCACCGGATCGGGGTGCTGGCGACGCTCGCCACCACGCTCGGCCCGACCACCCGGCTGGTCCGGCGGGCGGCGTCCCGTGAGGGGGTGGCGCGGGAGGTCGTCCCGCACCTGTGCGACGGCGCCTTCGACGCGCTGCGCGGCGGCGATCCGGCCCGCCACGACGCCCTGGTCCTGGACGGGTTCGGCCGGCTCGCGGGTCAGGTGGACGTCGTGGTGCTCGCCCAGGCGTCGATGGCGAGGATCGTCGCGGAAGCGGACGGGGGAGTGCCGGTGCTCTCCTCCCCGCGCTCCGGCGTCGCCCAGCTGGCCTGAGCCACCCCGGCCCACCCTCCGCGCCCCGGGCCGGCCAGGGCCCCGGTCCGGTGAGAGGGCCGGGGCCGGGTCAGGACCCGGACTGGTAGAGACCCGAACCGGTCAGGCCTCGGGCCGGTCAGGTGGTGCTCAGGACGATGCGGCCCGCGGCCTTGCCCGCCGCCTGGCGTTGCCAGGCTTCGGCGGCCCGCTCCAGCGGTACGACCTCGTGCGCCACCGACAGCCGCCCTTCGGTCACCCGCTCGGCGATCAGGGTGATCGCCGCGGCGCGCTGCTCCCTGGTCAGCTCGTTGTTGGTGTAGCCGAGCACCCGCAGCGACCGGCTGCGCAGCGTGGCGGAGTCGAGCGGGGACGTCTCCGACGCGGAGCCGCCGAGGTTGACGAGCCGGCCCCCGGGACGCAGGGTGCGGGCCGCCGCGGCGGCCGGGACGCCGAAGAGCGGGTCGAGCACGAGGTCCAGCGGCCCCTCGCAGGCGGCGGTGAAGCGGGCGGCCAGCGCGGCCACGTCAACGGTGTCCAGGGTGACGACGGCGTCGGCGCCCGCCTGCCGGGCCCGCTCGCGGGCCTGCGGTGAGCGGGCGGCGGCGACGACCCGGCGGGCGCCCGCGAGACGGGCGAGCTGGATGGCCGCCTGCCCCACCACGCCACCGCCGCCGAGCACCAGCACCTGCTCGCCGGCTGCCAGCTCACCCCGCCAGGTCAGCGCCATGTGCGCGGCCACGGCCGACAATCCGAGCGCGGCCACGGCGAACGGGTCGGCGCCGCCGGGCAACTCGACGAGGTCCACGGCGGGCACCGCCGCCAGCTCCGCCATGCTGCCGTCGCCCGGCGCCATCCCCGCCGGCGTGGGGAACCACACGAGCCGCCCGCCGACGGCCCCGATTCCCTGCACGCCGGGCACGTAGGGGACGGCCGGCGTCCCGAAGTAGGAGGCGCCGCCCGCGCACAGCAGGTCGAGCGGGGTGATCGGGGCGGCGATGACCCCGACCGTCTCCGCTCCGGACGCCACGGGTGCGGGCCGCTCGGCGACCACGGGCGGCAGGCCGCACGTCTCGATCGTGACGGCCCGCATCACGCGCTCACGTCCGGTTCCGTCATGTGGCGATGTCCGGGTACGGCAGGCTCATGTGGGACAGCCGCCGCGCGTACTCCTTCTGGAAGCCCAGCGGCGGATGGTCGCGCTCGAACATCGCGATGAACAATGTCAGCGTGAGGAACGGGTGCGCCCCCAGCTCGAACAACTTCGGGTAGTCGTGGGCGGCCAGGGCCTCGCGTTCGACGTCGTCGAAGCGCAGCCACGTCGACGACTCGCCGGTGTGGCAGCCGAGGATGCGGTTGGCGTACTCGGCCTCCCACATCTCGACCGTGGCCCGCGGCTCCTCCCGGTAGCGCTCGACCAGCTCGGGGTCGCGGTCGACGGTGAAGAGGAACTTGTTCAGCAGGTATTTGCTCATGACCCGTCACCTCCGTTCGGGTACCACGTGAAGTACGCCTCCATGGTGTGGAACAGGTCGTAGGTGTCGACATAGTCGGCTTTCTTCCCCTCGCCGGCCACGCCCATCATGAGCATGAAGTCCATGAAGCCGTGCGTGGCATTGCCGGGCTCCCACAGGCTGTCCAGGGTGACCTCCGACAGGCAGCCCTCGATATCGCCGGTGGAGATCCACTCGACGGCCCTGCGGTCGAACTCCGGGTCGGGGCCGTGCGGCCCGAACTGGCGCGGACCGCCGAGCTCGAGCGACAGGTGCCCGGTGCCGATGACCGCGACCCGCTGGCCGGAGGGCCACGACTCGACGAGGTCCCTGATGGTCTGCCCGAGCTGCACGAACCGTTTCGGCCGCGGCAGTGGAGGGGCGAAGATGTTGGTGTAGACGGGCACGATCGGCAGGTCGTTCTGCGGGCGCAGGGTGATGATCGGGCACGTGATCGAGTGGTCGATCCGCAACTCGTTGGAGAAGGCCAGGTCGAAGCCGGCGTCCAGGCCCTCGCGCAGGATGTACGCCGACAGATCCTCCTGTCCGGTGAACACCATCCTGGGCAGCCCGAACTCGCGTTCCTCGTTGTAGAAGTTCGCGTCGTAGAAGGGCGCCTTGCCGACGAGGAACTGCGGCATGTTGTCCAGCCACAGCTGGTGGAAGTGGTCGGAGCCGACCATGACCAGCACGTCGGGCCTGGCCCTGGTCAAGGTCTGCCGGAACGCCTCCACCTTGCGCACCCACTCGTCGGCGAACGGCGGGCGGTCCTCGCCCGTGGAGGTGCTGGCGCGGTGGTAGAAGGGGTGGTGGGTGGATGCGATGACCGCGACGAGTTCAGCCATGCGTCTCTCCGTAGGGGTCGGGGGGCACGGACCGGTTGTTCAGGTCCACGGACAGGAAGATCTCGTTGGCCACGGGGTGGCGCAGTTCTTCGGCGAGCTGGCCGATCAGCCCGGCGGTCCTGGCGAGGAGCGCGAACCCGCGCAGCAGCTCCAGCGGCAGCCCCAGGTCGGCCAGCGCCGCGCCGCAGACGCCGGCGCCGTTGAGCGGCAGCGTCCTGCCGAGCACGCGGGGGTGCACCCGGCCGACCGCGGCGAACAGCGACAGGTGCGGTCCGAACAGCCCCTCCTCGGCCGCGATCTCGAACAGCCGCGGCGTGCGCGGGTCACCGTCCTTGTGCACGTGGTGGCCGAGCCCGGGCACGCGCCGCCCCGACTCGCGCCACGCCGTCACGGTGTCCAGCGCGAGCGCGTCCCAGCCGGCGTCGTCGGAGGGGAGGGGGTCGTGCTCCTTCAGCACGCCGGCGAGGAAACGCCCGCAGTCCTCGGTGACGCCGAGGAACCGGGAGCCGCCGCCGAGCAGCCCGGCGGCCAGCGCGCCCTGCACGGAGTCGGGCGCCGACAGGTAGGTCAGCCGCGTCACGATCGCCGTCGGCGTGAACCCGTGGTCGGCCAGCGCGGCCAGCACCGCCTCGAACACGCGTACCTCGCCCCGCGACGGGCGGCGCTGCGTGGCCAGCCAGAAGGCCAGCTCGCCGAAGCCCACCTCGCCCATCACGTCGGCGGCCAGGTCGTGGCCGAGCAGGGTGATCGACGTGGGCGACGACGCCCCGAGCGCGGTGGGGTAGTCCCTGGGCGTCACGACGGCCGCCCCTCGGACAGCCACCTGCGCAGCTCGGCGCCGTGCTCGTTCAGCTCGGGCGGCGGCAGCGCGTAGCCGGCGGGCGTCTCGGAGAACCGGATCGGGTGCCGCGTCGTCGGCACCGCCCGCTCGCCCTCGCCCACCACCACGACCGGGTCGAGCCCGAAGCGCTCCGCCGCGGCGAACCCGCCGTCGATCGTGTTGATGGGCCCGCTCGGCACCCCGGCCTCCACGAGCAGGTCGAACCACTCGTCGGCGGGGCGCCGGGCGAGCCGCTCGACCAGGATCGGCCGCAGCTCCTCGCGGTTGGCGGTACGGCTCGCGTTGCGGGCGAAGCGCGGATCGTCGGCCACCTCGGGGATGCCGAGCACCTCGCACAGCTTGCGGAACTGGCCGTCGTTGGCGGCCGCGACGATGAGGTCCTGGTCGGCCGTGGGCAGCGGTTCGTACGGGAACACGCTCGGATGCGCGTTGCCCATCCGGTAGGGGACCACGCCCCCGGCGACGTACGCCGAGCTCTGGTTGACCAGCCCGGTCAGCGCCGACGACATCAGGTTGACCTCGACGTGCTGGCCCCGCCCCGTGGCCTCGCGGTGGCGCAGCGCGGCCAGGATGCCGATGACGGCGTGGTTGCCGGCCATCACGTCGAACACGCTGATCCCGGCCCGGTAGGGCGGCCCGCCGGGATCGCCGGTGAGGCTCATCAGCCCCGACATGGCCTGCACCATCAGGTCGTAGCCGGGCACCCGCGCCCCGGCCCCAGAGCCGAAGCCGCTGATGGACGCGTACACGATGCCGGGGTTGGCGGCCAGCACGGCGTCGTGGCCGAGGCCGTACTTGTCCAGCCCGCCGGGCCGGAAGTTCTCCACCAGCACGTCGGCGCGCCGGGCCAGCTCTCTGGCCGCCCCGGCGTCGGCTTCGTCGCGCAGGTCGAGGGCGATCGAGCGTTTGCCGCGGTTGACCCCGAGATAGTACGTGGACGCCTCGCCCCTGGCGGGCGGCGTCCACGTCCGGGTGTCGTCGCCGCCCGGCCCTTCCACCTTGACGACGTCGGCTCCCATGTCCGCCAGCAACATCGTGGCGTAGGGCCCGGCCAGGACCCTGGAGAAGTCGGCGACCAGCACGCCGGACAGCGGCCCCCGCGGCTCGGTGTCAGTCATCGAGTCCCATCCTCGCGTCCGTTGAACGGACATATGTCCGCCCAGTCGATCCCAGCATCTAGTGACTACCACGTCAAGCACCTTGACAGCCGGCCGAACGCTCATCACAGTGGCGGTGACCGTATAGCGGACAACTGTTCGCCAACGAGGAGCGTGCCATGAACGACTTCGACTCCGGGCGCCCCGTGGTGCTGCGCGGCGGCACGGTGCTGCCCATGGACGGGCGCCGGGTGCTGCCCCGCACGGACGTCCTCGTCACCGGGGACAGGATCGCCGCCGTCGGCCGGGACCTGCGGGCCCCGCAGGACGCCGTCGAGATCGACGCCTCCGACGGCATCGTCATGCCCGGCATGATCGACACCCACCGCCACATGTGGCAGACCGCGATGCGCGGCTACGGCGCCGACTGGACGCTCACCCAGTACTTCGTCTGGTTCTACCTGGAACACGGCAGCCTCTTCAGGCCCGAGGACGTGCACGCGGGCAACACGCTGGCCGCGATCGAGGCCCTGGACGCCGGCGTCACCACCGTCGTCGACTGGTCCCACGGCCTGCAGACCGTCGACCACGCCGACGCCGCCGCCGACGCGCTGCAGTCCGTGCCGGGCAGGTACGTGCTCGCGTACGGCAACATCCAGGCGCCACCCGCCGAATGGACGGCCACGCCGGAGTTCCGCGACTTCGTCGCCCGGCGCGTCACCGGCGACGACCTGCTCGGCTTCCAGCTCGCCTTCGACGTGCTCGGCGACCCGTCGTTCCCGGAGAAGCCCGCCTTCGAGGTCGCCCGCGAGCTCGGCGTGCCCGTCACCACGCACGCCGGCGTGTGGGGCGCCACCAGCGACGACGGCATCAAGCTCATGTACGAGCACGGCTTCATGACCCCCGAGACCGTGTACGTGCACGCCGCCTCGCTGTCGGCCGACTCCTACCACCGGATCGCGGCCACCGGCGGCTCCATCTCGGTCTCCACCGAGAGCGAGCAGAGCGCCGGGCAGGGCTACCCGCCCACGTGGGCCGTCCGCGCCCACGGCATCCCGGTATCGCTGTCCATGGACACGAGCGTCTGGTGGAGCGGCGACCTGTTCTCCGCCATGCGCACGACCCTCGGCGCCGACCGTTCCCGCGAGCACCTGGAGGCCCACGCCAGGGGGGAGACCGTCACGCACTGCGGCCTGCGCGCCGACGAGGTCGTCACCTGGGCCACCCGGGGCGGCGCCCGCGCGCTCGGCCGCGACGACCTCGGCGGCGTCGAGCCCGGCAAGAAGGCCGACCTGGTGCTGATCAAGAACGACGCGTCGCCCGTGTCGTTCCCCCTGCTCAACCCGTTCGGCCACGTGGCGTTCCAGGCGCAGCGTGGCGACGTGCACACCGTCCTGGTCGACGGCCGCGTGGTCAAGCACGAGCACCGCCTCGTCGGTGTCGACCTGGCCGCGGCCCGCCGCCAGGTCGAGCGGACGGTCGAGCACCTCCGCTCCGAGATGGGGGACGAGGCGTGGGAGAAGGGCATGAACCCGGACATCCCCGCGACAAAGATCCTCGACAACCCGTACACGTACACCGACTACCGCAGCGACTCCACGCACCGCCTGTGACCGGCCGCTGTGCGGACGGGCGACCGTGCCGACCGTCTAAAGTCGGAGCAGGCGGATCCGAACGAGAGGGCATCGATGGCACGCGGTGACACAGGACCTGACTTCATCGAGGCGCTGGCCCGCGGCCTCGATGTCATCAGGGCCTTCCAGCCCGGCCGCCCGGTCATGTCCCTGACAGAGGTGGCGACGGCCGCCGGCCTGGCCAGGCCGACGGCCCGCCGCATCCTGCTCACCCTCCAGGAGCTCGGCTACGCCCGGCAGGAGGCGGGCGGATTCGCCCTCACGCCGCGCGTGCTGGAGCTGGGCGTCACCTACATCCGCTCCACGGGGCTCTGGGAGGTGGCCAGGCCGCACCTGGAGCGACTGGTCAGGCAGACGCACGAGTCCTCCTCCATCGCCCAGCTCGACGGCTCCGACATCGTCTACGTCGCCAGGGTCGCCGTGCCGAAGATCGTCGCCCTGTCGGTGCAGATCGGCACGCGCTTCCCGGCGCTGCAGACGTCCCTGGGCAAGGTTCTGCTGGCCGCGCTCTCCCCCGCCGAGGTGGAGCGGGTCCTGGCCGAGCCGAGCCGCTCCGGCATCGAGCCGCGCTGGCGGCCGGACGCCGGCGAGCGCGAGGCGGTGCTGCGCGAGGTGCGGGCCAAGGGGTGGGCGATGACGGACGAGCAGCTCGCCCTCGGCATCCGGTCGGTCGCCGCGCCGCTCAGAGACGGGCTCGGCAACGTCATCGCGGCCGTCAACGTCAACGCCCACGCCGCCGAGACCTCCATCGACCAGCTGACAGAGGAGCACCTGCCGCTGCTGCTGAAGACGGCCGGCGCGATCAGCGCCGACTGGGCCGTCTACCAGGAGGTGCCGCACGTCACGGCCTCCTGAGCCTGGCCGGCCCCCCCGGGTCCGCCGCCGGGAATCGCGTACGGCCCCGCCCCCGCGACGGGGCCGTACGCGCGCCGGTTGCTACGGTGCCGGGGCGTAGCCGGCCGGGCGGGTGGTGAAGGTGCCGCGGCCCTGGGTTCGGCTGCGCAGCCGGGTCGCGTAGCCGAACACCTCGGCCAGCGGCACGATCGCGGTGATCACGACCGTGCCCGACCGGGTCGCGGAGCCGGAGATCCGGCCGCGCCGGGCCGCGAGGTCGCCCAGCACCCCGCCCGCCGCGTCGTCCGGCACCGTGACCGTCACCTCGGCCACCGGCTCCAGCAGCGCCATCGTGCCCGCCCGCAACGCCTCGCGCAGCGCCAGCCGGCCGGCCGTGCGGAAGGCGAGCTCCGAGGAGTCCTTCGTGTGGGTGGCGCCGTCGGTCAGCGTCACCCGCACGCCCGTCACCGGGTGCCCGCCCAGCGGCCCGTCGGCCAGGGCGTCGCGGCAGCCGGCCTCGACCGCGCGCACGTACTCGCGCGGCACCCGCCCGCCGGTGACGGTCGAGGAGAAGGCGAAGTCGCCCTCGGCCAGCGGCTCCACGTCGATCATGACGTGGGCGTACTGGCCGGCGCCGCCGTCCTGCTTGACGTGCCGGTACAGCAGGCCCGGCACGCCGCGGACGAGGGTCTCCCTGAACGCCACCTGAGGCCGGCCGACGCCGACGGCCAGCCCGTGGTCGCGGCGGACCTTCTCCACCGCCACCTCCAGGTGCAGCTCGCCCATCCCCGACAGCAGCGTCTGCCCGGTCTCGGCGTCGGTGCGGACCGTCAGCGACGGGTCCTCCTCGGCCAGGCGCGCCAGCGCCGAGGCCAGCCGGTCGGCGTCGGTGCTCCTGCGCGCCTCGACCGCCACCGACACCACGGGGTCGGCCGCCCCCGGAGGCTCCAGCACGAGGGGCGAGCCCGACGCCGACAGGGTCGTCCCGGGCCGGGCCGCCTTCGGCCCGACGACGGCGACGATGTCCCCGGCCACCGCCCGGTCCACCTCGGTGTGGCGGTCGGCCTGCACGCGCAGGATGCGGCTGATCCGCTCGGTACGGCCCGCGCCGGCGTCCAGCACCGTGTCCCCCTTCCGCATCGTGCCCGAGTACACCCGTACGTAGGTCAGCCGCCCGGTGGCGGTCGAGTTCACCTTGAAGGCCAGCGCGGCCAGCGGCGCGGCCGGGTCCGCCGGGCGGTGCACGCCGTCCTCGCCGCGCACCGCCGGCACGTCCAGCGGCGAGGGCAGGTACGCCACCACCGCGTCGAGCAGCGGCTCGACCCCGCGGTCCCGGTACGCCGAGCCGCACAGCACCACCAAGCCCGCACCGGTGCGGGTCAGGTCGCGCAGCGCGGCGGTCAGCGTGCCCGCGGAGATCGACGGGCCGGCGCAGAACTCCTCCAGCGCCTCCGCGTGCAACTCGGCCACCGCCTCCTCCAGCACGCGGCGCCGCCGCAGCGCCTCCTCGCGCATTTCCTGCGGCACCTCGCCGGTCTCGTACGCGCCGCCGGTCCACACCAGCGACCGCATCCGCACCAGGTCGACCACGCCGGCGAAGCCGTCCTCGCGCCCGATCGGCAGTTGCACGACCAGCGGCGCGGAATGCAGCCGGCGGCGGATCGACTCGACCGCGGCGTCCAGGTCGGCGCCGGCCCGGTCGAGCTTGTTGACGAACGCGATGCGCGGCACGCCGTACCGGTCGGCAAGCCGCCACACGGACTCGCTCTGCGGTTCGACACCCGCGACGCCGTCGAACACCGCGATCGCGCCGTCGAGCACCCGCAGCGAGCGCTCGACCTCGTCGGAGAAGTCGACGTGGCCGGGGGTGTCGATGAGGTTGATCCGGTGCCCGTCCCAGTCGCAGCTCACCGCGGCGGCGAAGATCGTGATGCCGCGGTCGCGCTCCTGGGAGTCGAAGTCGGTGACGGTCGTGCCGTCGTGCACCTCACCCCGCTTGTACGTCGCGCCGGCGAGGAAGAGCATCCGTTCGGTGACGGTGGTCTTGCCGGCGTCGACGTGGGCGAGGATGCCGAGATTGCGGACGGTCGTCAGGGAGGTGGAGAGATGAGCGCGCACAGCCGATGACCCTTTCCGGGTGTCGTCGAACAGGACAGCGCGATTCCCCGGACGAAGCACGGCCGGAACTCGAGGCCGTACGGGAACCCCGGCGCGGGATCAGGCCCGCGGGGGTCGGGAAGGTCGCTTCGTCAGGGCGTCCGATGGCGGCCGCGCAGCCGGCATCGGGGCGACGAAGACACCAGGATCACCTCGTGCCGCGACGGAGGGACGATGGCAGCGGTGCTGTGGCGCACGGCCGACTCCTCTCCCTCATCGATGCGGTACGGCGTTCGGTGGGGAGTGTAGTGACACGGGAGTGACGGAGGGAACCGATTTTTCCGGAACGTCCGCCAGAATCTCCACCGCGCGGACGGATCGGCGACCCTGACGATCGTTCCGGCACCGGTTCGGCGCGTGCGCCGAACCGGTGCCGGCCGGGTTCCGCACGCGGGCGGGCCCGCCGCGGCCCCATCTGACGGGAGAAGGCGTTTGAGGCGAGCGTGACGATGGTAGAGGCCACCTAGCAGGGGAAATGGAGATCGCCCCGCTATCGGTAGCCTTCCGGGGGAAGGCGTGATAGGCGGTCTCCGCGGTTGTGAGACCGCCGGATCGGGGGAAAACCCAATGCGTAAGACGCTCACCGGGCTGGGCCTGGCGTTCTTCTTGACGCTAGTCCCGGCCGCCGCAGCGACGGCCGACACACCGGTCGAGCCCGTCGCGCAGAGCCAGGTCACACCCGCACCGCAGCAACAGACGGACGGAGGCGGTAATGCCGGCCTGTGGGGCCTGCTCGGCCTGCTGGGCCTGCTGGGCCTGGCCGGCATGCGTAAGCAGCGCCACGTCGGCACCTCGGAACACGTCTCCGACCGCGGGATGCGCCCGTAGGCCGTCCCCGCCCGGCGACGCGGCCGGGATGAGATCGCAGCGGCACGGCCGCCGCACCGCGGCCGTGCCGACGCGGCACCTGAAAGCTCCGCACGGCACGGCACGTGAAAGCTCCGTGCAACCCGGCACGTGGAGCGTGCGGCACGGCAGTTCGGAACCTCGTGCCGGCGCGGCACGTTCAGAGCAGGGCGCCCGCACGGCGCAGGCGCCGCTCGCGGAGGGCGAGCAGCGGCGGCAGGCCCAGCTGCGCGGCGATGTAGACGGCCACGGCCAGCGCCTCCCAGAAGCCCGCCGAGCCGATCGCGCCGCCGGCGAACTGGGCCACGCCCCAGCCGCCCAGCGAGATCATGAGCGGTAGCACCACCGTGACGAGCATCCAGGCCATGACGGCGATCCCGGCGACGTACGGCACCACGAACCAGCGGGCGATCTGCCGGTCCCGCTCCCCGGCCTCGGCCAGCTCAGCGCTCTCGGCCTCGGTGAGCCGGAACAGCCGGCTCTTCGCGGTGAGCCACGTCGTCCGGTAGAGGTTGTGGCAGCGCAACGCGTTCGCGAGCAGCGCGTACGAGTCGCTGCGCAGCGGCAGGGCGGCCCACTGCCAGACGATGCCGAAGATCAGGAAGAGTGCCACGGCGGCGAGGAAGCCGTCCACGCCGGCCGGCGGGCCGAGCAGCCGCAGCGCGAGCGTCACGGCGAGGACCACGGTGTCGATGGCCATCCCGGCCAGATAGACGCCGTAGCGGCGGTTGCGCGGCACCGTGACGATCTGGGTGAGGTCGGTCTCGAAGACGACGTACACGCCGCGGTAGCTGACGCGGAAGATCGCCGGCACGCCGACCGCGCGCCCCGCGAGCCAGTGCCAGGCCTCGTGCACGGCGCCGAACACCACACCCAGCAGCAGCCACGTGAACGCCGACAGCCCCGGGCTGGGCAGGAACACGGCGTCCTCCCATGAGGGCCGAAGACCGGGCTGGAACACCAGCACGCCGGCCGCGAACAGCGCCGCCGCCGCGTAGAACGACCAGGCGGCGCGGCCGAACAGCCGGGCCGCGGCCCGAGGGCTGACCCCCTCGATCCACCTGATGTGCCCGCGGACCGGCGCCGTCTCCGCGGGCGGGTCGAGCAGCCCTGCGGCGGTGAGGCCTTCGACGAAGTCCGCGCCGTCCACTGTCTCGCCCGCGACCTCGCCGGCCCGCGCGGTGGCCTCGGCCAGCGAGCCCGTCTCCTGCAGCGTGGTCACGAACACGGCGCCAGGCTCGGGCACCGCGACGAAGACGCCCAGCTCGGGGCGCCCGAGAATCCAGGCCTCTCCGTCGAAGGAGACCGTCAGCCGCGCGGCTCGCTCGCGCAGCCCCGCATCCACGGACGTGGTCATCACATGGCTCCGAGGAGACCCCCGCCTTCAGGCGGGGGAGGAATCGGACCCCTGCGGAGCAGGACAGGGGTAGCCGGTTCGCCGCCAGGCGAACCGGTGTCAAAACGCCGCACGACACCGCACGGTTCGGTAGTGTGTTCGACGGTGACGATGACCAAGCCACCGGACGAACGATCAGAAGCACCCTCGCCGCAGGGCTTGCGGAGAGGTGAAACGCCTGTGGAGCTGGTGTAAGACCTCAACGAGAGTTCCCTCTCGGGCGGGCGACCGGCGGTGAAGCAGGAAGGCCAGTCGGCGACGGCTGGAATCCCGGTCCTTCAGTTCAGGGCCGGGAGGATGTCAATCTCTCTCTCCAGGATCGGGTACGGCATGGGCAGGGCCGCACCCCGGTGTGGCCGGGATGCGGCCCTGCGCCCCGGAATCAGGAGTCCGGGTGGATGAGCTGCGTCAGACGGGTGTTCTCGACCCGCTTGATCTCGATCTTCACAATGATCACCTCCCTCCGCATGCCGGGCAGGCTGGGTTGCGTGGCCACTCGTCCTGACTCGTCGCACACCCGTGCGCGAAGTCGATGCTGAGCGGCCGGCCGGCGTACGCCGGTGGCTCGAAATCGGTCAGGTAACGCAGCACCTCGAAGGCGCCGAACGCCCCCAGCAGGCCGGCGACCGGGCCGATCCCACGGTTGGGCTGGGGTTTGCTGACGAAGAGGCGGGTGGCGGCGATGGCGCCCGCGATCGCCGGGTCCTCGGGGTCGTCGAAGTCGGCCGGGTTCGACGGGTCCGCGGGCACGCACGCGCGGCACGCGCTCACGCCGGGCTGGACCGACCAGACGGTCCCCGTGGTGACCGAGATGCCGCCGCGGACGAACGGCACGCCGTTGCGCACGCACGCCTCGTTCACCCAGAGGTCGATGCGGTTCGGCCGGTCGATGCCGGAGGCCACCACGTCGGGCCGGGTACGGGTGACGAGCTCGTGCAGCTGCTCGGGACCCTCGACGTCGGCGTCGATCGCCTCGACCTCGACGCCCGGGTCGAAGGCCCTGACCCACTCCGCGGCCCGCTCCACCTTGCGGGCGCCGACGTCGTCCCATCGGTAGAGGTACTGGCGGGCGAAGTTGCGCGGATCCACCGTGTCACGGTCGAGCAGCGTCAGCCTGCCCACGCCGAGCCCGGCCAGGTGCGGGATCGTGTTGGAGTTGAGCCCGCCGGTGCCGAGCACCAGGACGTGCGACTCGCGCAGGCGCCGCTGCAGGTCCTCGTGGCTGCGGCCGAGCGTGCTGAACGACTCGAAGAAGGCCAGGTTGCTGAAGTAGCGCTCCGCGGCCGCGGGTTCCAGGCGGCCGAGCCGGTCGCCGTCCTCCAGCAGGCTCACGTCGTCGAACGCCGCGACGGCGCCCTCCACGTCCGCCACGTCCAGCGACAGCTCGTCCGCGAGCTCGGCGACGGTCCTGCCGCCCTCGCCGAGCAGCCCGAGGAGCTTCTCCACCGTGCCGTCGGGATCGGACAGGACCAGCTGGTCGCGGGGGTCGTACACCAGCCGCAGCTCATCCCCGACCCGCTCCCACGCGATGTCCTTGAGTTGTGGCCTCATCGGTGCATCAGCCAATCTCTGAGATGATGTGGCAGGACTGTGGCATCCGGCCGCATGGATCCCGCATGGATCGTGCCTGGAGGACAATTGATCTTCGGGAGAGCCACGGCCGGCGTCCGCCGTGTGCCGGAGGTCCGCTTCCTCCTCCTCGGCCCGCTTGAGGCCGCCGTCGGCGGCCGGGCCGTCCATCTGACCGGCAGGCAGCGTGCGCTGCTCGCGGCGCTGCTGCTCGACGCGGGTCAGGTGGTGTCCGTCGAACGGCTGGCCGACCGCCTCTGGGGCGACGAGATCCCGCCCTCCGCCCCGGCCAGGGTGCGCGCCCTGATCGCCGAGCTGCGCAGGGCGCTCGGCGACCACGGCCAGGACGTGATCGTCACCAGAAGCCCCGGATACCTGGTCCGCGCCGCCGCGACGGACACCGCCGAGCTGGCCTCCCTGGTGGCGCGGGGGCACCGGGCGGCGGAGGACGGCCGGCACCCGGAGGCGGTCGCCCGGCACGACGAGGCGCTGGCACTGTGGCGCGGCGACCCGTACCAAGATCTGGCCGGCCCCGTCGCCCACGCCGAGCGGCACCGGCTCGAGGAGCTCAAACACGAGGCGGCCGAGGGCCGCGCCGCGGCCCTCATGGAGATGGGCAGAGGACAGGCGGCCGTCGCCGGCCTGACGCGGCTGCTGGCCGAGGTGCCGCTGCGGGAGCGGCCGCACGGCCTGCTCATGCGGGCGCTCGCCGGCGGCGGGCGCTTACCCGACGCGCTGGAGGTCTACCGCGACTTCCGCGCCCGGCTCGTCCGCGAGCTCGGCGTGGAGCCCAGCGGCGAGCTGCAGCGCCTCCACCAGCGCCTGCTGGCAGGCGAGCCCGCCACAGAGCCGCCCGCCGGACCACCTGCGGGGCCGTCCGCTGGGCCACCTTCCGGGCCACCTGGTGGGCCGCCCGGAAGGCCGCCAGGAAAGTCGCCCGTGGCGCCGGTGCCGCGCCAGCTGCCGCCCCTGCTCGGAGGTTTCGTCGGCCGCGCGGAGGAGCTGCGGCGCATGGACGCCGGCCCGGTGACGCTGGTCGTGGGGCCGGCCGGCGTCGGGAAGACCGCGCTCGCCGTCCACTGGGCGCACCGGGCGGCCGCCGCGTTTCCCGACGGGCAGCTGTTCGTCGACATGCGCGGCTTCGACCAGCGCGAGCCGATGACGCTCCCGGAGGCGCTGCGCCTGCTGTTGCAGGGGCTCGGCCAGGACGCCAAGGACATCCCCGTCGAGCTCGACGCCCAGATCGCCCTGTACCGCTCGCTCCTGGCGGGTCGGCGCGTCCTGGTGGTCCTGGACGACGTCGCCGCACCCGAGCACGTCCGTGCGCTGCTGCCCGGCGACCCCGGCTGCCGTGCCGTCATCACCAGCAGGAACCGCCTCGGCGGCCTGGTCGCGCTGGACGGGGTCGAGCGCCTCACGCTCGACGTGCTGGACCAGCGGGAGGCGCTGAGGCTGATCGCGCACGGCATCGGCGAGGACCGCCTGCGCCGCGAGCAGGAGGCCGCGGCCGAGCTCGTGGCGCTCTGCGGCCGGCTGCCGCTCGCGCTCTCCATCGCCATGTCCTGGATCGGCGACCAGGAGCACCGGTTGATCGGCCACTACGTGCGCGAGCTGGCGGACCGGGGACGGCTGGCGCGCCTGCGCGTGGACGGCGACGAGAGCGTCGCCGTGCAGGCGGCCCTCGACCTGTCGCACCAGGCGCTGCCGGCTCCCGCGCGGCGGATGTTCCGCCTCCTCGGCGTGGCGCGGGGCGCCGCCATCTCCGCCGACGCAGCCGCCGCCCTGTCCGGCACGGGCCGGCAGCACGCGGAGGACCTCCTGGGGGCGGCGGTGCGCATCCACCTGCTGAAGGAGACGGGCCCGCGCCGCTTCGCCGCTCACGACCTGGTGGTCGAGTACGCGGTGCGGCTCAGCCTCGCGGAAGATCCGCCGCAGGAGCGCCACGCGGCGGCCCACCGGCTCCTCGACTACTACCTGCGCAGCGTCGTTCGGGCCGCCGCGGCGGCCGGTTTCGAGGTCCCTCGGCTGCCCGGCGCCCCGGCCGGGGCCGGTGTCACGCCGACCGAGTTCGGCGGCGCGGCGGAGGCCGTCGGCTGGTTCGACGCCGAATGGGACAACCTCGCCGCCGCCGTGTCCCATGCGGCCGAGCATGGTCCGCGCCCCTACGCCTGGTTCCTGGTCGAGGCCATGACGGGCCTGCTGCAACACCGGCGCACGCACGCGGAGTGGCTGCGCCTGGCGGGCATCGCGCTGGACGCCGCCGAGCGGGAGGAGGACCTCATCGGGCAGGCCGCGATGCGCAACTCCCTCGGGCTCGTCCGGTGGCTCATGGCCGACCTCGAAGGCGCGATGCGGGAGTACGAGCGCGCGCTGGCGCTGGCACGCAGGGTCGGCTGGGCGCACGGCGAGGCCATGGCGCTGCAGGGCGGCGGCGTGGCGAGCAAACAGCTGGGAAAGCCGCGGCGAGCCCTTCCGCGCTACCTCCGGGCCATGGCCATCCACCGTGCGCTCGGCAACGACCGCGGCGAATTACGCGCGCAGAACAACCTCGCCTCCGCCTACCTGATGCTCGCCCGGCTCGACCGCGCCGAGGAATGCCTGGTGGCCAACCTTCCGCTGGCCGAGGCGACGGGCGACCGGCTGCTCCAGGCGCTCACCCTCGTCAACCTCGCCCTCGTCCGCCAGAAGCAGGCCCGGTTCGGCGAGGCGCTCGCATGTCTGGACCAGGCCCTGTCCGTGGCCCGCTCCGCGGGACTGCGGTACGCGGTGGCGGTCACGTACGAGACATACGGCTGGGTGCACCGCGACGCCGGCCGCCACGAGCAGGCCGTCGACGCGTTCGCCGACAGCCTGGCCATCGCCAGGGAGGTCGAGAACAGGCGCTGCCAGATCGCCTCGCTGAGCGGCATGGCCGAGGCCGAGCTGGAGCTCGGCAGGATGGACTCCGCGCTGGCCCGCCTCGAGGCCGCGCTGCGGCTGGCCGAGCGGACGGGCACGGACCTGGACCAGGTGCTGCTGGGCCTGGCGGAGGCCCACCACCGCGGCGGCCGGCACGCCGACGCGCGCGACGAGGCCGAACGCGCGCTGAAGCTGGCGCAGGACGCCAACCCGCTGAACCTGCCCCGGCTGTACGGGCTGCTCGCCGCCGTGCACCTGGCGGACGGCGACACGGCACAGTCGGTACGCGCGTGCGAGCAGGCGCTGAGGCTCGCCCACCGGTCGGGGCAGCGGCTGGAGCACGCCCGCGCCCTGCTCACGCTCGGCCACGCCCGGGAACCGCACGCCCCGGAGCAGGCCCGGCGCCACTGGCGCCGTGCTCACGAGCTGTTCACGGCCATCGGAGCCCCCGAGCGCCTGAAGACCGCGGCGCTGCTCGACCGGCGGTGAACGCCGGCGGGAACACCCTCTGGTACGTCCCCGAGGAGTTGGTCAAGGTGGTCGACCAGATCGCCCCCACGGTCGGCGTGCAGCTCAGCGGCAAGCCCCTGGTGGAGATCATCGAGACGTACGGCCGGCTGGCCGCCGCGCTCGGCGCGGACCTCGACGCCGCGCCCGTGGCCGATGCCAAGAGACGTTTCGACGCGGCCGGTGACGCCCTCAGGACGCTCGCCGCCGCCAGGCCGGACCTGAAGGTGATGATCGTCACGGGCACCCCGGACAACCTCTATGTCGCCTACCTGCCGGACCACCCCGACATCAAGTACTGGGGCGAGCTGGGCGTGAACATCGTCTCGCCGGACCGGCCCACGGAGAGCGAGGGCGGCTTCTGGGAGGTGCTGAGCTGGGAGAACGCCGACAAGTACGATGCCGACGTGATCCTGGTGGACGCCCGTGCCCAGTCGATGAAGATCGACGAGATGGCCGGGAAGCCCACCTGGGCCAAGCTGCCCGCGGTCAAGGCCGGCCAGCTCTATCCGTGGCACGCGGCCGAACGCTACAGCTACCTCGGGTACGCCAAGGTCATGGAGGAGCTCAAGGCCGACCTCGACAAGTCGCGCGACGTCGTCGTCAGGTGACGGGCACGATCTCGGCCCGGGTGAGCGTCCCGTGCTCGATGGTGAGCAGGCCGAGCGTGCCGTGCGGCTGGCGGCGGCGGTCGGTGGGGGAGCCGGGGTTGAAGATCCGCAGGCCGCCGTCCGACTCGTCGAGCGGGATGTGCGAGTGGCCGAACACGATCAGGTCCGCCCGCGGGAAGCGGCGCCGCATGCGGGCCAGGCGGCCCTTGGCCGGGCCGCTGTCGTGGATCATGCCGATCCGCAGCCCGTCCAGGATGAGCTCCAGCGTGTCCGGCGCGTCGAGGCCGGGGCCGTCGTTGTTGCCCTTGACCACGTGCACGGGGGCGTAGGCGGCCAGTTCCTCGATCACCGAGGGGACGCAGACGTCGCCCGCGTGCAGGATCAGGTCCGCGCCGCGCACGTGCTCGGCGACGCGGGGCGGGCAGGAGCGCCAGCGCCTGGGGGCGTGCGTGTCGGACAGCGCGACGACTCTCATGCCCGCCTTCCTGCCCCGGTCGCGGTGGCCGTCACGTCCCGTTCGCGTACAGCTCGTCCAGCCACGCCCGCCAGCGATCGCCCTCGCGCTCATCGTCGAAGAGCAGGTGTGCGGCGATCATGGGGCCGTGGAAGCCCTGGAGGAAGCGGTAGATCGCGTGATCGGCGCGGATGCCGAGGGTCTGGGAGTTGCGGAAGTACACCACTCCTTCGACCGGCCCGGGGCCGAACCGCACGCGGTCGCCGGGGGACGGAGGGCCGCCGAGCGCGGCGTACAGGAGCTCCCAGGCGCGCGGCCAGTCGCCGACGGGCGGCCCGAACTCCGTGACCGGCGTCGCCACCCGTCCCGCGAAGTGGCCGAGGTGTACGACCAGCGTCGCGAAGTACATCTCCATGCCCCTGGACATGGCCTCGAACTCGTCCTCCCAGTCGTCGCCGGGCAGGAACCCGCTGGTCACCAGGCGGACGAGCGTGCTGCCCCGGTCGCGCCCCTCGATGAGGAACTCGTAGGCGACGAAGCGCCCGTCCTCGCCCGTGGCGCTGCTGTGGGCGAAGCGCTTGCCGGGCTCGGCGGCCGTCACCGTGGACTCCGGCATCGCGAAGTCGCCGAAGACCGTGCGGACCACCCCGCCGGCGACCTCGTTGCGGCCCATGAACCACGAATCGATGCCCGGCCCCGTCGAGATGGCCTCCCAGACCTCCTCCGGGGCCGCCTCGACCAGGGCCTCCTGGGGGAGCTCGAACGCGTGCCCCACGTCACTGCTCCTTCACGGAAGGGTGCACGGCCACGATCAGCCGGTGATCACGCCCGCCTTCAGCAGACTCGTCGTGATATTTGCTGACCAGCGAGGCCACGCACTGCGTCAGCTCCTCCGCGAACGCCGCCCGGTCGGCTGCCGACGCGAAACGCACCTGGCCGTCGATGGCGAACGTCGCCACCCGCTTCCGCGCCTTGGCCGCCCCGTTGACCAGAGCGCCCACATCGCGTACGAGCCGCGCCGCCAGCGCCAGCAGCCACCGCGCCGAGAGCCGGTCCGGCGACCGGCCGGGGTCGGGCTGCACGGAGGCCAGCGCGGTCGGCGAGATGACGAACGACGCGGCGGTGGCCCGCATCACGCGCTCGGTGACGTTGCCCTTCCTCCGCTCCTCGACGAGCTCCACCAGGCCGTGCTTCTCCAGCGTCCGCAGATGGTAGTTGACCTTCTGCCTGGCCAGGCCCACCCTGGCGGCCAGCGACGTGGCAGAGCCGGGCTCGACCAGCTCGGCCAGCAGTTTCGAGCGCATGGGGTCGAGGGACGCCTCGGCCGCCGCGGGGTCTTCGATCACCGCCACTTCGTCCATGCGTGAACGATGTCACCGACAAAAAAATGTGTCAAACGGGCGGGGGCGGCCCGCTAGGATCGGCCCGTGCAACAACCGGATCTCCACCCGATCGCCGCCCGGCTGGCCGGGGTGCCCGGGGTCGTGGCCGTCGTCCTCGGCGGCAGCCGCGCACGCGGCACCCACCGTCCCGACTCCGACATCGACCTCGGCCTCTACTACCGCGGCCCGCTCGCCGTGGACGACCTGCGGGCGCTCGCCACGGAGCTGACGGGCGCGCCCGCCGAGGTGACCGAGCCGGGCGGCTGGGGCCCGTGGGTGGACGGCGGCGGCTGGCTCACCATGGACGGGTGGCGGGTCGACTGGATCTACCGTGACCTTGACCGCGTGCACCGCGTCTGGCGGGACTGCCGCGCGGGCCGCTACGAGATCGGCTTCCAGGTCGGCCACCCCCTGGGCTTCTACTCCCACGCGTACGCGGGCGAGGTCGCCCTGTGCCGGGTCCTCGCCGACGCGGGCGGCGAGCTCACCGCCCTGCGCGAGGAGGTCGCCGCCGCCTACCCGCCGGCGCTGCGTGATGCCCTGGTCAGAGGGCTGTGGGAGTGCGACTTCGCCCTGGCGACCGCCCGGTACGGCGCAGCGGGCCGCGACCCGGCGTACACCGCGGCGGCCCTGTTCCGCGCGCTCGGCGTCGCCTGCCACGCGCTGCACGCCCACGATGGCGCCTGGCTCGTCAACGAGAAGGCCATGATCGCCTCGGCGGACCGGCTGCCGTCCGCGCCCGGCGGGTTCGGGGAGCGGGCCCAGGCGTTGCTCGCGTCGGTGGGGCACACGCCGGAGGAGATCGAGCGCACCATCGACGCGGCGGCGCGGCTGGTCACGGACGTACGGGCCGCCTGCGGCGCGCCGTAGCGCCATAATGGGGCGGTTATGCGGTCTCACGCTCTCACACCCAACGCCCTGATCGCCGAGGTGGAACCGTTGTCCCACGGGCAGCGGTGCCGCCGCCTGGCCGCGCACGCCCGGGACGGACGGCCCGAGCTGCGGGTCGTGCTGGACGAACTGCGGGCCCGGCGCGACCCGTACGAACGGCTCGTCGGGGTGCGGCTGGCCGTGATGGCGCGCGACGTCGCGTACGTCACGCGCGCGATGACCGACCCCGATCACGACATCAGCCGGTACGCGATCGGCGAGGCGGTCCGGCTCGGCGCTCCTGGCGACACGATCGTGGAGATCGCCCGCACCGCGCCCCCGGCCCATCGGGCGGCCGCCTACCGGGCCGTCAAGCGCCACGGCCGGGGTGACCTGGCCGCGCGGCTGATCGGTGAGGTCCAGGAGCGGTGGGGCGACCGAGAGGCCGCGAGCCTGCTCGTGGCGTGCCCTCCGGAGGTGGTCGCCGCCCGGCTGCCCGGCCTCGCGCACGCGGTGCCGAACTGGTCCGCCCTGGCCAGGCGGCACCCGCTCACCGTGCTCGACCACGCCGAGTCGGCCCTGGCCGGGCTGCCGCGACACCTGCGCGAGGAGTGGTGGCTGATGACCGGGCCGGGCGTCGAGGTCGCCGCCCGGCACGCACCCGAGCGGGTGCTCGGGCTGCTGGAGCGCTACTGGACCGATCGGCACTGGCAGTGCGCGGGGCGGCTCCTGGACGCCGACCCCGGTCGTACGCTGGCTCTCTACCTGGCCCCGGGACGGCGGTGGCTGCTGGCCGCGCAGTTGCGGCGGCGGTCCGTGCGGGAGCGGCTGGCCGCGCTCGGCGACGACCGGCTGGGCGAGATGGGCAGGGCCGTACGCGATGACGAACCCTCGTTGATCAATCTGCTGCGGTCGGTGGCTCCCAGCCGCAGGGACGCGGTGTTCACCGCGGCGACGGAGGGCGTCGACCTCTCCCAGACGATTCACTCCGAGTATCTGCTGAACGTCCTACCCCTGGGCCGCCGGGTCGCGGAGGCCCGCCGCATGCTCGGCCTGCGGGCCGTCGCCGAAGCCCCCTACCGCACCCTGGAGTTCACGGCCTTCCTGCCGTACGACGAGGCCGAGCCGACGCTGCGGGCCGCCACCCGCCGGACCGACGGCGTCGACCGCGCCAACGGCTACCTCCAGCTGATCACCTGCGCGGGACGCAGCCGCGACCCCGAGGTCGTCACCCGGATGACGGACGCGCTGGGGCGGTTGCGCAACGAGCAGGACCCGGTGCGCCTGGCCGCCGTGGCAGGGCTGGCCGAGATCCCCGACCGGCTCTTCCGCGCCGCCCACGTGCCCGCCCTCGACCGGCTCCTCTCGGACGCGCTCGCCGCCCGCGACCAGTCATACTCCACGCGGCTCGCCCTGGCCCGCCTGGCCACCCGGGTCTTCGAACAGGGGGCCACGCGGGACGACGTGGCGCTGCTGGAGTGCGGCCTGCGGGCTTTCGAGCGGCTGACCGGCCACGTGGGCACGCCCTCGCTGGGCGGGCTGTCGCGCGTGCTCCGGCGCGGCCAGGAGACGGTGCTGGTGCGCAGGCTGGCTCCCTATCTGGAGGCGGAGGCCCGCCACGACCGGCACGACCTGGCGTTCCTGCTCGCCTCGGCCCTCGGCCGGCGCGGCCACGACCTGCCCGAGCTCCAGCGGGCGCTGGAACGCGCGATCACCGCCACCGATGATCGGGAGGCGATCCGGGCGATCGAGTACTGGCTGGAGCCGCCGCGCACCAGAGGCGAGCGGGTGGAGGCGCTGCTGGAGAGGGATCCGTCCACGGTGATGCTGGCCCGCGTGTTCCACGTCCTCGCGTGGCGGCGTACGGACCTGCTCGAGGCCGCGCTGGGCACGCGGGATCCCAGGGGCCGCTTCGCCGCGAGTGGCGTGCGGCAGGTGCGGTACGCCCCCCGCGCGGCCGTGCTGCGGTGGACGGCCCAGCAGCGTACGGCGTACCTGCGGCTGCTCGACCAGGTCGCGTGGAACACCTCGCTGCCCACGCACGAGCGCGCGCACGCCGTACGGCAGATGGGCGCGATCCCCGGGACGGAGGCCGCGCAGCTGGACCGCTACCTGAATCCGCGGGAGCCGCTGCTCCGGAGGGCGGCGCTGACCGCTCTGCCGTGGACGGCGCGCCCGCAGGAGGTGCTGGCAGGCCTGCTCGCGCACGCGGGCGGGGAGGACGCGCACGTGGCCGTGTACGCCGCGGCCCGGGCGGCGCGGTTCGTGCCTCCCGAGGAGCTGGCGGCGCGTCTGGAGCCCGTGCTGGCCGGCGGCAAGGTCACCGCGCGCAAGGAAGCGGCCCGGCTGCTCGCCCGGAACCGCGCGCCCGGCGCGATGCGGGTGTTGCGGAGCCTGTGGGACGCCGAGGGGCAGCACAAGGACGTGCGGGCGGCCATCGTGTCGGCCGCCGGCGACCTGCTCGCCGAGCCTGACGCGTGGGGGCTGCTCCAGGAGGCGGTTGCGCTGGCCGGGGACGTGGCGGCCCCGGTGCTGGGCGCGCGTCCGCTGGCCGTGCCGGAGCGCCGGCGGGCCGCGTACGCGGAGCTGGTCGCCGCCGCCACCCGCGCGGACGACCGGCAGACCCGCCTGACCGCCGTCCAGAGGCTGCCCCGCTGGGCCGCCTACGCGCCGGGAGCCGTGGAACGGCTGGCCGAGATCGCCTGCGACCTCGGCGAGACCGCGGACTGGGGGGTCGCCGCTCGCGGGCTGGTGGGCGCGGCGTGCTCCGGATTCGGGATGGACGACCTGCGGCGGGCGGTGCGCACCCTCGCCGCCGCGCCCGGCGAACCCGACGCGGGGGCCGACCGCGACCGCCCGGCCGCCCAGCGGCTCGCGGCCATCGTGTCGGACCTGCGCCGGTGGCACCGCACGACCCGCGACCCGGTCGTCCTGGAGGTGACCTCCGACCTCCCCGCGGACCTGGCGGCCGAGCTGCTGGCGGCGACGGTCGACTGGGACGACCCCCGTGACGTCCTGGCGCGGCTGGCGGGGACGGCCGGGGGAGTGCTGGCCGCCGTCGAGACGGGTGAGGCCCTCGCCACGTCGGCCGAGCACGTCCCCGTCGAACGGGTGCTGCCGCACGCGCGATGGCTGGCCGGCGAGGGGGAGACAGGCGCGTTGCTGGCCACGGCGCTGGCCGCGTCCTGCGGCCCTCGGTCGGGATGGTCGGCGCCGTGGCGGGAGCTGCTGAGGAAGGTGCGTGCGAGCGACTTCCGCGAGGCCTCCCACCAGGCGATCCGCGTCAGAACGGCCGCTGAGTGACGCCCGCTGAGTGACGCCCGCTGAGTGACGCCCGCTGAGTGACGGAGGCGGCCACGTGGGGCACACGGCCATCGCGAACCCATTGCGGAAGGGAGCTTTCCGCGATGCCCTCTACGGTCGGTCGCGTCGACTGAGGAGGACACAGTGATCGAACCGACGTGGCCGCAGGTGAGCGCCAGGAGGCTGGAACGCTCGGGGCTCGGCGGGCGCGGGGAGGCGGCGACCCCGGGCACACCGAGCCGGTGAGGGCCGGCGGCGTCGCGGGGGCCGGCGGCGCGGCTGAGCTTCGGCACGCTCTGGCATGTGTACGCTCCTGGGTCGCCGCTCAGCGTCCGGTCAGGCCGGTGGCAAACATGGGCCGACGTCCGGCCCAGAATCACCCTGGTCAATGCCAAATCCGGATCGATGGGCGGTATGACGGTTTCCGATCGGGCAGGCGTGGGCTTCCCGAAGCGCTTTCAGCCGTTCGACGGGAGGCGGATCTGGGATGGCTCCAACCGCAACAGGCATCGCCGATCAGAACCGGGCGGGCGTCGCCCCGCCCACGCCGGAGCGCAGACGGGTCGCGGCGGCGGCCGCACTCTGGGGAGCCGTGCTGGCGCCGTTCGCGGCGCTGGCGGCCGCCGTGCCGATGGCCTGGGGGAGAGGGCTGTGCTGGGTGGACGTGGTGATCGCGGCCGGCGCCTACGCGATCGCCGGGCTCGGCGTCACTTCGTCGGCGGCTTGTACGGCTCGCCGCAGAAGTAGCGGTTGAGCGCGTCGACGCCCGCAAGCAACATCGGCACGACCTTCGGATCGCTGCGGTGCACGTTGACCGAGAGCGTCATCCGGCGCCTGCCCGCCGCGTCGGCGAAGGCGAACGTCTGGTAGCCCGGGATGGCCCCGGTCGCGCCCCACAGCTCGCCGCAGGTGAGCCCCGCCGACTCGAGCCCGAGCCCGTACCGCGGGAACACCGGCGCCTGCGGTGTGCCGACCCCGGTACGCATCTGGGAGAGAAGGTCGCGCGTGACCAGCCGGCCACCGAACAGTGCCTGGTAGAAGCGGTTCACATCGCGGGCGTCCGATACCACCCCGTACGCCGCCCACGCGAACGACGGGTTCAGCCGGGTGATGGGCTTGAGCGAGCCCGGCACGTCGGGGTCGGCACCCTTGGGCAGGTAGTAGCCGGTGGCGTGCGGGCCGCGGATGTCCGGCCGGGTCAGCGGCAGGTACGTGCGCGTCATCCTCGCGGGGCGGAAGATCCGCCGCTTCAGCTCGGCGCCCAGGTCGTGGCCCGTGACCTTCTCCACCAGCAGCCCGAGCAGGATGTAGCCGGTGTTGGAGTAGGAGAAGCGGCCCCGCTCCGGTCGCGGCAGCCGTTCGGCCTCGGCGACGAGCTGCCGCGGGGTGTAGGTCCTGGTCAGGCGGGCGGGGTCGGCGAACTCGGGCGCTTGCGCGTAGTCGGCCAGGCCGCCCGTGTGGTTGAGCAGTTGCCGTACGGTGATCCGGTCGCCGCCCTCGACCAGGCCGGGCAGCCGGGTGGCGATCCTCTCCTCCAGGCTCACCCTGCCCTCCCGCACCAGCTGCAGGACCACCGCGGCCACCATGCTCTTGGTCAGGCTGGCGATCCGGAACCGCGCCTCGCGCGGCACCGGGGCGCGGGTCTCCAGGTCGGCGACCCCGCTGGTGGCGATCCAGGTGCCGCGATCGTCGTCGATCCTCGCCAGGACGCCGGGAGCGCCGGCGGCCACCATCGCGTCGAGGGCCTGGCGCACGCCGGCATGCTCCTTCGCCTGCGCGTTCGCCGGCAGAGGGGACAGCAGTCCCGCGGCGATGAGGACGGTGGCCGCCACGCGGCGGCCGGTCAGGAGGGACATGAAGGGGTTCCTTCGATGGACGGCGGTGAACGATCTCCATCCTCGAAGGGCACGCGGCCGTCCTCGTCCTCATTCCTGACGAACCTCGCCTGCCACGGTGGTCGCACCCCGGCTGCGACCACAGGGCTGACGCGCGCGACCCCGCATCGCGGCGGCGTCGCGCGGGGCCGCCCGCGGCGGCGGGCCGTGCGCACGGGCAGCGCGGGAACGCGCGGCCGGCGGCGGCTCCGGTCAGGCGAGTTCGACGTGATCGAGCTCGGCCCACCGCGTCAGATGTTGCAGGCGCAGCGTGTTCCACCCCGCGACCAGGGTGACCGTCGCCTTGACCTGGGTCCAGTTGTCCCAGCCGCGGTCGGGATAGTTCACGGTGGCCCGCGCCGACCCGTTCACCGTCAGGGTGTGCTGGGCGTCGCCGTATCCGGCGGCGTACGCCACGTTCGCGGTGTAGTCGCCGCCCACCGGCGCGAACACCCTGATGTCGACCCAGCTGTCGGCGTGGTCCAGCTTCGCCACCACGGCGCCCTGCGACGCGCCGGCCGCGCCGGTGCGGACCTCCGCGTGGTTGACCGTGCCGCGCTCGGCCTCGTAGCGGACCCGGCTGCCGCGCACGACGGGAAGGTCGCCGGCCCAGCCCAGGTCCGCGGTGTACATCCAGCGCGCGTTTCCGACCCAGCCGTGGAAGAAGACACGATCGTCCAGCACGTCGGTGCCGCCCGGGCCCTGCACCGCGCCGTCGAAGGTGCCGGTCGTCATGAGCGGCCGGTACGCCTTGGTGTAGGGGCCGGTGAGCGAGGGGGCCGTGGCGTAGCTCGTGAAGTAGGAGTTGCCCGTGTAGGAGCCGCCCGAGTAGAACAGCACGTACTGGGACGGGCGTTTGACCAGCACCGGCGCCTCGATGACGCCGGCCTCCTCCGGGCGGTCGTTGCGGATGAGCTCCCTCCTGGGCCCGGTGAAGGTGACGCCGTCGGCCGCCACCTGCTGCAGCCAGATGATGGCGGGCTTGCCCACGGCGTTGCCGTCGTTCTTGTACAGGAGATAACGCGTGCCGTCGGTGTCGACGAAGCTCGACGGGTCGATGTCGCCGCCCTCGGCGGGGTCGCAGACGAGCGGGCCGTCGCCGAGGGGCCGGAACGGGCCGAGCGGGGTGGGTGACAGCGCGGCGCCGATGCACATGCGCTTGGCCGCGGTGCTCGGGCCGGTGAAGTACATCAGGTACTGCCCGTCCGCGCGCCGGGTCACGTCGGGCGCCCAGAAACCGCCGTCGCCCGCCCAGGACGGCTTGTCGGGCAGGGCGTCACCGCGCACGGTCCACGGCCCGGTCGGCGACGGCGCGCTGGCCACCTGGATGCGGCCGGCCCGGCTGCTGGTGGAATAGGCGTAGAAGGTGGATCCGGCCTGGATGACGTCGGGGTCGGGGAAGTCGGCCTCGATGATCGCCGGCGGCGGGACGGCGGCGGTCGCCGCGCCGGCCTCACCCCCGCCTGCCGCGAACGTCGCCATCAGGGGTAACACCAGCAGGAGCCGGCCGGGCAAGGACATGGGAGCCTCCCATCCACCGCGCGCCGGCGGGCGTCCGCGTCGAGACGGCCGGCGAGCGATCATCACGCGTTCCTGACCGATGCTCTCACAGGGGTCAAGGGCCACGGTCCGGGGTGCCGGCCCTGGGTGAATGGCCGGCCACTGCTCAGGTCAGGCGTCACCGTCCGGCGCGATGAGCCGCCACGCTCCGGGGCGTACCGTCCAGGACCAGACGGGCGCGGCCGGCAGCAGCTCCCCGTCGGCGTTGGCCGGCACGGGCTCGCCCTCGATGACGACCGTGCTCGCTTTCACGGTGACGACGTCGCCGCGCTCGGGGTGCTCGCCGCGCCGCATCCGCAGCCCGTACGCCAGCCGTGCCCAGGGGGAGACGGCGAAGGAGACGACGACGTCGGCCAGCCCGTCGTCCGGGCGCGCGTCCGGCGCCAGCGGAGTGCCGCCGCCGATCGTGGCGCCGTTGCCGACGCCCACCATGAGCACGCGCCGGCGGCCGGACGCGACGACGACGCCGTCGGCGCGCACCCGCAGCCGCCAGCCCCGGCTGCGGATCCCCGCGAGCAGCGCGCCCGCGGCGTACGCGGCCCGGCGCAGCACCGGCTTGAGCGGGGCCGCCTGCTGGGAGGCCAGCGCGCCCGCGCCGACGTGCACGGCGTTCATCACGATCCGGCCCTCGTCGTCGACCAGCAGGTCGAGCGGCCGCTCGGTGCCGCGCAGCACCAGCAGCGCGGCCTTCTCCGGGTCCAGCGGGACGCCCAGGGAACGCGCCAGGTCGTTGCCGGTGCCCATCGGGACCAGCCCCACCGGCCGGTCGGCGAGCTCGCCGCGGGCGAAGAGGGCCGCCAGCACCGCGTGCAGGGTGCCGTCGCCGCCCAGCACCACGGGGTCGCGGTCGTGGTGCTGGGCCAGGACGCGCTCGGCGTCCCCTGGCGCCGCCACGACGGGGGCCACGACGTCGGCCTCGCTCTCCAACGTGCGCAGCACCGCCTGCCGCGTCTCCTCGTCGTCTCCGCCCGCCGCGGGATTGCCGATCGCCACCAGCCTGCGCGCCATCTCGCCCGCCTCTCCGTCGCCCTGGTCCGCCCCGGTTCCCCAGGCAGGCCCGGCGAAACCCAGCGCGCCATGCGTGCTCCGACTCAGGAACGGCGTAGCGTCCGCCGCGGCGCAGCAGCTCGTCGTGACCGCGGATGACAAATTATGTAGATCGGTCTATTCTCTCCGCATGGCTGTCAAAGGGGAGCAGACGCGGGCGCGGCTGATCGACGCCGCGCGCACGCTGGTCGAGGAGCGGGGCTACTACGGCACCGGCCTCAACGAGGTGATCGACGCCGGCCGGGCGCCCAGGGGCTCGCTCTACCACCACTTCCCCGGCGGCAAGGAGCAGCTGGCGGCCGAGGCCGTCGCCGCGTCCGGCCGGGAGGTCGACGCCCTCATCAGGAGCCTGGCGGACGAGGCCGCCGGCACCGGTGCGCTCATCGACGCCGTGCTGGACGCGCTGGCCGGCCGGATGGAGGCGGCCGGCTATGCGAAGGGATGCCCGATCGCCACCGTCGCCCTGGAGGTGGCGGCCACCCACGACGCGCTCCAGCAGGTCTGCGCCGACGCCTACGACGGCTGGGAGCGGGCGCTGGCCGACCGCCTGATCGCCGACGGACGCCCTCCTTCGGAGGCCGAGGACCTGGCCTGCTCCCTGCTCGCCCTGATCGAGGGGGCCCTCGTCCTGGCCCGCGCCCGGCGCAGCCTGGTGCCCGTCGAGCGGGCGCGGCGGTCTGTGGCGGTCCTGCTCGGCGCCTGAGCGCGGCGCTCATCGTCCCGGTCGACGGCTTCCCGATGAACCGCGCACCGGAGGGCGTTCGCAGATCCTTGGAATATGTAGATCGGTCTAGAGGGAGCTTCAAGATGGATCAACCGGACACTCTGGTCACCGGGGCGACGGGCTTCATGGGCCGGTGGCTGGCGGCGGAGCTGCTCTCCGCGGGGCGGCCGGTCGCCGTGACCGTCCGCGGCGGCCCCGCCCGCGCCGTCGATCTGCGGGCCTGGTTGCGTGCGCACGACGTGAGCGACCAGCGGCTCACCGTCGTCGCGGCCGACGTCACCCGGCCGGGCCTCGCGCTCGCGCCGCAGGACGAGACCCGGCTGGACTCCGTACGGGACGTCTTCAACACCGCCGGCGTCTACCGCTTCCGCCTGGGCCGTGACGAGGCCCGGCGGGTCAACGTCGACGGCGCCGTGAACGTCCTGCGCTGGGCCGCCGCCCGCCCGCGCCTGCGGCGCCTGGTCCACATCTCCGGATACCGCGTGGGGACGGCCGAGCCGCACTCCGAGCACGACCTGGCCGCGCTCTACCGGCGCTTGGGCGCGTACGAGGCCTCGAAGCGCGAGGGCGACGCCGCGGTGCGGAGGGCGGCGGCCGAACAGGGCGTCCCCCTGACGGTGGTCAATCCCGCCACCGTGATCGGCCACTCGGCCACCGGCGAGTCCGGCCAGTACCTCGGCCTGGCCGGCCTGGTGGAGCGCCTGTGGTCGGGACGGCTCCCGGCGCTGCCCGGCTCCCGGCACACGTACGTGCCCGTGGTCACCGCCGACCACCTGGCCCGCTTCCTGGCCGCCGTACCAGAGCATGATCGGGGGCCCTTCCGCGCGCACTGGGTCCTCGACGACGACACCCCCGAGCTGCCCGAACTGGTGGCGCTGCTGGCACGGCACCTCGGCCTGCGTGCCCCGCGCGTGCTCCTGCCGGCCGGACTCGTCCGCCGCCTGCCCCGCGCGCTGACCGGAGCCGAGCCCGAGTCGCTGACCTTCATGTCGGAGGACCGCTATGACACCTCGTCGGCCGGCGCGCTGGCCGAGGCCGCCGGGCTCGCCCACCCGCCGGTGCGGGAGGCGCTGCGCCGCTGGGCCGGCCGGCTCGTCGCCGACCGCTTCGGCCGCGCGGGACCCGCGCTGAAAGGCGGGTTCGAGCTCGTCGCGGGAAGCGCGACCTACCTCGCCGGGGATCGCCTGTCCCCGGACTACGTGCTGCTCCACGGCCTGCCGCTCGACGCGGAGAGCTGGCAGGGCGTGCTGCCCGGGCTCGACGGCGCCGCCCTGGTGGCCGACCTCCCCGGGCTCGGCCGCTCCGCCCCTTCCGCCGCCGATCCCGCCGCCTGGCTCACCGCGCTCCTGGCTCCCGTACGGACCCGCCCGGTCCTCGTGGCACATTCGGCGGGCGCCGCGCCCGCGCTGCGCTACGCGCACGCCCACCCCGAACGGCTCGCCGGGCTCGTGCTCGTCTCGCCCTACTTCCTCCAGCGCCGCCCGCCATGGCACCTGCGCGCTGCGCTGCTCGTCGGCCCCTTGCTGCGGACGGCCTCAGCCGCGCGGCTCGCCAGGGCGCTGCTCGGCCCCGGCGCCGCCGCCGGGCCGGCGCTGGAAAGCGCGGCCGCGCAGGTGCGGCGTCCTGGCGTCGCGCGGCGCACCGCGCGCCGGCTGGCCCAGGCACAGCGGCAGGCCGAGCGGGCCGAACTGCGCGCGCTGGCGGCCACTTGCCCGGTGCCCGTACGCGTCATCGCCGGCGAACACGACCCGCTCGTGGGCGACGCCCTCGACGTTCCGGTCACCATCGTCAAGGGGACGGGGCACCACCCGCAGCTCACCCACCCCGCCCCCGTTGCCGCCGCCGCCAACGGGGGGTTTGATTATGACTGACTGGTCAGTCATAATTGTGGTATGACCCCGAGGAAAGTCGACAAGACCGAGCGGCGGCAGCAGATCCTGGCCGCCGCCGTCCGGATGTTCGCCCGCAAGGGCTTCGCGGCCACCCGCATCGACGACGTGGCCGCTGAGGCGGGCATCGCGAAGGGCAGCGTCTACCTGTACTTCGACAGTCGCGACGCGCTCCTGAAGGCCGCGTTCGAAGCGCACGCCGCCCGGGTCGCCGCGCTGCTGACCGCCGCCGGCTCCGACGGCGACCCGCTCGACCCGCTCGACCGGCTGGAGAGGCTGATCGGCGCCACGCTGACGATGCTGGTCGCCGATGCCGACCTCGCCCGCGTCCAGCTCGACGTGTGGAACACCCCCTCGGACATGGCGGGCTTGGACATGGCGGGCCTCTACCGCGACTACCGCACGACTGTCGCCCGGCTGCTGCGCGAGGCCGCGATCCGCCCCGGTCTCGACCCCGATCACGTCGCCGCCGTCATCGTCGGCGCGGTCGAGGGCTGCCTGGTGCAGTGCCTCGCCGACCCCGAGCTCGACCTGGGCGAGCTGGCCGGGCCGATCGTCCAGATCTGCGTACGGAGCCTGCGATGAGCCGGATCGACGACGTCCTGATAGCGCCCGGCGCGACCGGCGTCGACCGGCTCCTCTGCTACGGCGCGGCCGTGGCCGGCGCGGCGCTCGCGCTCCACCGGGCCTCAGGCGCGCACTGGCCCTGGCCGGCGGTCGTGGTCGTCACGATCATCGCCCTCGACCTGTACGGCGGAGCCGTCGTCAACGCCACGGCGGCGGCCAAGCGCAAATACCACGCCCCCGGCCGGACGGCCAGGCATCACCTGATCTTCGTCGGCATCCATGTCCAACCCTTCCTCATGGCGTGGCTCGTCCCGGGGTTCACCTGGGGCGCCGCCCTGGCGATCTACCTGATCGCGTGGGGAGGGGCCGCCGTCCTGCAGGTCGCGCCGCCGGGCGCGCGCCACCCGGCGGCCTTCGCGATCGCCGTGCTGGGCCTCACGCTCGTCACCGTCCCGCAGGCCGTCGCCTGGTTCACGCCGGTGTTCCTGATCAAGCTCCTGCTCTCCTACCTGCAGCCCGCGTGAAGGGCTCAGGCGTACCAGTCGGCGGCGATCTCGTGGAGCGCCTTGCCCTTCCCCCGGGTGGACACGCCCAAGGTGAGGACGGCCGAGATGTGCTGCGGGTCGTTGAGCAGGCTGAAGACGTGAAATGAACCGCCGTCCGCGGTGCGGAACCCGTACGGGCGGCTGTAGGACTGATAAGCCATGTACGCGCCCTTGGAGACCGTGCGATAGGCGCGCCTGCTGTGGTTGTCCTTGGCCAGCCGGTAGCCCTTCCTGCCCTCCTGATCGTGCCTGTCGTAATCCCAGAACACCAGGTACTCCTGGGCGACCTGCCTGCCGGCGAGGGCTGGCATGGCGGTGACGTAACCCTCGGCGTCTCGCCGCGGCTCGGGCATCCGCTGGCCGTGGTGCAACGGGCTCTTGGCCGCCAGCTTGAACGCTCCGCCCTCGGGGCGCCAGAACGCCAGGATGTGCGGGCGGTCCTGGCCCGCGTACGTGGCCTGGAGGAGGAACCACTGTCCGCCGGGCAACGCCTGCTCGCGAGGGACGTAGAAGACCTGCCTGGTCAGGCGGATCGGTTCGCGTTCCTTCCTCCTGTCGCCGTTCTTCACGGCCCACTGGTCGAGCACCGCTTCGTGCCTGGTGCCGTCCCAGAACAGTTTGTCGATCGCGGATGAGTCGTCCCACCAGTCGCGGTCCTTGACCGTCCGGTTGTGTTCGGCCAGCCAGCTCGCGGCGCCCCGCTCGGCGTCGGCGATCGTGAGGCCGGTGGAAACCGGTGACGTCGATGGCGTGACGGGGGACGACCCGCGGGCTGAGGCGGTCGGCCGAGCCTGCTCGGTGGGCGGTGTGAGAGACGGCAGCCCGCAACCCGTAGCGGTCACTGCCAGGAGGGCAATGGCGATGAGGGACGTTGTGCGCACGGTTGCGGATGCTTTCCGGTAGAGCGATGCCGCGGGTCGGCTCTGACGGGGATCGGCGGAGGGCGGGGGCGCCGGCTGACTCCAGGAGGCGGATCGACTCCGATGCCGACGCGCTGATCAGAGATCATCGGGTGTTCTCACGTAGTGTCCGGCGATGTCTCCCACCATGCCGCCGTCCTGGCCGACAGAAAACCTACCAGGAGTGCTGACCTGGGTGCCGATCGCCACCCCTCACCGCGACGGCGCCGAGCAGGACACCCGAGGCCGGCAGCTCGCACCTGCCGGTCTCTTCCTCAAAACGCCGGTGTGCCTGCTCACCAGCAGGATGCTGGACCGATCAGCGCGAGGGACGAGCCGAGCGTCCAGGCGGTCATGCCGCCGACGCTCGCGTCGTGTTGCTCACCGTGCAAGCGTTCAGCGCACCGGCGTCATGGAGATCTCCCAGAACCCCGCGTAGCGTCCGCCGCGGCGCAGCAACTCGTCGTGACCGCCGTCCTCGACGATCCGGCCGCCGTCCACGAAGACGACACGATCGGCACGCCGGACGGTCCGCATGCGGTGCGCCACCATCACCACCGTCCGGCCCGCCATGAGGCGCTCGATCCCCTCGTGGACGGCCGCCTCGTTCTCCGGGTCCAGCGCTGAGGTCACCTCGTCCAGCAGCACGATGGGCGCGTCCTTCAGCAGCGCCCGCGCGATCGAGACCCGCTGGCGCTCGCCGCCCGACAGCAACGCGCCGCCCTCGCCGACGTTGGTCGCCCATCCGCCGGGCAGCCGCTCGATCACCTCGCCGAGCCCCGCCGCGGCCGCCGCCGCCCGCACCTCCGCCTCGCCGGCGTCGGGGCGGCCGAGACGTACGTTCTCCTCGATCGTGCCGTCGAACAGGTAGAGGTCCTGGAAGACGACGGCGATCCGCGCCATCAGCACCTCCGTGTCGATCGAGCGCACGTCCACCCCTCCCACGCGCACCGCGCCCGCGTCCACGTCGTAGAACCGCGCGAGCAACTGCAGCAGGGTGCTCTTGCCCGCGCCCGACGGCCCGACGACGGCGAGCCGCTGTCCCTGCGGCACGGACAACGACACGTCGTCGAACACCGTACGGTCGCCGTGCCGGAAGGTGACGGACGCGAGCTCCAGGTCATGGCCCGCCGGTTCGATCGGGTCGGCGGGCTCCGGCAGCGGCTCGGCGCGCAACACCTTGTCGAGCCTGTCCAGCTCGGACCGGGCGCCGCGCAGCCGGCCGCCGATGTCCGACAGCGACAGCAGCGGGTCGGCGCAGCGGGCGGCCAGCACCAGGATCGTCAGCACCTCCGCCGCGCCGATGGACCCGCCGAGCACGAGGTAGGCGCCCAGGACCAGCAGCACGGTGAAGATCGCCTGCACGACGAGCGTCAACCCCACCATGCCGGGCAGCGTCGCCAGCACGCTACGCCGGGACGCGCGCTGGACTCCCCGCAGGGAGTCGTCGAGCAGCGCGAAGCGCTCCGCGGTGCGGCCGCCGGCCCGCAGCACCGGCTGGGCCTGGAGATACTCGATGACCCGCCCGGCCGCCTCGTGGTCGCGCTCGTGGCGCTCGTCATCGGTGGCGGCCATCGAGCGGGCCGTCCAGATCTGGATCGCGGCCACGACGGGCACGGCGGCCAGCGCGGCCAGCCCCATGCGCCAGTCGAAGACGAGCATCACGGCGACGATGGCCAGGGGAGTCACCACGGCGGAGATGAACGGCGCCAGCAGATGCGCCGCCACGCTCATCGCCGCCAGCAGCCCGCGACCGGCCATGAGGGACACCTCGCCGACCCGGCCGGCGGTGTACCAGCCGATGGGCAGGCGGGCCAGATGCTCGCCGAGCCGGTGGTACAGGCCGCGCACCATCGTGGTCCCGACGCGCATGCCGGACAGGTCGCTGGTGTAGCGCAGCACGGCGTAGACGGCGACCGCGGCCCCGAACGCGGCCAGCCACGGCCAGGCGTCTCCGGGCGTGTCCCCGAGCAGCGCCCGCAGCACGGGAACCAGCAGCGCGTAGGACAGGCCCTCGGCCGTCGCGGTGATCGTCATGAGGGCCATGGTGCGGCGCATCGTCCCGGCGTACTCGTGTCCGAGCACGCGCAGCAGCATGCGGATCATCGGGGCTCATCTCCTTGTCGTACGTCACCGGTGGTGCCGCTCGTGCCCGCGACCGCCGATCGGTGGGATCGCCAGAACGCGGCGAACCTTCCGTTCCGTGCCAGGAGTTCGGCGGGGCTGCCGCGTTCGACGATCGACCCGTTCTCCAGCATCACGACGGTGTCGGCGTCGGCGACCGTCTCCAGGCGGTGGGCGATGACCAGGATCGTCCGATCGCCCTCCAGCGTCGCCAGGGCCCGGCGTACCGCCTGTTCGGTCCGCGGGTCGGCGAACGCGGTCGCCTCGTCGAGCACCAGAACGGGCGCGTCGGCCAGCAGCGCGCGGGCGATCGAGATGCGCTGCGCCTCGCCGCCCGACAGCCGCGCGTCGTCCCCGAGCACGGTGTCGTATCCCCGCGGCAGCTCAAGGATGCGATCGTGGATACCGGCCAGCCGGGCGACGCGGACCACGTCGTCGCGGTCGGCGTGCGGCACCGCGAGGGTGATGTTGTCGGCGACCGAGGCGCGCAGCAGGCGCACGTCCTGGAAGACGAAGGAGACCCTCCGGTAGAGCTCCCGGCTGCCGAGCTCGCGCAGATCGACGCCGCCGAGGAGGACCGAGCCGTGGGCCGGGTCGAAGAACCGCGGCAGCAGCTGGACCAGCGTGGACTTCCCGCTTCCCGACGGTCCGACGACCGCGGTCACCGTCCCCGGTTCGAGCACCAGGTCGATCCCGCGCAGCACCTCGTGGCCGTCGTCGTAACCGAACCGGACGTCACGCAACTCCACCCGGTGCCCCCGCGGCGCGACCGGGTCGTCCGGCTCCGGCAACGACGGCACCTCGAGCACGTCCTTGATCCGGCCGACCGCCCGCCTGGCGGCCTGCAGGTCGTCGAAGCCGTGGCCGAGGGCCGCCACCGGCGCGGTCAGGCCCAGTCCGAGCAGCAGGAAGGGCAGCAGGCCGGCCGGGGCCAGGCCGCCGGACGTGATCAGGGCCGCCCCGCCGACCAGCACGACCAGCAGCACGAACGGCGGCGACAGCGCCAGCTGCATGCCCGCCGCGATCAGGGACATGCTGCGCACCCACCGGAAGAAGACGCTGACGAAATCGTCGGCGGCCTTGAGGAACTTGCGGTGGGCGCGCCCGGACCCGCCGAACGTCTTGACCACCGCGATCCCCTGGACGAACTCGACGGCGGAACTCGCGATCCGCCCCATGGCCGCGTCGAACTCCTCCTGCTCGCGCAGCCGGGCGGGCCGCATCATGAGCGGGACCAGCGACACCGCCATGGCCACCGGGATCAGCGTGATCAACGTCAGCCGCCAGTCGACGGTGGCCAGGTAGACCAGCGACACCAGCGGCACCACGAAGGCGGAGACCAGCTCGCCGGGGGAGTGGGCGATGAACGGGTGCACGGCGCTCACGTCCTCACCCACCACCTTGGCCAGCTCTCCGGTCCCGCGCCGGGAGAACCAGCCGATCGGTACGCGCCCCAGCCGCTCCGCCAGCTGCCGGCGGAACGTCAGCTGCACCTGGCCGTCGATGACGTGCCCGATCCCCGAAGAGGCGGCCGTGAACAGCAGCCGGACGAGCAGCCCGGCCGCGCCAGCGATCACCACGAACCAGACATGGCCGTGGTCGACGGGGCCCGGCGACAGCAGGACACGGCCCAGCTCGACGACCGCGAGCAGCGGCGCCAGGCCCGCGACGGAGCCGATCACCTGCGACAGGACGACAGCGGCGAAACCCCATCCGTAGGGGCGCAGCAGCCGTGCCATGCTCTGTCCCGGCCCGGAAGCCGCGCCCGGTGGTGGGGCGGACTGCTCCCCGGCCTGGGCGAGGTCGGTGGCGGTCATGAGTCTCCCGTCTTCGTGGATCTCGTCGCGACCAGGGCCGTGTCGAGGCCGTGGCCGCGTTCCCCGGGCGGCGTCACCCGGACAGGCCGCGGTGGAGCGCGGCGCCGAGCTCGGCGATCTGCCGCTGGGAGACCTCGGCGGACAGGATGGCCTGTGAGCCGTGGAAGGTGCCGGGCCATTGGTGGAGTTCGACCGAGACGCCCGCCTGGAGCAGGCGGGCGGCGTAGGCGATGTCCTCGTCGCGGTTGGGACACAGTTCGGCGGTGGCGATGTAGGCCGGGGGCAGGCCGGTCAGGTCGCCGGCGCGGGCGGGGGCGGCGTAGGGGGTGGCGGGGGCGTCGCCGAGGTAGTGGCGCCAGGCGGCGGTGACCTTGTCGCGGTTCATCCAGGGGGTGTCGGTGAAGGCGCGGGCGGACCAGGTTTCCTGGCGGTCGTCGAGGCCGGGCTGGTTGAGCAGCTGGAAGCGGATGGACGGGCCGTGCTCGTCGCGGGCCCGCAGGGTCATGCCGGCGGCCAGTCCGGCGCCGGCGCTGTGGCCGCCGACGGCGATGCGGGCAGGGTCCAGGCCGAGGCCGGCGGCGTGCTCGGCCGTCCAGCGGAGCACGGCGTAGGCGTCGTCCAGGGCGGCGGGGAAGGGGTGTTCGGGGGCCAGGCGGTAGCCGACCGAGATCACCACCGTGCCGGAGACGCCGGCGAGCCGGGCGGCCCAGGGATGCTCGGTCTCCAGGTCGCCCATGACCCAGCCGCCGCCGTGCAGCCACACGACGGCGCCCTGCGCCGCCTGCCGGGGGCGGTAGACGCGCACCGGCACGTCAGGATCGGCGGGCACCATGAGGTCCTCGATCTCCAGGTCCGAGGTGTCCGGCGGCGCCACCGCGGCGGCCAGGGCGGCGAAATCCTGCCGCTCGGCGATCGGATCACGAAGATCCGACTGGGGGAACAGCGGGATGAAGGCTTCCAGTTCGGGATCCATGCAGCTCATCCTGGCCGCTGCCGCCCCGCGCCATCATCCGCCAACCGTCGCCGATCACCGCTGGGTCGCGCGCCGATCGTCGCGTACCCTTCCGGGCATGGAGGCACTGGCCGTACGGTTGTCGCACCTCGACACGGAAGCCGGTGGCGCGATCCGGGTCGTCATGTTCTACGACACGCTGATGCGCCGCCGGGTGGATCTCCCCGCGCTCGCCCGGGCGTCGGCCAACCTGGCCGGGTGCGTGACCGGGATACGGCTCCACGGCCCGGGACGCGTCATCCGCTACTCACCCGACGGCAGGCAGGCCGCCGACCCGCCGTCCCCCGCGTCCACCACGGCGCCGATCACCCTCGACGACGAGGAGATCGGCACGGTCTGGCTCGAACGCGCCGCCCCTCCCGTCCTGCTCGACGAACTCCTGCTCGACCGGCTCGCCATCGCCGCCGCGGCCGTCGTCGAGAGGTACGGCCCCGCCAGCACCACGATGGCCGACCCCGCCCTCGTCGAACTCGCGATCAGCCCCGGCAGTGAGGAGGCCGCCAGAGCCCGGGCGCTGCGGCTGCTGGGATTCGCCGCCGACCTGCCCGTCCGCGTCGCCGCCGTACGCTCGCAGCTCCCGCTCGACCAGGTCGGCGGCCTGATCTGCCCGTCCCGCCCGGTCAAGGCGGCGCCGCTCGGCGGCGTGGGCGTCATCCTGGCCACCACCGTCGACCAGAGCCGGTTCCCCGCGGACGTGCAGGCGGGCATCGGCGTCGCGGCGAGCCCTTGCACGTCCTGGCAGCAGGCCCGCACCGCGCTGCGCTACACCACACCGCGCCGGCCGGTCATTCACTACGACGACCTGGGCGCGCTGGCCCTCCTGGCCGAGATCCCCCCGGACGTCGCGCGCGGCAACGCCGACGTGGCCGCGATCGCCCGCATGGCCGGCACCCCGGAGGATCTGGAGACCCTGGACGCCTACTGCGCCACCGGCTCCCTGCGCCAGGCCGCCGACCTCCTCCACCTGCACCACAGCAGCATCGCCCGCCGGCTCGAACAGATCGGCAAGGCCCTGGCCATCGACCTCACGGAACCGGCCGGGCTGACCCGCGCCAGAATCGCCCTCACCACATGGCGGCTCCTCGACGCGTGAGGAGCGCTCGCCGTGCGGCCCTCGCACGGGCGGACATGCACCCTGGGACGTACCGCCGAACGCGCCCGGATCCGCCGGTGCCTTCCGGCGCCGGCGGATCCGGGCCTTCCCCTTACCCGAACTGGCCGGGCTGGTAGTCGCCGGCCGGCTGCTGGGTGATGACGTTCAGGCGGTTGAAGGCGTTGATGGTGGCGATGAGCGTCACCAGGGCGGTCAGCTGCTCCTCGTCATAGTGCTTGGCGGCATTCGCCCAGACCTCGTCGGAGACACCGACGGCCGCGTCCGCGAGGCGGGTGCCCTCCTCCGCCAGCTCCAGGGCGGCGCGCTCGGCCTCGGTGAACACCGTCGCCTCCCGCCAGGCCGCGACCAGGTTGAGCCGCACCGAGCTCTCCCCGGCGTGCGCGGCGTCCTTGGTGTGCATGTCGATGCAGAAGGCGCAGCCGTTGATCTGGCTGGCGCGCAGCTGCACCAGTTCCCGCGTCGTGGCCGGCAGGCTCGAGTCCGCGACCACTTTGCTCACCGCGACGAAGTGCTTCATCGCCTTGGCTGCGAGCTGGTTGCCGAAGACGTTCAGACGAGCATCCATGGTGGGCTCCTTGTCGTTGTTGCTGGTCGCCCTATTGACGGGCCTGCCCGGCGATGTGTGACAGGAACGGGTGTGACATGGGCCACCCGCCGAGCCGGGCGCGCGGCGGCACCGGACCGCCCCTGCTGCTCCTGCACGGCGGAGGGAGGTCCGGCTGGATGGGCGCGGTGAGTGATGAAATATGGAGCTATGGACTCAGTCGTGCCCCACACGCGTCTCGACCTTGACCGGATCAGAGCGGCCCGCCAGGTGATCGACCCGCGATTCCTGGACACGCCGCTGTACGAGTGCGACACGCTGGGACGCCGGCTCGGCTGCACGGTGAGCGTCAAGCTGGAGACGGCGAACCCGGTCCGCAGCTTCAAGGGGCGGGGCACCGAACTGGTCGCGAGCCGGCTGACCGGCCAGGGCCGGGCGGCCGCGGTGTGCGCCAGCGCCGGCAACCTGGGCCAGGCGCTCGGCTGGTCGGGTCGCCGCCGTGGCCTCGACGTGACGGTCGTGGCGTCACGCTGGGCGCCGGCTGCCAAGCTCGATCGGATCCGCGCGCTGGGTGCCGAGCTGGAGCTGGTGGAGGGCGACTTCGAAACGGCCCGCGAGCGGGCGGCGAGCATCGCGCGACAGCGCGACGTGCGATTGGTCGAGGACAGCCTGGACATCGAGACCTGCGAGGGCGCGGCGACCATCGGCCTGGAGCTGGCGAGCGGGACGCCCTCGTTCGACGCCGTCCTGATCGCCTTGGGCGGCGGCGCGATGGCCACCGGCGTGGGCCACGTCATGAAGGCCCTGCTGCCGGCGGTCGAGGTGATCTGCGTGCAGCCCCTCGGCGCACCCGCGATGACCCGCTCGTGGCACGAGCGCCGGGTCGTCACCACCGAGTCGGCCGACACCATCGCCGACGGCGTCGCCGGCCGCTATCCCATCCCCGAGGTCCTGGACGACCTCCTCGAGGTGGCCGACGACGCCGTCCTGGTCCAGGAGGCGTCGATCGTCGCGGGCATGCGGATGCTCCTGGAGGACGGGGGGCTCGTCGTCGAGCCTTCGGCGGCCCTCGGCGTCGCCGCCGTTCTGGAGGACCGTGACCGGTTCGCCGGACGCCACGTGGTCACGATCGTCTGCGGCAGCAACGTCGACCTGGACGTCTATCACCGCTGGGTCCGCACGTAAGGCCCCGCGCGGCGCCTCGTGACCGACCGAATCTTGCGATGCCGGAGTCGGGCCGTCGGATCCCCAGGCTGGGTTGCGGTCGTCTCTGGCCGGTCGGATGCGCGTTCCATCGTCGCGGCCTAGCGATCCGTTCTCCCATATCTGGACATGTGTCGAGTTTCCCGGCGGACGGGCGCAGCGGCACCGGGAGCATCGATCGTCAACCATAGGTTGACGATCGGCAATCGTCAACCTATGGTTGACGACATGGACAGTGCGGTACGTCTCCACGACCTGATCACCGCGATCAAGACTCGCCACCCCGACGGCGACCCCCTGGGCGAGTTGTCGGACGCGGTGGCCCTGGGCGAGTACATCGGCGAGGTGGCCGACCATCTGATCGGCCACTTCGTCGACCAGGCCAGGCACTCCGGCGCCTCCTGGACCGACATCGGGCGCAGCATGGGCGTCACCAAGCAGGCCGCACAGAAGCGCTTCGTGCCCAAGGACGGCGGCCCCGACCTGGCGGCCGACATGCGCACCTACGCCCGCTTCACCGATCGGGCCCGCAGCGTCGTCGTGAAGGCGCAGGAGGAGGCGCGTGCGGGGGGCCACGACCACATCGAGCCCGGCCACCTGGTGCTCGGACTGCTGCGCGAGCCGGAGGCGCTGGCGGCCGCGACCATGGTGGCGCTCGGCGCGTCACCCGGCTCGGTCAAGGACGCCGTCACGGCCGCGCTCGGGCCGGGCGAGGGGAGTCCCCGGCAGATGATCACCCCGTTCTCCGCGCAGGGCAGGAAGGCCCTGGACCTGACGTTGCGTGAAGGGCTGCGGCTGGGCCACGACCATGTGGGCACCGAGCACATCCTGCTCGGCATCCTGTCGCTGGAGGACGGGCCCGTGGTGCGGGCGCTGGCGGACCTGGGCGTGACCAAGGAACCGGCCGAGCGCGAGATCATGCGGGCGATCAAGGAGATCAGGCAGGCCAGGGAATGATCTCCCGCCGGGGCGGAACGGGGCCCGCGTAACTGTCGGTGGCCATCGATAGAAAGGAGGCCATCGTCAGATCCCCCGGCATGAGGAGTGGCCAGTCATGGAGCAGGAATCCGGGCCGGCCGCCCGGCCGCGCGTCGTGGTCTCCGTGTCGACGTCGGTCGACGGGCGAGTGACGCTCCGCAGCGATCGCCTGCTGATGGAGGCCGATGCCGCCCGGATCTGGCGGTCCATGCAGCCGGAGGGGGCGCAGGCTGCCGAGGACGCACGTTCGGCGCTGCTGGCCGGTCTGCACCAGCCGCAGGCGGTCCTGGAAGGGAGCGGATCGCTCGTCACCGGCTCCACCGGGCCGCTGACCGGACTGCCCGAAGACTTCGATGAGCCGGTGGACACGCTGTTCACGGACTTCCTGCCCGAGGAGGTCGTCGAGCGGCCAGGGCACGAGAAGTGGTTCACGGTCGTCGACAGCCGGGGCCGGGTGCGATGGTCGATGAAGCGAAACGGCGGGTTCGACCTGCTGGTGCTGGTGGCCCGCGCCACGTCCGCGGCCTATCTGGCCCATCTGCGCCGGGAGCGGATCCCCTACCTCGTCGCCGGCGGGGAACGTGTCGACCTCGCCGCCGCCCTGCGGCGCATGCGCGACAAGCTGGCGGTGACGTGCGTCGTCTCGACGGCCGGGGGCGGGCTCAACGGCGCGCTGCTCCGGGCCGGTCTCATCGACGAGATCCAGCTGCTCGTCATCCCCGCCGCCATCGGCGGGCACGGCACACCCGCGCTCTTCGACGGCCCCCAGCTCGCGGACGGAGAGCTTCCCACCCGGCTGCGGTTGCTCTTCGCCCATGTCGGAGGCGACGGGATGCTCTGGCTGCGCTACGAAGTCATCCGCGAGGCCGGCGCCACCCCCTGAACACGAGTCGCGCGTCCCGCCCGAGCGGGACGCGCTCATCTTCCGCTTGACGTCAGCGCACGGGGACCTGCGAGACGGCCGTCCCGCGGCCGGTGGCCTCCCACCCGGCCACGACCTTCGGGCCGGCGCCCAGGGCCCGGTCCAGCGTGACCGTCACCGTCGACGTCCCCTTGCGGGGCACGGTGACGACGCGGCTGCCCGCCGTGCCCTGGCCGTCGCGGACGAACAGGTGCGCCTTGCCCGCCGCGCCGGCCCGGAGCCGCACCTTCACCGCATCCTCACCGCGCTTCGCGGAGACGGCCTCGCCGCTCTGCGACGGCCTGGCCGCGGGGCCGCCGGCCGGCGGCACGTGCACGCGGACCGCCTGCTCCAGCGACTGCGGCGAGTCCAGGCTGGACAGGGCCGTGTCGGGGATCACCGGGTCGGCCGGGGTGGTCGGCCGGTCCGCCGGCGGCTCGTATCCGGGCAGCGTCGCGACGCTCCACCGGTACGGGTCACCCTGCACCCCGCCCCACGTCGACCAGCCGATCCGGGTCTGGCCGGTCTTGTCCTGGGTGTCGGAGTCGTACACCAGGACGTTGAGCCCGAGGTGCTTCGGATCGACGGCGGCGGGCAGCACCCCCATCGGGATGGACATCTCCACCGTGTACTCCCCTTCGGACACCGCCGAGGCCACCCGCATGCCCGGAGCGGTCTCCTCGCCCGGCCCCTGGTGGTGGTCGGCGTCCCGCAGGAAACACGGCGGGCCCTCGGTGGTCACCGGCAGCACCGCGGCCTTGAACGTCGTGGAGGTGTTCTCGGACGTGCCGCGCGGATCCAGCGTGACCTCCACGGAGTCGGTGCGCCAGTGCCGCTTGCAGTCGGAGGCGGGCAGCCGCGTGCCGAGCACGTCGTCCTTCACGTGGACCAGCAGGTACAGCGTGTCGTCGTGCCAGGCGACCTGGGCCGTGCCCGAGCAGTCGGCCGCCGACGAGCAGGCGTCACCCTCCCAGCGCCGGGAGACGTCGAGGGCGCTGCCGGAGTACTCGCCGTCGCCCTCGGCGCCGTCGACGGCGGGCGCGGAACCGGCCTGCGGGACGGTGGCCGCGGGCACGAGTTCGAGCGCCGGCCTGCTCGTGCTGGAGCCGTCCTCGCTGGTGCCGGTGCTGGTGCCGGTGCCGGTGCCGGTGCTGGTGGTGGTGCCGGTGGTGATGGTGTAGGCGTAGTCGCCGCCCTCGTTGGAGGTCTTCAGCGACGGGTCGGAGTTGGTGACGGTGAACGGCACGGTCGCCGACCTGCCCGCCGCCAGGTCGTCGAAGGCGGCCTCGGCCCGATCGGCGGTGAAGCCGTCGGGCAGGTCCAGGCGTACGGTGCCGGACCGGGTGTCCTCGCTCAGGTTCGTGACCACGACGCCGACCTGCCGGGAGCCGCCCGACGGCAGCGTGAGCACCGGGGTGACCAGGCCGCGCAACTGCGGCACGCCCACCTCGGCCACCCACGTGCGGAACTGGGCGACCTGGGGGAGCGGCTGCTGCTCACCGCGGACGGCGGGGCTGAGCTCGACCTGGCGGTCGGTGTAGCCGCCGCCCCTCTCGGTGGTCAGCGTGGCCGCGAGTCGGGCCCGCTCTCCGGCCCGCTGTCCCGCGCCGCCCTCGGGAGGCGTCACCGTGAACGTCGCCTCGCCGGCGCGGCCGGGGCCGAGCCTGCCGAGGTCGCCGGACCCGCTGACCCGCCAGCCGTCCGGCACGCGCAGCGCCACCGACGAGCGGCCCAGCGGCGTGCGCGGGGGAGCGGTCGCGGTGACCTCGACGGTGAACGCGGTCCCGGGGCGCACGTCGAACGTACCGGTCCGCATGGCGAACAGCGTGCCGAGCGGCACGGCGCCCTTCGCCCTGGTCAGCGCGCCGTCGAGGATGGCCGTGGACGCAGCCGCCGCGTCCGTGCCCGGCTCGGGGAACGGCACCCGCGCGTCCACCTGGGTGAAGAAGTCGCACCCGAGCTGGGCGGGGTCGGCCGGGACATCGGGGAAGCCGGCCCAGCCCTGGGAGGCGTACGTACGCTGGGCGTCGCGCTCGACGGCGGCCCACGTGGCGCCCTGCGCCGCGGAGGCGCGCCCGCTCCACACGCCGTACACGTTCTGCGCCGGATTGTCCGGCCGGAACGTCGAGGCGCAGTCAGGGCCGTTCCTGGAGGTGCCGCGCCCGCCGCCGGTCAGCAGCCGGGCGGGCGCGAACGGACGCAGCCCCTCGCGGCTGATCTGCTCGGGGAACGCCTTGGGGTCGGCCGCCGCGTAGAACGCCTCGACGGCCAGCCGCGCGGCCAGCTGGTGGTTGCCGTGGTTGCCGGGCGTGGGGGCAGGATCCATGGTCAGCAGGATCTCGGGCCTGGTCGTGCGGACGATCCTGACGACCTTCTCCAGCGTGTCGCCCCCCCACACCTGGTCCGTCAGCGGGGCGCTCACCGTGTAGAAGAAGTCGACGTCGTCGAGGTTGAAGACCTCGCGCACGCCCGCCTTGCCCACGGCCGAGCGCTCCTCCGCCTCGCGTAGCAAACCGAGCGCCGGGCCCTCCTCGGGCCCGACCGCGTTGCCGCCGCCCTCGCCCCTGGTCACGGTGACGACGCCGGTGCGTACGCCGTGGTCCTCGTTCCACTGCCCGAGCGTCGACAGGCTGAAGGCCTCGTCGTCGGGGTGGGCGCCGACGAACAGCGCGCCGAGGTCGACGGGGGAGGCGGGGGAGTCGGGTGGGGCGGCGACGGCCGGTGCGGCCGGCAGGACGGCGAGCAGGACGGCCGTCGCCACGGCCAGCCGGCCCACGGCTGTTGGACGCATGGAACCTCCGGATGACTACTCGCGGACCGCCCCTTGGAGCAGCCCGCGGACGAAATGGCGCTGGAGGAACAGATAGAAGATCACGACCGGCGTCGCCACGATCACCGAGCCGGCCGCCAGAAGGGTGAACCCGGAGGTGTACTGGCCCTGGAAGAAGGCCAGACCCAGCGGCGCCGTCCGCAACGACTCGCTGGTCACCATGATCAGCGGGATGAGGAACTCGTTCCAGGTCCACATGAAGACCAGGAGGGTCAGGGTGACGACGGCGGGCCGGGCCGGCGGCAGCAGCACCCGCCACAGGATGCGCCAGCTCGACGCTCCGTCGATGCGCGCGGCCTCGACGATCGCCCGGTTGGACGCCCGGAAGTACGCCCGCATCCAGAACGTGCCGAACGCCACCGACAGCGCGACCTGCGGCAGCGTCACCGACCAGAACGTGTCGATCAGGCCGAGCGTGCGCAGGTCGAAGTAGAGCGGGACCGCGATGGCCTCGCTCGGCATCATGATCCCGACGAGGAACAGGTAGAACAGCGCCGACTGGCCGCGAAAGCGCATGGTGCCGAAGGCGTACCCGCTCATGATCGACAGAACCACGCTCACGACCACGACGAACGCCGACACCAGCAGGCTGCTGCGCAGGTAGGTGCCGAAGTGCCCGATCTCCCAGGCCGCGGCGAAGTTGCCGAGCCCGGCCGTGTCGCCGCTGTCGGCGGGGCCGAGCGCGGCCGCCAGGATCGTCACGATGGGAAAGAGCGCGAACGCGGCGAACGCCGACAGGATGACGTAGTTGGCCACCCGCTCAGCGCGCGAGATCACGTGGTGCTCCTGTCCGCGAACCGGTTGATGCCGAACGAGATGGCGAAGATCACGACGGTGAGCGTCACGCCGATCGCCGCCGCGGAGCCGACCTGGCTCAGCCCGAAGGCCCGGTGGTAGACCTCGTACGACGGCACCGACGTGGAGTCGCCGGGCCCGCCGCGCGTCGTGACGTACACCAGGTCGAACGTGCGCAGCGCGGCGATCACGGTCAGCGTCAGCGCCACCGCGATCTCTCCGCGCACCGACGGCAGCGTGACGGCGAAGAACTCCTTGACGGCCCCGGCGCCGTCGAGCCGCGCCGCTTCGTACAGCTCGCCGGGGATGCGGCTCATCCCGGCCAGCAGCAGCACGGTCACCAGGCCCGTCTCGAACCACGTGCCGACCACCCCGACCGCGGGCAGCGCGAACGTGTGGTCGCCCAGCCAGCCCCGCGTCAGCGAGTCGAGCCCGAGCGCGCCGAGCAGGCTGTTGAGCGTGCCGTCGGGGGCGTAGATGCGCCGCCAGGCGACGGCCACCACGACCATGGCGATCACCTGCGGCAGGAACACCACGGTGCGGAAGAACCCGAGCCCGCGGACCTTGGCGTGGTGGAGGATCGCCGCCAGCGCCAGCCCGATGGCCAGCGGCACGACCGCGTAGAACACGATGAGCACCAGGGCGTGCCCGAACGCGGCCCGCAACCCCTCGTCGGCGACGATCGCCACGTAGTTGTCCAGGCCGGCCCAGCGGCCGAGCGACAACCCGTCCCAGTCGAAGAACGACAGGTGGACCGCGCGGCCGATCGGATAGAGCAGGAACGCCGCGTAGACCAGGAACGCCGGGAGCAGGTAGAGGTAGGCGACGCGGCGCGGCTCCCCCGGGGGCCGGGCCGCGCCCGTCCGCTGGGTCACCCGTTGCTCTCGGCGAACGTCTTGTAGTCCTTCTCCAGCGTGGCCAGGAACTCCTGCGGGCTCGCCTTCTCCGCCAGCAGGTCCTGCAGCGCCGCGCCCAGCGTGTCGGCGAACGTCGGGGTGGCGTAGTCGAGGTAGGGGACCAGCCCGTTCTTCGCGGTCACCGTGCCGAACGCGGTGAAGACGTCCTGCTGCGGGCCCTCGGGCACCTTCTGCGAGGCCGTGTCGGCGACGGGCAGGTTGCCGGTGTCGGTGAGCACTTTCATGGCGTCGGCGCTGGTGATGAAGTCGATGTACGCCGCCGCCGCCTCAGGGTGCGGGCTCTTGGCCGTGATCGCGAACGGCAGGCCGGTGCCCCCGGTCGCGACGGGTGCGGCGCCGGCCGTGGCGCCCGGCGGCAGGATGAAGCCGACGTCGTCGCCCAGGTTCTTCTGCAGGTCGGCGAGGAGCCACGTGCCCGCGATCATGAAGACGCCCTCGCCCTTGCCGAACGCCTGCCACGCCGGGTCGTAGCCCTGCCCGTTGAAGCCCTTGTTGAAGTAGCCCTTGCCGACCCAGTCGACGAGCTGCTGGGCGGCCCTGGTGTTCTCGGGCGTGTTCCACGAGGCGCCCTTGCGGCCGAAGGCCAGCGTGCGGATCTGGTCGGCGGGCACCTCGCGGCTCTGCACGGTGCCGAACACGTGCACGGCGGGCCACTTGTCGAGGTTGCCCAGCTGCATCGGCACCTCGCCGGCGGCCTTGGCCTTGGCCAGCGCCGCCTGGAACTCCTCCCAGGTCTTCGGCGGCTCCAGGCCCAGCTCGGTGAGCTTGGCGGCGTTGTAGAAGATGCCGACGACCTCACCGACCTGCGGCAGGCCGTACAGGTTGCCCTCGCCGAACAGCTTGCCGTCGGCGCTGTAGCGCGAGTAGCGCAGCACCGACTCCGGATAGCGCTCCTTCCACCCGTACGCCTCGGCGTAGGCGTCCAGCGGCAGCAGCTGGCCGGCCTTGACGAACGCGCCCATCGAGGAACGGCCGTTGTTGGCCTCCACCACGTCGGGCGGCTCGTTGCCGCTGAGCGCCAGGCGCAGGGTGGTGTTGAGATCGTCGAAGGAGCGGGACACCCGGTTGAGCTTGATGTTGGGGTATTTCGCCTCGAACGCGGCGTTGAGCTGTTTCATCTGGGCCGCCTGCCCGCCGCGCACCTCCTGGTCCCAGACCGTGAGAGTGACGTCGCCGAGGGTCGCGGCGTCGGTGCGGACCGCCGACGCGCTCGGCTGCGAGGGGGTGGCCGCCGGCGGGGCCGAGGAGCCGGGCGCGCACGCCGTGAGGGCCAGGGCCGCCGCGGCGAGCGCGGCGAGCGTCCTGGAACCCGGCGATCTCGTGCTCCGGCCTTCTCGCGTCGGGGCGATCATGGTGTTACTCCTTCTGCGCAGGCACGCGAGACGTGGCCGGGCCCTCGTCGCCGGGGTCGTCGGACGCCTCGTGGGGGGTCTGGTGCGGCTGCGTACCCGTGGCTCCGGGCGGCATGCCCACGTCGGCGTAGCGGGCGATGGTGGCCGCGGCGCGGCGGACCGCGCCCACCGGGACGGTGGGCACCAGCCGGTCGAGGAAGGCGTAGCGGCGGGCCAGCGAGCTGCCGTAGGCGCCGCTGTGGTCGGCCGCCGCGCGCACCTCGTGCCACCAGTCGGCGATGTCGCCCCAGCCGGGCGCGGCCAGCGAGCCGCCGAACTGCTGCACCGCGAGCCCCGCGCAGACCTGCGCGAAGGCCAGCCGGTCGGCGAGCGGCCAGCGGCACAGCGTGCCGAGCACGAGTCCGGCGCCGAAGACGTCGCCCGCGCCGGTGGGGTCGAGCGCCGTCACCCGTGGCGCGGGGACGAACGCCTCCTCGCCCGTCGTGGAGTCGATGGCCATGGCGCCGTTGGCCCCGTCGGTCACCACCGCGAGGGGGACCTTGTCGGCGATCGCGTAGAGCGCGTCGCGCGGGGTGTCGGCGCCGGTGTAGGCCATCGCCTCGATCGCGTTGGGCATGAACGCGTGGCAGAAGGACAGCTGATCGAGCATCGACGCCGGCCAGGAGCCCGACGGATCCCAGCCGACGTCCGCGAAGATGAGGGCGCCGTTCCGGTGGGCCGGCTCGGCCCAGTTGCTCGAGCCGCCGGGCGAGCCGAGCGGCTCGTCGGGAGAGATCGTCACGATCACCGCCCTGGAGCGGGGCGGGGAGCCGATCATCTCGGCGCTCGCCATGGGGGCGGGGTGGCCGTGCGTCACCATGCTGCGGTCGCGGTCGACCGCCATCGAGACCGTCACCGGCGAGTGCCAGTGCTCGAAGCGCCGCGACCTGGACAGGTCGACCGCCTCCTGCTCCTCTAGCGTGCGCCAGCAGAAGTCGCCGTAGTCGTCGTCGCCGAACGCGGCGGCCAGCGCGGTGCGCAGGCCCAGCCGGCTGGTCGCGATGGCCAGGTTGGCGATGCCGCCGGGGCACGAGCCCATGCCCTCGGCCCAGATCTCGGTGCCCGCGGCGGGCATGGCGGGCAGGCCGGTGAAGATGATGTCGAGGAAGACGGTGCCCGCCAGGAACACGTCGAACTGCGGACCCTCCGGGGTGCGCTCTTCGGCGAGAGGGTCGTACGCCTGGGCAGACACGGGGATGGGGCCTCCTCGACACTCTGATTGTGCGCAATCTTGCATGTTTGCTCGCGTACTTCAAGTGCTTTGCCGGTGTTTTTGCGCAGTGATGCTCACTCTTGCGCGGATTTGACTGATAGACTCGCGCCGTGCTCCAGCGCCTCCGGCATGCCGAGATCATGCGAAGGGTCCGGCTCTCCGGCGCGACCAGCGTCCGCGATCTCGCCAGCCAGCTGGGCGTGAGCCCGTCCACCATCCGCAGGGACCTCGAGGTGCTCGACCGCGACGGCACGCTCAGGCGGGTCCGCGGCGGCGCCCTGGCCGACGCCGACGACGACCGGCCCTTCGCCGAGGTGGCCGGGGTCGACGAGCAGGACAAGGAGGCCGTGGCCGCACGGGCCGCGCAACTCGTCGCCGACGGCGAGGTGCTGCTGCTCGACATCGGCACCACGACGATGCGGCTGGCCCGGCGGCTGCGCGGCCGGCGGGTCACGGTGGTCACTTCCAGCCTGGCCGTGCTCGACGCGCTCCGCTCCGACTCGGCGGTCGAGCTGCTGCTGCTCGGCGGCATGGTGCGCAGGACGTACCACTCGCTGGTCGGGGTGCTCACCGAGGCGGCGCTGAGCCAGGTCGTCGCCGACCGGGTGTTCCTGGGAGCCAGCGGCGTGCGGCCCGACGGGCAGCTCGTCGACACCACGCTGGCCGAGGTCCCGCTGAAGCGCGCCATGATCGCGGCGGCCGAGCAGGTGGTGCTGCTCGTCGACCGGCACAAGTTCCCCGGCACCGGCGCCCTGCGGGTGTGCGGGCCCGAGGACATCGACGTGATCGTCACCAATGGGGGCGCCGACGAGACGACGCTGGGCGCCTGCGTCGCGGCGGGCGCCCAGGTGCTTCTCACATGAAGGGATGCGGATGAGACTGGCCGTCCTCGGTGGCGGAGGCTTCAGGGTCCCGCTCGTCCACGGCGCGCTCCTGCGCGACGCCGCCAAGCCGCGCGTGGAGGAGGTGGTGCTCTACGACGTGTCCGCCGAGCGGCTCGAGGCCGTGCGGCACGTGCTGCGCTCCCAGGCCGCCGGGCACGACGACCCGCCCGAGGTGCGCGTCACCACCGACCTGGACACCGCGCTGCGCGACGCGGACTTCGTCTTCTCCGCCATCCGCGTCGGCGGGCTGGCGGGCCGCGTCGCCGACGAGCGGGTCGCTCTGGAGCTGGGCCTGCTCGGCCAGGAGACGACCGGTCCGGGCGGCATCGCCTACGGCCTGCGCACCGTCCCCGTCGCGGTGCGGGTGGCCGAGCGGGTGGCCGCCCTCGCCCCCCAGGCCTGGGTCATCAACTTCACCAACCCCGCCGGCATGATCACCGAGGCCATGCGCCAGGTGCTCGGCGACCGCGTGATCGGCATCTGCGACTCGCCGATCGGGCTGGTGCGCCGGGCCGCCGCCGCGCTCGGGGTCGACCCGGCACGCGTGTCGCCCGCGTACGTGGGGCTCAACCACCTCGGCTGGTTGTGCGGCCTGACCCACCAGGGCGAGGACGTCCTGCCCCGCCTGCTCGCCGACGACGCGGCGCTGCGGCAGGTGGAGGAGGCCCGCGTCTTCGGCGCCGACTGGGTGCGCACGCTGGGCGCGATCCCCAACGAATACCTGTACTACTACTACTTCACCCGCGAGTCGGTCGCCGCGATCTCCGGCCGCACCCGCGGCGAGACCCTGCTGCGGCAGCAGGACGACTTCTACGCTGCCGTGCGGGCCCGGCCGGGCGACGCCCTGGCCGCATGGGAGAGGGCCCGCAGGGAGCGCGACGAGTCGTACATGGCCGAGGCCCGCGACGTGACCGCGGCCGGCGAGCGCGACGCCGCCGACCTGGAGGCGGGCGGCTACGAAGGCATCGCGCTCGCGCTCATGGCCGCCATCGCGCGCGGGGAGCCGTCCACCATGATCCTCAACGTGCGCAACGGCGGCGCGGTGCCCGGGCTGCCCGCCGAGGCGGTCGTGGAGATCCCGTGCGCGGTGGGCGGCGGAGGAGTGCGACCGCTGGCCGCCGGCCCGCTCCCCGGCCGCTTCCTCGGCCTGGTCCAGCAGGTGAAGGCGGTGGAGCAGACGGCCATCGAGGCGGCGCTGTCGGGGTCGCCGCGGCTGGCGGCGGCGGCGTTCGCGCTGCATCCGCTGGTCGACTCGGCGGGGGTGGCCCGCGAACTGCTCGACGGCTACCGTGCCCGCATCCCAGAGCTGGACGCGGTCTTCTCCCGGCCCTGATCCGCGCGGGTCTTCGACGCGCGGCGAGTCACTCACCAGGACACCGCATGCCAGGAGGGGCCTGTCACCAGCTGAGCACCCGCAACGGGGCCCTGTCCCCGGCAGGCTCGGCTCGCGTGCGCAGCTCCGGCACGGCATCGCGCAGCACCTTGATCCCGAGCGGCACGAGCACCAGGCACAGGGCAGCGCCTGACAGAACCCCGTCGATCAGCTCGCTCCTCTTCAGCACACCGGTCCACAGCCAGCCCGAGAACAGGAACAACACCAGCCGCCCGGTGCCGAACGTGCCCGAGCGGAAGGCGGCCAGACCGAGGAGCAGTGTTCCGATGTAAAGGCCGAAGGCCGCGGAAACCGGCACGCGCCAGGGCCCGTAGGAGATGTCCGCGTACAGGTCCATCACGATCTCGGTCGTCCGCTCCAGCCCGAGCGTCCCGATGAGTTGCAGGGCCGTCTCGTCCACACCCGCCCAGTACAGGCGCGAGAACAGCCCCACGACCACCATCGCGCCGCCCACGCGGGCCGGCCAGGGCGATCGGGCGGCAGCCACCCGGGCCAGGACGACGATGGCCAGGCACAACACGATGGCTCCCGCCGTGTAACAGGCGTAGCCGGCCGTGGCCAGCCCCGGGTTCACGGTGTAGGCGGCCAGTTGCTCGGGCGCGGCGAACGGCTGCGTGGCGAAGTACGCCCGCTGCTGCGGCGTGAACTCCGCCGTGCTCTGCGCCAGGTGGCGCAGCGTCAACCCGGCGAACCACAGGAGCGGCCCGAGCACCAAGGCGCCGCCTCCGAGGAAGCGCCCGGGAAACCAGGCATTGTGGTGAACCGACGTGGGAGCGATGGTGATCAGTGGCATGCCAGGAAGCCTGGCGCGCGGGGGGAGGCCGCCACATCTGCCGTTCGGCATGTAGGAATGTTCACTTTAGTCAGGGGTGCCGCGGGAGAACCGATCCGTGAGACAGCGTGTAGGCGAGAGTCCGACGGGCCGTACAGTTTCTGATCATCCCTATCACTCCCTTACATGCCCCATAATAGGGAGCGTTATGGAGCATTACACCGTGGAGCAGGTCGCGGCCCAGCTGGGGCTGCACGTCAAGACCGTGCGCAACTACGTGCGTGAAGGACGGCTGCCCGCCGTCCGGATCGGCAAGCGGTACCGCATCGCCAAGGAGGACCTGGCGGCGTTCACCGGCCTGCCGGTCGCCGCGCCCGCTCCCGCGCGCCGCGCCGAGGTGTCGAGCATCGTGCAGATCGACGGCATCGCCAGGGCCGACATGGATCGTGTCAGCACGATGGTCCTGGGCGCCCTGGCCGGCGAGCCGAGCGGGCTGCGCGTGGAGTTCGTCCACGACGAGGAGCGCTCCCACCTGAAGATCATCATTCTGGGCGGGCTCGAGGAGACCGCCCAGGTGCTGCGGATCGTCGACGCCCTCGTGCGCGAATGACCTCGCCGCGCCCCTGATCACCGTCTGGAGACCACCATGCCCGACCTGTACGTCTGTGACCCGCACGGCGAGCTCCTGCGCGAGGCCCGCGACGCGCTCGACCTGATCGGCGAGGCCTGGGGGCGGCAGGCCACCTGGGTGGCCGTCCCCATGGAGCGACTGCACGACGACTTCTTCGTCCTGCGCAGCGGTGTCGCGGGAGAGTTCGCGCAGAAGTTCGTCAACTACCGGATCGGCCTGGCGGTGGTCGGCGACGTCTCCCGCCACGCCCCTCCCGGCTCCGCGCTGGCGGCGTGGGTGACCGAGTCGAACCGTGGCGAGCACATCTGGTTCGTACGCGACCTCGACGAGCTGGCGGAACGGCGGTCGGGCCGGGACGACGCCGCCGACCAGCGCTGAGGCGAGCGGGCCGGGCGGCGGGCTCAGCCGGACTTGACGGCCGCCTCGATGCCGTCGAGGAGCACGGCCAGGCCGACGGCGAACGTCTCGCCGACCCGGTGTTCGAGGTAGGGCTCGTCCGTCGCGGGCTCGTCGTCCTCCGACTCCACCCACGTCACCATGGGGAACCGGGCGGCGAACCCGGGCGCCACCTCCTCCAGCAGCGACGAGCGGGCCTGCCACCACTCCTCGTCGGACACCCCGGTCGCCGATGGCGCCTGCCGCGACTCCGAGACCGTCCTCGCCGCGCCTCGGACGAAGTCGGACAGCAACGCCACGACCCCCCGCAAGCGGCGCGGCCGCAGGCCGGTCTCGCGCAGGATCCGGACCAGGCCGTCCAGCATCGCGAACTCGTTGGGCCCCAGCACCGGCCGCGCCTGCGACACCTGCAGCACCCACGGATGCCGCAGATAGAACGCCAGCACGTGCTCGGCCCACGACGTGACGGCCGCCCGCCACCCGCCGCTCAGGTCGTGCCCGGTGGGCACCTCCGCCAGGGCCCGGTCGTACATCAGGTCGACCAGCTCGCCCTTGCTCGGCACGTAGGTGTAGAGCGCCATCCCGGTGCGGCCGAGCCGCTCGCCGACCCTGCGCATGGACAGCGCCGCCATGCCCTCGCTGTCGGCCACGGCGATGGCGGCGTCGACGATCGCGTCGACACTCAGCCCCGGCTTGGGGCCGGGCCGCACCTCTCCCGGCTCTCCCGTGCGCCACAGCAGCGCCATCGAACGGCGTGCGTCACCCTGCCCGGCGAAGACGACCAACGCGGAACTCCCCACGCGGAACAAACTCTTTACGCCATAAAGGCTATCAGCGGGCGCCTCTGCGGGCGGCCACCGCGGCGATCATCTCCCAGGCCGCCTCCGGGTGGAGCGTCTCGTCCGGGTCGCCGGAGAAGGGGTCGAGGACGACGGTCTCCGCACCGAGCAGGCGCAGTTGCTCGAGGTCGTCGGCGATCTGCTCGATCGTGCCCTCGCCCGCGAGCCGCTCGGGGCCCGTGACGGGCGACGCGGTGACCCGCAGCAGAATCCTGGGCGCCAGGTCGGGCGCCGGCCGTCCCTGCTCGGCGGCGAGGTCTTTCAGCCGCGGCCACGTCTCCCGCAGGTAGGACATGGTGTTCCTGAGCGGGTGCCAGGCCTCGCCGAAGCGTGCCGCCCTGCGCAGCGCCGCGTCGCTGTTGCCGCCCACCCAGATCGGTATGGCGCCGGAGCGGTAGTCGTGCTCGGCGGCCCAGGCGGCGCGAATCGCCGCGAGATGCTCGTCGGTCAGCCGGCCGCGCCGCTCGTGCGCCACGCCGAGCGCCTCGAACTCCTGCCGCGCCCACCCGACGCCGACACCCAGCACCAGCCGACCGCCGCTGAGGTCGTTGAGGTTGGCCGCCATGCGGGCCACGAGCAGCGGGTGCCGGTAGGGGACGATCAGCACGGTCGTGCCGAGGGCGATGCGGCTGGTGCACCCGGCGAGCCAGGCGAGGGTGGTGAAGGGCTCGTAGAAGGGCGCCGGATATTTCTGCGCCACGTCGGGGGTGATCACCACGTGGTCGGACACCATCAGCAGGTCGAGCCCCAGCCCTTCGGCGGTCTGCGCCCACCGCCGCAGGATGCAGGGGTCGGTGCCGGGGCCGAAGTTGGGAACGTTCACGCCAAGTCGCACCGGGTCAGGCTACCGAATGCGGACGACCGGAACACGCGGCGGAGAAGCCGTGATCCCGGCACCCCTGCGGTGGGGGCCGGGATCAGGCGGGCCGCGGGATGTCAGCGGCTGAGCCAGTCGAACACCCAGCTGCGGTCGCCCCGGTGCGGCTTGCCGTGCCCGTGTCCGTGCCCGTGTCCGTGCCCGTGGCCGGGGGCGCAGGCGTCGATGTCGCGGGTGCCGGCGAACCTTCCGTGATGCGTCACGTGGTGGTAGGTCGAGTCTTCGTTCAGCGCGAGGTCACAGTGGTGCGGGTGCCGGCCGGAGTCGGCGGCGGCCGTGCCGGCCCCGAACACCACGACCGCCGCGGCCAGTGCACCGCCGGTGGCGATGAGGGTACTTCTCATGATCTCCCCCTGTAATCACGAAGTGACATCCGTCATCACTATACGTAGCGATCTTGTGGGGGCAGGGAGCGCCACGCGCTTTTTTGATCAACGGGGCGGGCCGCCCAGGACTACGGTCTGACCGCCCGCAGATAGCGCAGCAGCGGCCACAGGTCGCCTTCGGCCTGCACGCGGAACCCGGCAGCCGGCAGCCGGCACCAGTGCGGCCGGGGTCTCCCTGGGGTCGTGCCCCAGGGCGTGCCCGCTCACCAGGCCGGTCAACCGGCGCGCGAGCGGCCGGCGCGGCGGCCGGAACTCCGCGATCAGCAGCCTGCCGCCCGGACGCAGCACGCGGAACATCTCACGGACGGCGGTCTCCCGCGCCCCGGCCGGGATGTGGTGCACGGCCAGGCTGGAGACCACCACGTCGAACGGCCCGCCGGGCAGGTCCAGCGCCTGCCCCTCGCCCACCAGGTAGACGCAGTTCGCCGGGGCGCGGTGGCGGGCGTAGGCGATCATCCGCGGCGACGGGTCCACCCCGACGACCTGGCCCCCGGGTGCCACCAGCGGCGCCAGGCGGCGGGTGAGGTAGCCGGTGCCGCAGCCCACGTCCAGCACCCGGTCGCCGGGTCCGGCGCCGGCCACTGCGGCCAACTGCGTGAACACCAGCCGCCTGCGCCCCGCGTAGCCCAGCCGGGAGAACAGCTCGTAGGCGCGTGGATGGTCGATGGTGCCGGAATGCTCGCGGTGGTGGCGCAGGAGCTTTCCGCGGCCCATGCCGGTCACCTCCTGTTCGGTCGGCACCTCATCAGCCTGCCCCGACGGCGGTCAGGCAAGCAGGACCTCCGCCCCGACGGGCCGGTATCCCGCCGCGAGGAACGCCCGTACGGCGGCCGCGCCGCACCTCCGCGAGGAGTTCCGTCAGCGAATTTATGATCTACATCGTAAAGGGGGGCGGCGGGGTCATTTCCGCAGATCGCGTACGGCGGCCAGGTAGGCCCGGATGGCGTCGCGGTTGCGGGCGAGGCAGTCGATACGCTGCTGGATGCGCTCCGCCTCCGCCTCCAGGAGGCCTGCGAGCTCGGGCGTGAGGCATTCCGGGTGCAGGTGGATCCCGCCCGGCCCGTCGAGGAACGGGAGGATGCGGCGGATGATCTCCGTCGTGAGCCCCGAGTCGAGCAGGCCGCGGATCTGCTGGACCCGCTGCACGGCCGAGGGCGGGTAGACGCGGTAGCCGTTGTCCGCGCGTTCCGGGTGGAGGAGGTCCTGCTCCTCGTAGTAGCGCAGCATGCGCGTGTGGACGCCGGTGCGCCGGGAGAGCTCCCCGATTCTCATGGCAGGCCTCGGTCCGCTGGGATTTGCCTTCACACTGATGTGAAGGTTTCAGCCTAGTCCCATGGCTGATGGGGTGCACGACCGGAGAATGCCGTGGCCGGGACTGCTGGCGTTGTTCGCGGCTGCGTTCACGGCGGTGATGACGGAGTTGCTGCCCGCCGGGCTGCTGCCGCAGATCGGAGCGGCGCTGGAGGTGCCGGAAGGGCGGGCCGGGTTCCTGGTGACGGCGTACGCGGTGGCGTCGTTCCTGGCGGCGATCCCGCTGACGGCGCTGCTGCGGCGCTTCGCCCGGCGGCCGGTGCTGGTGGGGACGCTGGTGGGGTTCGCCGCCTGCAACGCGGCGACCGCGCTGTCCTCGTCGTACGCGGTGACGTTCGGGGTCCGGGTGCTGGCCGGGGCGATGGGCGGGATCCTGTGGGCGATGCTGGTCGGTTACGCGGCGCGGATGGTGCCGCCCGAGCGGCGGGGGCGGGCGATCGCGATCGTCTCCGCCGGGATCACGGTGGCGTTGTGCGCGGGCATCCCGGCGGGTGCGGCGCTGGCCGGGACGTTCGGATGGCGGGCCGCGTTCGGCGCGCTGGCCGTCGCGGCGGTCGTCCTGGTGGGGTGGGTGCTGGCCACGGTCCCCGGCTTCCCCGGCGAGACGGCGGCCGGACGCGTGCCGTTGCGGCGGGTCGCCGCCGTTCCCGGGGTCGCGACGGTGCTGGGGGTGACGGTGCTGGTGCTGGTGGCGCACCAGGCGGTGTACACGTACCTGGCGCCGCTCGCCGCGCTGACCGGGGCCGGGCGGACGAGCGCGGTGCTGCTGGTGTTCGGCGTGGGGACGGTCGCGGGGATCTGGGTGGTGGGCGCGGTCATCGACCGGGCCCTGCGCGTGACGCTCGTGGTGGTGCTGGCCGTGGTGGCGGGGGCGATGGTCGTGCTGGGCGCGCTCGGGGGGCCGGTCTCCCTAGTGGCGGTGGCGCTGTGGGGCGCGGCCTTCGGAGGCGTGCCGACGTTGCTGCAGACGGCGCTGGTGAACGCGTCGGGGCCGGAGAACGCCGACGTGGCCACCTCCATGCAGACCACGGTGTACAACGCCGGCATCGCGGGCGGGTCGCTGGCCGGCGGGCTGGTGCTGGAGGGCGCCGGCGCGGGCGCGCTGCCGTGGACGGCCCTGCCGCTGGTGGCGGTCGCCCTGGCGATCGTGCTCGCGGCGCGCCGGCACGCATTCCCCGGCCGCCGGGCCGCTGGAGACCGTGCCTGGCCAGGGGCTCGACGAGTTCGCGTGCCTCGTACGACAGGTGGGACAGCAGGTTGCCGGTGAGCGGTCCACGGCGGCGCGCGGGTTGCCGAGGCCGCCCGGCGCAGGTGAACGGGCGCGTCAGGTGAAGACCTCGGAGAGGAACGTCGTCAGGGCCGCGGTCACCTCCGCGGGCCGTTCCAGCGGAGCCAGATGACCCGTGTCCGGCAGGTCGAGGCGGCGGGCCCCGGGGATGCCTTCCGCGAGCAGGCCGGACACCTCCTGGATGCCGGGCACGTCCGACAGGCCGTTGACCACCAGGGCAGGCACGGCGATCTCGGACAGCCGGGTGGCCGCGGGCGGGTCGAGGTGGCGTTCGGCTGACCTGGGGCCGGACCACGACCGTTGGAACACCAGCCCGCACATCTCCACCGCCGCCGCCCACACCTCGCCGGAGAGGGCATCACGACCGCGGTCAGGGCCGGCGACCTGCCACAAGGTGTGAGCCTCGGCCATCGCGCGCACGTCGGCCGGGTCGACGTGGCCCGCGGCGCCGGCGCGGTAGCGGGTCAGCCGGTCGGGCGGCACCGAGGCGTGCACGCGGTCGCGGGCCTGATCGAGCATCGCCCGCGGCCACCGGTGACCGGCCAGGCCCGAGCTGATCAGGGCGAGCGCGACGACCCGCCCGGGGGCGGCGAGCGCGGCCTCCACGGCGTACGCGCCGCCCATCGAGCAGCCGATCAGGGCCGCCCGCTCGATCTTCATGGCGTCCATGACGGCGAGCAGGTCCTCGTGATGGCAGACCTCGCCCTCGGCGTCGCCGGACCGGCCGTGGCCGCGCCAGTCGTAGCGGATCACGCGGTGGCGTCGCGACAGCGCCGCGAACTGGTGGTCCCACATGCGCATGTCGGCCACCCCCGCGTGCGCCAGGACCACGGTGCCCGCCGGCTCCTCGGGGCCGGCCTCTTCGCAGGCGATCTCAACGCCGCCGATCGTCACCATGCCGGGGACGCTACCGCGGGACGGTCGAGCGAGCGCGGCCGTTCGCCGTGGGCACAGTCGCGGGCACAGCCCTGGGCACAGCCGCGGGAACGGCTCTTCGGGGGGAGGCCCATCCCCCTCGCGGGGGAGCCCCGTCACCGGCCCCGTCGGCAGAGTCGGTGCCATGAGAATCGTGATGGCGGGTGTCGCATGGACGGGTCTGTACGTGGCGTCGAAGGTCGTCTACGCCCTGGAGGGCAAGCTGGGCGTCACCGGCGGGCCACAGGTGTCGCCGGACAGCTACCTCCCCTACGGGCCCGGCGAGGTGGCGCTGGCGCAGTGGGGCAACGTGGCGTCCGGGGTGGTGATCATGGCGATCCTGCTGGCGGGACGGGTCCGGTTCACGGGGCGCCTGCCGTACCTGGTGGTGCTCTGGGCGCACTGGGTCTGCACGGCGGTCGCCGCGGTGGGCGCGGTGGGGATGACGGGTGGCGCGCTGGTGACCGATCGCGGGGGCGCGGTTTTCGGCGCCTACTGCGCCGTGTGGGCGGTGCTGCTGTTCCTGGCCACGCGTGACGTACGCCGCAGGCACCACGCGCGGCGGCCGCTCGGGGAGCACCGGGCGAAAAGCGGTGGCCGCGCCCCGGCCCGGTATCAGAAGATCGGAGACGTCCAGGAACGGTGACACCGGATGGAGAGGGGTCCGTATGCGCACCTGCATGGCCGACGCCGCCGCTTCGAGGCGAGGGCCCGAGACGCCTCACTGACGGGGATCTGCCCGTCGGACCGCCGCGACGGCGGTGCGATGCGGCAGATCTTCCGCGGGCACAGGGCCGCCGGACCCACTCCGGCGCATGAGGCTCCTCGCCTGGAGCGGTCGCACGCGCACACGACCGTTTCCCTTCTTTCCGAGGAGCTCTTTTGCGTGCCCTCACCTCCGCGCGGCTCGGCGCGGACTTCACCCGACTCTGGGCCGCCTCCGCGGTCTCCAACCTCGGCGACGGCATCACCATGGCCGCCGGGCCGCTGCTCGTCGCCTCCCTCACGAACGACCCGGCGCTCGTCGCCGGCGCCGCCTTCGCCCAGCAACTGCCGTGGCTGCTCTTCGCGCTGATCAGCGGCGCGTACGCGGACCGGCTCGACCGGCGCAGGCTCATCGTCGCCGTCAACCTGCTGCGTGCCCTGGTGCTCGGCGCGCTGACCGTCTCCGTGGCCACGGACACGACCGGCATCCCCGTCATCTACCTGGCGTTCTTCCTGCTCGGCACGGGTGAGACGCTCGCCGACACGGCCAGCGCGGCGATGGTGCCCGCCATCGTGGCACCCGAGCGGCTCGCCGCCGCCAACGCGCGGCTGATGGCCACCTTCACCGTCGCCAACCAGTTCCTGGCCAAGCCGATCGGCGCGGGGCTGTTCGCCGCCGCGGCGGCCCTGCCGTTCGGGGTGGACGCGGTGTCGTTCGCGGTCGCGGCCGCGCTGGTGGCCACCGTACGGCCGGTGCCCGCGCAGCCGCGGGACGGCACCGGCGGGCTGCGCGCCGAGATCGCGGCCGGGCTGCGGTGGTTGTGGCGCCACCGCCTGATGCGCACGCTCGCGCTCAGCATGGGACTGGCCAACATCGTGTTCTGCGCGGCGTTCGCGGTCTTCGTCCTGTACGCGCGCCACCGGCTGCGGCTGGACGAGGTGGGCTACGGGCTCCTGCTCACCACGTTCGGCGTCGGCGGGCTGACCGGCACGGCGCTGGCGGTGCGGCTGCGGGCCAGGTTCGGGGCGGCGGCCCTGCTGCGGGCGGGGCTGATCATCGAGGCCGGCACCCACGCCGCGCTGGCCGCCACGACCGTCCCGCTGGTCGCGGCGGCGGTGCTGGTCGTGTTCGGGATCCACACCATGGTGTGGGGCGTGGTCGCGACGACGTTGCGGCAGCAGGTCGTGCCCGCCCGTCTGATGGGCCGGGTGAGCGGGGCCGGCGCGCTGATCGACGTCGGAGGCGCGGCACTCGGGTCTCTCCTGGGCGGGCTGCTGGCCCGGACCACGACGATCACGGCGCCGTACTGGCTGGCCGCCGCCGTCACGACCGCCATCGCCGCGGCCGCGTGGCGGCCGCTCGCCGAAGCCAGGTCCAGCCACGCGGCCGCCGGGGCGAGGGCGCTGTGAACGCGTACCCGCTCGGCCCTGCGCTTCCGATCACACACGTGGGTGGCCAGCCGCCGTGCGTCAGCCGTTCGGCGTCGGCCACGATGCATTCGCCGAAGTCCAGGAACGTGCGGATCTGCGCCCGGTGGCGCTCGGCGGCGGGGACCTTGACCTGGCCGGCGACGAAGGCGACCGCCTCGTCCGGCAGTTCGGAGCGGCCCTCGGGGAAGCGGCCGTACTGGGCGACGTCCAGGGTGCGTGCCACGGGGTGCCGGTCCCCTCTTCTACGCTCAGGACGATGGCGGCCGGTCGGCCGCCGCGGGCGTACTACAGAAGGAAAGTGTCGAGAACATGCGGAGGCGGCACTTTCCTTCCCCGAATCGCATCCCATCCTGGACATACATGCTGTGCGGTGTCCCAAGAACCCACGAAGTGCCGATACCGATTGGTAAGTCGGCACTTCGGTTCCGGTAGGCGGGTCGCCTCCTTCCGGCATCAACCGATCGGTTGATGCCGGAATCCACCATCCCGCTCTCCGGCCGGACGATCCGCCAGCCCCGTCCCCCGCGAGATCTTCAAGGCATGCCAACACACCGGGAGCCCGCTCTGCGCACCATCGGACTCCGCAAAGCCTTCGGCGACCATCTGGCCGTCGACGACATCCACCTGACCGTCCCCGCCGGATCCTTCTACGGTCTTGTCGGCCCCAACGGCGCCGGCAAGACCACCACCCTGGCCATGGCCGTCGGCCTGCTCCGCCCCGACGCCGGCGGCGCCGAGATCTTCGGCGTCGACGTCTGGCGTGACACCGTTCAGGCCAAGGGACTGATCGGCGTGCTGCCCGACGGCAACGCCATGCCGGAACGGCTCACCGGCCGCGAGGTTCTCACCTACCTCGGCCTGCTGCGCGGCCTGCCGCCCGCCGTCGTCGCCGAGCGCACCGACGAACTCCTCCAGATCCTCGAACTCGACTCCGCCGAGCGGACCCTGGTCATCGAGTACTCCACCGGCATGCGCAAGAAGATCGGCCTGGCCATCGCCCTCCTGCACGCGCCCCGCCTGCTCGTCCTGGACGAGCCTTTCGAGGCCGTCGACCCCGTCTCGGCGGCCACGATCAAGACCATCCTGCGCAGGTTCGCAGCCAACGGCGGCTCCATAATCATCTCCAGCCACGTCATGGCCCTCGTCGAGCAGCTCTGCGATCACGTGGGCGTCATCTCCGACGGCCGCGTCGTGGCCGCCGGGCCGCTGGCCGACGTACGCGGCGCCGTAACCCTGGAGGACGCCTTCGTCCACCTCGTCGGCGCCCGCACCGGAGGAACGGAGGGACTGGCATGGCTCACGGCCTGACCCTCAGCCCGGCCGCCCTGGCGCAGCACATGATCCGCATGCGGCTGGCCCTCATGCGCAACTCCCTGCGCGGCGACAACGCCACCAACCTCTACACCGGAGTCTCGGCCGGGCTGATCCTGGCTTTCGCGACGATCGCCGTCGCCGTCCTGTGGCCCGCCTACCTGCCCCTCACTCTGGCCGGCTGGCTCTGCGGCTGGATCTTCGGCCCCATCTTCATCGGAGGCGGCAGCGAGGCCCTCCGCCCCGAATACTTCTCCATGCTCCCGGCCACGCCAGGCCGGATCGCGGCGGCCCTGCTCGCCGGAGCCTTCGCGGGCCCCGCACCCGCCGTCAACCTCATCGCCCTGCTGTCCCTGCCCGTGTACGGCTGGCGCTTCGGCCCGGCCGGAGTGCTCATCGGCCTGGTAGCGGCCGTCACCACGCTCATCACGATGGTGATGATCTCCCGCGTCATCGTGGCGCTCATCGGCCTTTTCGTCAGATCCCGCGCCACCGCGGCCGCCGTCGGCATCGTGACCGGCACCGCCATCGCCCTGTGCAGCAACGGCTGGGCACCCGCCGTAGCTCTGGGCGGCACCGACACCGCCTCCTGGTCCCAGATCCTCCTGCGCGTCCTGCCCTCCGGATGGGGCGTGGCCGCCATCGAAGCCTCATGGCCCCTCGCCCTCGCCATCCTCGTCGCCAATGCCGGCGTGATCGCCCTCCTCCTGGCCGCCTGGGCCAGTCTGCTGTCACGACGCGTCGTCTCGGCCGCACGCGGCGGCGTGCCGCCCCGCCGCGGCACGCCCCGCCCCTTTCCCAGCACCAGCGGCGCCCGCATCGCCGCCGCCAAGGAACTGCGCGCCTGGTGGCGTGACCTCGTCCGCATCCAGCTGCTCGCCACCGCCTTCTCCTACGCCATCGTCACCCCCCTCCTGCTCCTCGCCCTCGACGCCTGGATCATGGTCCCCTTCGCGGGACTCATCGCGATCGTCATGGCCGCCGCGTCCTCGGCCAACCTCTACGGCGCCGACGGCACCGCCCTCTGGCTCACCCTCATGACCCCCGCCGCGGAACGCACCGACGTCCGCGGCCGCCAACTGGCCTGGCTCCTCATCGTCGGCCCGGCCGCCGTCACCCTTTCCCTGGCCGGCACCACCATCAGCGGCCTGACCTGGGCCTGGCCGTGGGTACTCGGCCTGCTCCCCGCCCTCCTCGGCGGCGGCGCCGGACTCATCGTCCTGCTCGCCGTCACCTCGCTCGTCCCCGGCACCGACCCCCACAAGCGCGGCGGCAACCCGCTCAGCACCGGCGCCGACGAAACCGCCGAAACCAGCCTCGCCTACCTCGTGCTTGTCGCGGTCCCAGCCACCGCCCTGCCCACGGCCGGCGCCATCCTCCTTCACCCCTGGGCCGGCATCGCCACCGGTGTGCTGACCGGCGCCCTCAGCGCCTGGGGTCTCGGCAGGATCGCGTACCGCAGACTCGAGAACCATGGAATCGATCTGCTCAACCTCATGAAGCACGGCCCGGCGCCCCAGGCCGACAAGCCCACCACCGCCGACCTCCCCGTCCAGCACCGCATCGGCGTCACGATCAGCTACACCATCGCCTGGCTTCCCCTGTTCCCCCAGGGCCTCGTGCCGATGGTCATGAAGATCTTCGGCATCGGGGACCGTTCCTGGTTCCTCGCCCTGCATCTCCCGCCGATCTGGCAATGGCCCACCATCATCTTCATGATCGCTCTGGGGCTGCTCATGTACGGCTACGCCATCCTCATCCCCATGCGCCTAAACTCGCCCTCACCTGCCACCACCAGGTGAAACCCATCCATACGCCGTAAGGAGGGCGCGCCCCGGATGAACGATCCCTTCCCGCTCTCCGCCTGGGAACGACGCTTCGAGCGTGTCGCCGAGATCGTCCCCTACATCACCCTCGCTGTTTCCCTGGTCATCAGCCTGGTCTCACGCGAGCAGGCCAACGGCGGGATCCCCCGTACCCTCGCGCTCACCGCCCTGGCCCTCGCCTGGATTCTCGGCGCCCACACCCTCATCCCCGCCTCCGTGCGCCGGCGCCGGGTCGTCATCACCGTTCACTTCGCCGGCGTCCTGGCCACCGCCGCACTGCTGACCCTCCACCACCCAAGCTTCATCATCTACTGCATCTCCGGCTTCTTCCTCGCCGCCCACTTCGCTCCCTCCAAGTGGACCTTCGCCGCCGTCGCCGCCACTTCCTTCGTCCTGTACGGCTCATCGCTCGACTGGACCCAGGCCACCATCCAGCTCATCGTCTTCTACCTGGCGATCATCGCTGTGCAGACCGTCGCCATCGGCGGCGGCTCCATCGCAGGCATCAAGATCGAGGACCGGCAGCGCAGATACCGCAAAGCAGTCAACGACCTCCAGACCGCCCTGGAGGAGAACGCCGACCTCCACGCCCAGCTCCTCACCCAAGCCCACGAGGCCGGCATCCTCGACGAACGCCAGCGCATGGCACGCGAGATCCACGACACCCTCGCCCAAGGCCTCACCGGCATCATCACCCAGCTACGTGCCGCCCAACGCGTCGAGGACTCCGACACCCACGTCAAACTCGCGCTCACCCTCGCCCAGGACAGCCTCACCGAAGCCCGCCGCTCCGTCGCCGCCCTCCAGCCCCAGCAGCTCGAAGACGCCCACCTCCCCGAAGCCATGACCACCCTGGCCCGCAACTGGAGCCAGAGCACCGGCGTCAACCTCCACGTCGAAGTGACCGGCGACCGCGTCCCCCTCAGCCCCGCCATCGAGGTCACCCTCTTCCGCGTCGCCCAGGAAGCCCTCGCCAACGTCGCCAAACACGCGGGCGCCACCCGCGCCGGCCTCACCCTCTCCTACACCGGCACCGTCGTCCTGCTCGACATCCGCGACAACGGCACCGGCAACCACAACCCCAACGGCAAAGGATTCGGCCTCAGCAGCATGAGACAACGCCTACGCGGCGTCGGCGGCTCCCTCGAAATTGAGAGCACGCCCGGCGAAGGCACCGCCGTCAGCGCCACCGTCCCCGCGCTCCAAGGAACCCCCCGGTGATCCGCCTCCTCATCGTCGACGACCACCCCATCGTCCGCGACGGCCTGCGCGCCGCCTTCGAAGCCGAACCCGGCATTTACGTCGCCGGCGAAGCCGCCAACGGCCGCGAAGGCATCGACCGCGCTGCCGCACTCGAGGTCGACATCGTCCTCATGGACCTGCGCATGCCTGAAATGGACGGTGTCGCCGCCATCACCGCCCTGCGCCACTTCCACCCTCACATCAAGGTCCTCGTCCTGACCACCTTCGACGGCGACTCCGACGTCCTGCCCGCCATCGAAGCCGGCGCCACTGGCTACCTCCTCAAAGACGCCCCCACCGACGAACTCCTGCGCGCTGTCCGCGCCGCCGCCGCCGGCGAGCCGGTCCTGTCCCCCTCGGTCGCCGGCCGCCTGATGGGCCAGGTACGCCGACCCGTCAAGGCGGCCCTCACCGACCGCGAACTGCAGGTCCTCGCCCTCGTCGCTGACGGCGCCTCCAATCGCCAGGCGGCCGCCAAACTTTTCATCAGCGAGGCCAGCATCAAAACCCACCTGCTGCACATCTACGACAAACTCGGCGTCCGCGACCGCGCCGCCGCCGTCGGCGAGGGGTATCGACGCGGTTTGCTCAGTTAGGCGACCAACGACCGGGACGCCATGGCCAAGCACGCCCGACGCCGGTAACCGCCCGCCCTTAGCGTCAAATGATCAAGAACGGCAGCGCCTCGTGCCCCTCCGGCTCGGCCACCACCTCAGGCCGCCACGGCAGCCGCGCCCGCAACCACCGGTCGGCCGCCTCCCGCACCAGCCCGCGCCGCGGCAGCACGAACGGCCCCTCCAGTTCGCGCCCCTCCAGGGTCCCATCCGGGGCTCCGTGCGGGCCGGTGACGAACATGAGCTGGACAAGCGCTCAACGTCGCCTCTAGCGGCCTTTCGAGCGGCGCAGCGACCGGGACACGGCGACTTCTCGAAGCGGACGCCTTCCAGCTTGAGCGGTGCTCTGACGCCCTCGCTCGCCGGGCGGCCATCTGGGCGGCGGCCACGACCTGGCCGTCCATCGAGGAGGTCACCGTCGTCGAACGCGACCCGCACGCCATCGGCCTGGGCCGCCGCCTGGCCCGCGCCTCGCCGGCGCTGAGCGGGACCACGTGGAGGCGGGCGTCCGTCCGGCCGGGTACGCCACCGTCGCCACCGCCCGGGAGATCCTGGCCGGACGCGGCATGACCATCGTCGCCCCCTGCCCCCACGACGGTCCCCGATCCGGCAGAGCGAGGACTGGTGCCACTTCTCCGTACGGTTGCCGAGGAGCGCGCTGCACCGCGGGGTCAAGGCGGGCACCCTCGGCTTCGAGGACGAGAGGTTCTCCTACGTGGCCGCCGCGACGTCGAGGTGGCCGCGGGCCGGCGGCAGGGTCCTGCGCCATCCGCGCGGGCGCAAGGGCCTGGTGTCCCTGCGGGTGTGCACGGACGAGGACGGGGTCCGCGGCGTGACGGTGTCCAGACGGCACGGCGGGCTCTACCGGCTGGCCAGGGACACCGGCTGGGGCGACGCCTGGCCGCGTACCGGTGAGTATGGAGGTGAAACGTGTTAGGAGGTGGGGGAGTGGCGAGCGCTGGAACCGCCGCTCCCCGCCCGCGTGCCGGAGGAGAGCCCCGTCACATTCGCGCGCCGATGTCACACTCGCGGGGCGTACGGGCTCTATGTCCCGTGACAGCCGCAAGCCGCGCAGGGAGGAACGCCGCGATGTCCGACGAGCAGGCCACGCAGGTCTTCATCGACCACCGTGAGCTGCTGTTCTCCATCGTCTACAACATGCTCGGCAGCGTCGCCGACGCGGAGGACGTGCTGCAGGAGACGTGGTTGTCCTGGGCCAGGCGGAGCGCGCCGTCCGCCGGTGAGCAGGTCGCCAGCCCGCGCGCCTACCTGGTGCGGATCGCGGTCAACGCGGCGCTGGCCCGCCAGGCGAGCATCAGCAGGCGGCGCGAGGAGTACGTCGGCCCGTGGCTGCCCGAGCCGTTCGTCACCGAGGGCGAGGACGCGGCCGACCCCGCGGTGCGGGCCGAGTCGGTGTCGATGGGCCTGTTCGTGGTCCTCCAGTCGCTCACCCCGCTCGAACGCGTCGTGTTCCTGCTGCACGAGGTGTTCGGCTACGCCCACACCGAGATCGCCGGGATCCTCGGCCGTACGCCGGCGGCCGTACGCCAGCTCGCCCACCGCGCCCGCGAGCACGTCCACGCCCGGCGCCCCCGCTACGACGTCGACCCCGGGGTGCGGCGCAAGGCCACGGAGAAGTTCCTGGCGGCGGTGTTCGGCGGCGACCTGGCGGCGCTGCTGCGGCTGCTGGCACCCGACGTGACGTTGTGGTCGGACGGCGGAGGCAAGGCCCCCGCGCCCGCCCGCCTGCGTCCCGTCCACGGCCGTGACAAGGTGGCCAGGCTCCTGGCCGCGGGCCCCGGGCGCGTACCGGAAGGGCTGGACGTGCGCTACCGGGAGATCAACGGCGACCCGTCGGCCGTGCTGTTCGACGGCGACGCGCCGTTCGGCATGATGGTGCTGGACCTGACCCCCGACGGCGAGCAGGTGGCCGGCATCTACGCCGTCACCAACCCCGACAAGCTGGTACGGATCAGCGACGGAAATCCGGAAAGATCCGATACCGACCGTCCGGGCACGCCATCCTGTGAGGGTGCAGACGACTGACCTCCTTCACGCCTTTTACGCCCGGCGCCTGCGCCGGCAGGTCATGGCGGGCCCGCTCCCGGGCCACGTCGGCCTGATCATCGACGGCAACCGGCGCTGGGCCAAGCAGAAGGGCCTGGCGCATCCGGGCCTCGGCCACAAAGCCGGCGCCGAGCACATCGCCGACGTCATGGCGTGGTGCGAAGGGCTGGGCATCAACCATCTGACCGTGTTCCTCTGCTCGACGGAGAACCTCCAGCGCCGCGGCGACGAGGAGGTCGCCTCCCTGCTGGGTGTCATCGAACGCATGGTCGCCGAGCAGCTCGACCGGCCCGACGCCCGGTGGCAGGTCCACGTCGCCGGAATGCTCGACATGTTGCCCGACACCACGGCCCGCGCCCTCAAGAGCGCCGTGGAGGCGACCCGCACGTGCGCCACCGGCTTCCACCTCACCCTGGCCATCGGGTACGGCGGCCGCCAGGAGGTCGTCGACGCCCTGCGCGAGCTGCTGTACGAGCGGGCCGAGTCGGGGCAGTCCATGGTGGAGCTGGCCTCGACGCTGACCGTCGACGACATCGCCCCGCACCTGTACACCGCCGGGCAGCCCGACCCCGACCTGGTGATCCGCACCAGCGGCGAGCAGCGCATGTCGAACTTCCTGCTCTGGCAGTCGGCCTACTCCGAGCTGTACTTCTGCGAGGCGTACTGGCCCGCCTTCCGCGAGATCGACTTCCTGCGCGCGCTGCGGAGCTTCGCGGCGCGGCAGCGGCGTTACGGCGGGTAAACCGGTTGCCCGGCACGTCCAGGGGATGCTGAGGTGTCCGGGTGAACCATGACGACGTGCTGGCCCTGTTCGACCGGCAACTGCGGCGGGAGGCCCGCCCCGACGGGCCGGGAATGCGGGTCGAGCGGGTGGACGGCGTGGTGCGCCAGACCGGCCCCGCGCACGGCTGGAACGGCGTGTTGTGGTCCGGCCTCGACGAGCGGGACGCGGACGCGGCGATCGCCGGGCAGGTGCGGCACTTCGGGTCGCTGGGGCTGACGTTCGAGTGGAAGCTGTACGCCCACGACCGCCCCGCCGACCTCGGCGACCGGCTGCTGGCAGCCGGGTTCACCGCCGAGCCGCAGGAGACGGTCATGGTGGCCGAGTCCGCCGCGATTGCCGCGGGCCCGCCCGCCGAGCCGGAGGGCGTACGCCTGGTCCCGGTGACCGGCGCGGACGGCGTGGAGCTGATGGCCGGCGTGCACGACCGCGCGTTCGGCCACGTCGGGGAGCGCCACGGCGACCACCTCAGGAGGCAGCTCCTCGACCAGCTCGCGGCCGGCACGCTCAACGCCGTGCTCGCCCTGGCCGGCGACGAGCCCGTCAGCGCCGCCCGGCTGGACCTGTATCCCGGCACCGGCTTCGCCGGGCTGTGGGGCGGCGGCACCGTGCCCGGATGGCGCGGGCGGGGCGTCTACCGCGCGCTGGTCGCCTGGCGTGCCCGCGAGGCGGTCGCGCTCGGCCACCCCTACCTGCAGGTGGACGCGTCCAGCCAGAGTCGTCCCATCCTGGAGCGGCTGGGGTTCGCCACGCTCACCACCACGACGCCGTACACGCATCCTTGACTAGGGTGGATGGGCCGCACCCCGTCACCTGTGAGGAGACCTGCACTTGCCCGGAACGAACCCGCGCGAGCTCGGCCTGCTGGCCGACTGTGAGAGCTGCTTCGGGCTGTGCTGCGTGGCGCTGCCGTTCTCGGCCTCGGCCGACTTCGCCGCCGACAAGGACGCCGGCCAGCCCTGCCGCAATCTGCGCGACGACTTCCGCTGCTCCATCCACGACCGGCTCAGGCAGAGCGGCTTCGGCGGCTGCACGGTCTTCGACTGCTTCGGGGCGGGGCAGAAGGTCTCGCAGGTCACGTTCGAGGGCACGAGCTGGCGGGAGGCGCCCGGCACGGCCCGGCTGATGTACTCCGTGTTCCCGGTCATGCGGCAGTTGCACGAGCTGCTGTGGTATCTGGCGGAGGCGCTGGCGCTCGACGCCGCCCGGCCCGTGCACGCGGAGCTGGCCGAGGCCCTCGCCGCGACCGAGCGCCTCACCCTGCGCAGCGCCGGCGAGCTGGAGAAGGTCGACGTGGAGGCGGAGCGGGTGCGCGTCAACACGCTGCTGCTGCGGGTCAGCGAGCTCGTGAGGGCGGGGCGTGCCGGCAGGGATCACCGGGGGGCCGATCTGATCGGCGCCCGCCTGAGCGGCGCCGACCTGCGCGCGGCCAGCCTGCGCGGGGCTTACTTGATCGGGGCCGACCTGAGGGGAGCCGACCTGCGCCAGGCCGACCTCATCGGGGCCGACCTGCGCGGGGCCGACCTGTCGGGAGCCGATCTCGACGGCGCCCTCTTCCTCACCCAGCCCCAGCTCGACTCCGCCAAGGGCGACCGGGCGACGCGCCTGCCCGCCGCGCTCACCCGCCCGGCGCACTGGTCCGCTCCGCAGGACCGGCCGTCCCGGCCCCGCGCCAGGGGCGGAGGAAGAGCGCGCGGCGCCGGCCGCCGCCGCTGACCCCGCGACCAGCGGCGGTCCACCAGCGGGCGCCGCGCATGGCCGGGGTGCGCCGGGGCTCAGGCGGGGCCGGTCGTGTCGCCGAGGGATTCCAGCAGGGCGCGCAGCGTGTCGGCGAGGTCGTCGCGCCGCTCCGCCGGCAGCGCGGCGAGCACGCGCTGCTCCGTCGCGAGGTGGTGCGGCAGCACCTCGTCGATCAAGGTGTGTCCCTCGTCCGTGAGGGTCACGTGGACGCCGCGCCCGTCCAGGTCGCTCGGGGCGCGCGTCACCAGGCCGCGCGCCTCCAGGCGGTCGAGCCGCTGCGTGATGGCCCCCGAGGTGACCATGGACGCGCGCATCAGCTCGGCGGGCGTCAGCCGGTGCGGGGGATCGCTGCGGCGCAGCGTGGCCAGCACGTCGAACGAGGCCGCGTCGAGCCCGTGGGCGTCGAAGGTGCGGCGCAGCTCCGCGGTGATCAGCCGCGACAGCCGCGACAGCCGGCCGATGACCGCCATCGGGGAGACGTCCAGGTCAGGGCGCTGGGCGGCCCACTGTTCAAGCACGAGGTCGACGTGATCTGCCACTCCTCCAGCCTAGCGATGTCTTAGCGGTGAGGTACATCACGTAGGCAAGTATCTTAGTAGTGAGCTACTTTGTCTTAGTGCTAAGAAATCGAACGGGAATCGTGTTGCTGACCGCGTTGACCCCCTCCATCTGGGGGACGACCTACCTGGTCACCACCGAGTTGCTGCCGCCTGGCCGGCCCCTGCTCGCGGCGCTGATCCGCGCCCTGCCCGCCGGGTTGCTCCTCCTGGCGATCACCAGGCGCCTGCCGGAGGGGATCTGGTGGTGGCGCTCGCTGGTGCTGGGGGCGCTGAACATCGGGGTGTTCTTCGCGCTGCTGTTCGTGGGCGCCTACCGGCTGCCCGGCGGGGTGGCCGCGACCGTCGGGGCCGTACAGCCCCTGCTCGTCGCGCTGCTGTCGGCCGGGCTGCTCGCCGAGCGCCTGTCCCTGCGCACCGCGCTGGCGGCCGTGGCGGGCGTGGCGGGGGTCGGCCTGCTCGTGCTGCGCGCCGACGCGCGCCTCGACGCGCTCGGCGTCGCCGCGGCCCTCGGCGGCGCCGCCGTCATGGCCACCGGGGTCGTGCTGAGCAAGCGGTGGCGCTCGCCCGCGCCGCTGCTGGCCACCACCGGCTGGCAGCTCGTCGCCGGCGGCCTGCTGCTGCTCCCCGTGGCCCTGCTCGTCGAAGGGCCGCCGCCCGCCGTCCTCACGACCGCCAACCTCGCCGGGTACGCCTATCTCGCCGTCATCGGCTCCGCCTTCGCCTACGCGCTGTGGTTCTGGGGACTGGGACGGCTGTCGGCGACCCAGGTGACGTTCCTCGGCCTGCTCAGCCCCGTGGTCGCCACCGCGCTCGGCTGGCTGGTGCTCGGCCAGCGCCTCACCGCCGCCCAGGCGTTCGGCGCGGTCGTCGTCCTGGCCGCGCTCGTCGCCGCCCAGCTCCGCCCGGCCCGGCCGCGGCCGGCGCAGGCCGTACTCGCGGGAAAGGAATCCTGACCGTCATGCGCATCACCCTCTTCGGCGCCGCCGGAGCCGTCGGCAGCAGGACGCTGGCCGAGGCGCTGTCGCGCGGCCACGACGTCACCGCCGTCGTCCGCGACCCCGCCCGCCGTCCGCTGCCGCACCCAGGCGCGAAGGTCCGCCGCGGCGACGCGTCGGACATCGGCGACGTCACCGCGCTCAGCGCCGGGCAGGATCTGGTCATCAGCGCCACCCGTCCCGCGCCCGGCCACGAGCACGACCTGGTGGGCACCGCCGAGTCCCTGCTGGCCGGGGTCTCGGCCACCGGCGTGCGGCTGCTGCTCGTCGGCGGCGCGGCCGGGCTGACCGTGCCCGGCTGACCGTGCCCGGCACGGGCGGGCTCACCGTCGTCGACACGCCGGACTTCCCGCCCTCCTGGCGCCCCATCGCGCTGGCCTGCGAAGCCCAGCTCGCCGCCTGCCGCGCGGCCCCGCGCGCCGACTGGACCTACCTGAGCCCGCCGGCGCTGCTGGAGCCGGGCGAGCGCACCGGCCGCTACCGGCTCGGCGCCGACGAGCTGCTGGTCGGCGCCGACGGCCGCTCGGTGATCTCCATGGAGGACCTCGCCGTGGCGCTTCTCGACGAGGCCGAGCGACCCCGGCATCGCCGGTGCAGGTTCACGGTGGCGTACTGACGCCGTGGCCTGGCGGCGGGCCGCCGTTAGAGTCGTGGACCACGCCCCCGTGATCCCGCCGAGGAGAGCCGCATGACCATCGCCGCGTACACCGTGACCGACCCCATCGCCGAGCACGGCGAGGGGCCCGTGTGGTCGAGCCGCTGGGGCGGGCTGCGCTGGGTCGACATGCTCGCCGGTGACGTGCTCGCGCTGGACGCCGGCGGAGGGGTACGCCGCCGGCACGCCGGGGCGCTCGCCGCCGTCGTACGGCCCCGCGTCTCCGGCGGCTACGTCGTCGCTGCCGAGCGCGAGCTGCTCCTGTCCGACTCCGACGACCTCGACGCCCCGCTGCGTTCCCTGGGCGAGGCGTGGACCGACCCCGCCATCCGGATGAACGAGGGCGGTTGCGACCCCGACGGCCGCTTCTACATCGGCAGCATGGCCTACGACGCCACCCCGGGGCGCGGCTCGTTCTACGTGGCCGGGCCGGGCGGGGAGCTGCGCGTGGTGCTGCCAGGAGTGACGATCTCCAACGGGTTCGACTTCAGCCCCGACGGGAGCCTGGCCTACTACGCCGACACCGGGACCGGCCGCGTGGACGTGCTCGACTACACCCCGGACGGCGGGCTGAGCGGGCGGCGGCCGTTCGCGGTCGTCGACCCGGCCCAGGGGGCGCCCGACGGGCTGACCGTGGACGCCGAGGGCGGGGTGTGGGTGGCGCTCTGGCAGGGCGGGGCCGTGCACAGGTACGACGCGAGCGGCCGGCTCGACGCGGTCGTCACCCTGCCCGTACGCAAGGTCACGGCGGTGGCGTTCGGCGGCGACGGCCTTGACCGGCTGTTCATCACGACCTCCGCGCTCGACGTCGACAGGGGCGAGCAGCCCGCCGCCGGCGCCCTCTTCGCCGCCGACCCGGGGGTGCGCGGCCGCCCGGTCCTGCCCGCCGCTCTCTGATCCTCCGGCTTGCGTGACCGTCCCTCTCTAGGCTAAAACCTAGGAGGCATAGGTTTGCGGAGTGGAGGTGGCCCATGGCGCGTGCCGGACTGACCGCTGACCGGGTGACGGAGGCGGCGGCCGACCTGGCCGACGTGGTCGGGTTCGACAACATCACGCTGTCCGCGCTGGCGCGCGGCTTCGGCGTCGCCGACGCGAGCCTCTACTCCCACGTCAAGAACATGCGCGACCTGCGCACCCGGGTGGCGGTGCGCGCCGCGGGCGAGCTCGCCGACCGCCTCGCCACGGCGACGGCGGGCCGGGCGGGCAAGGAGTCGCTGGCGGGGTTCGCCAATGCCTGGCGCGACTTCGCGCGCCACTGTCCCGGCCGCTACCAGGCCACCCAGATGCCCGTGGAACCCGAGGTCGTCGCCGGCTCCTCGGGCCACCAGCGGATCATGGCCATCACGTACGCCCACCTGAGCGGCTACGGGCTGCCCGAGCCCGACCTGACCGATGCCATCCGCCTGTTGCGCAGCACGTACCAGGGGTTCTTCGCCATCGAGGCGAGCAGCGGGTTCGGCCATCCGCGCGACCTGCAGGCCTCGTGGGAGAAGATCCTCGACGCGCTCGACAACGCGCTCACCCACTGGCGCGTGTCCTCCTAGCGCCATCCCGTACGCAAGGAAAGAGCATGAAACCGATTGCCGAGCCCGACCTGCGCGCCTGCTTCGTCAACTGCTCCCGGTTCGAGTCGCTGACGGTGGACGAGCGCATCGCGCGGGCCGTCGCCAACCTGGACGCCTTCCTCGCCAAGGTGCTGGACGGCAGCGTGTCGTGACGTTGGCGGGGGCGGCGTCCAGCTCTCGCCGGCGGACGGGAAGGGCCGCCCGCGGCCTCGGCCGGCTTCCCATCGCGGCCACCGTCGCCACCTGAGCGGGCGGTGCGCGATGGGGTGCCGGCGTGAACGTCGCCCATGGCTTGGACCGCACGTCCGCGCCTTCCGGTTCCCTCGGCGAACGATTTTCCCGGGTTCGCATCCGCATCGTCCTCAGGTTGCCGCACGCCCTCATATCGAGATACTCTCACCATCCAGATGTCATCATCATGTGAATTGGTGAGGAGCGGCGATGACCGAGGTGCCCCAGATCGACCTGAGCGACCCCGCGGTTCTCGGGAACCCGCTCACCGCGTTCTCCCAGGTGCGCGAGCAGTCGCCCGTGGTGCGGCTGGCCGCGCCCGGGTTCGGCCCCTTCTGGGCCGTGACGCGGCACGCGGAGGCCAGGGCGATGCTCAGCGACCCGCGCCTGAAGACCAGCGTGGACAGCTACCTGCAGTTCGACGTGCCCGAGCACTGTCGGCGATACATGCGCACCATGTCCGTGCTGAACGGCTCCGAGCACTCCCGGCTGCGCCGGCTGGTCGCTCCCGCGTTCACGCCGCGCAAGGCCGCCGCGTTCGGGCCGCGCATGGAGCGGATCGCCGACCGCCTCCTCGACGAGCTGCCCGGGCACGCCGCCGGGGACGGCGCCGTCGACCTGCTGGCCCACTTCGCGCGGCCCCTGCCGATCGAGGTGATCTGCGAGCTGGTCGGCATCCCCGCCGCCGACCGCCCCCGCTGGCGTGAGTACGGCGCCGCCGTCGCCGCCGGGCACGGCCAGGGCCTGCGGGAGGCCATCCCGGCCATCATGGAGGGCGCCACGGCGGCCGTCGCCCGCGGCATCGCCGAGCCCGGCGACGACCTGGTCTCCGACCTCGTCCGCGTCATGGAGGAGGACGGCGACCGGCTCAGCGAGGCCGAGCTGGTCACCATGGTCTGGCAGCTGGTCCTGGCCGGCCAGACGCCTGTCAACCTCATCGCCAACGCCGTGGTCACCCTGCTCGGCCACCCCGAGCAGCTCGCCGCCCTGCGCGCCGGCCCGGAGCTCATGCCGCGCGCCGTCGAGGAGCTGATGCGCTGGTGCGGCCCCCAGCTGCTGACGATCCCGCGCTTCCCCGCCGAGGACGTCGAGATCGGCGGCGTGCTCATCCCCAAGGGAGAGCCCGTCACCGCCGCGATCGCCGCCGCCAACCGGGACCCCCGCGTGTTCGACGATCCCGGCACGTTCGACATCCGGCGGGAGGCGTCCGGTCACCTCGGGTTCGCGCACGGCCCGCACTTCTGCGTCGGAGCCTCGCTGGCCCGGGTGCAGACGGGCGCCGCGCTCGGCGCGCTGCTGCGCCGCTTCCCCGGCCTGGCGCTCGCCGGTGACGCCGCGTACACCCCCGACCCGGGCACGCTGCGCCTGGCCTCCCTGCCCGTGACGCTGCGCCCGACCCTCGTGCCGCGCGGCCGCCACGACGGTGAACGGCGCGGGAAGTCCGCCTGACCCCCGCGCCGCGCGGTCACCACGACGGTGCCTGACCCCCGTTCAGGCCTGCGCGGGTGGGTTGTCCGCACCGTCGAAGATGCGGCAGATCATCACCGTGGGCGGCCCGGCGGTCCCGGCGTACGGCTCGCTGTCGTCGCGCGGCTCGTAGCCGAGCTTCCCGGCCGAGGCGAGATCCCAGTGCCGCCGGGTGTTGGCCGACATGCCGAAGTGCACGCTCCACCCAGGACCGGCCGTCAGCGCCGCCAGCAGCAGCGCGCCCGCGTCCCGGCCGGACAGCCACATGCCCAGGTACCTCGCCTCGTCCAGCGCGTAGCCGGTCGAGCCGAGCCGCAGGCAGACCACGGAAGCGCCGGTCAGCTCCGCGTGCAGCCGGCCGAGGTTCTCCGTGATGACCTTGCTGAGCCCGTACGCGCAGCAGGGCCGGGGTTCCCACGCCGGGTCCACCGGACGGTGCTCCGGCCGGTTGTACTCGCCCATGGCGTGCACCGTGCTGGCCAGCACCACCCGTGGCACGCCCTGTCCGGCGGCGGCGTCGAGCACGCGGCGGGTGAGCGCCACGTTGGCGCGGTAGACCTCCTCCCACGTCGCGTGCGGCCTGGGGTCGCCCGCGAGGTGGACCAGCCCGGACGCCCCGGCCAGCGCCCGCTCGGCCACCCCTGGTTCGGCCAGGTCGGCCACCATGGACTCCTCGCCGGGCAGAGTCGCCCCGGCCACCCGGTCGACGACGCGCAGCCGGTGCTCCGCCAGCAGCGCGGGCCGCACCAGGCTGCCCACCCGCCCGAAACCGCCAGTGATCACCACAGGACCCATGCCGTGCCCCCGTTCCGCTCTCCACCATGAATGTAGGCCGGTGATCGGGGGACGGACAGGACCTTTGCGACAGGGATCTGCTAGCGTGACCATCCCCGAACGGACCGGCCAGGGAGGTGAGACCCATTACCGCTGTGACAGGCTGGGTGCTCCCCTTCCCGGCCAGGCGGACCACCGGGATCAGGTGACCGCGGGAGCGCCCATCGGCATCCCGGAAGGCTTCCATGTCTGTTTTCTCGTCACCCGTCCAGACCGCTGAGATCGTCACGAGGCTGCGCGCCGCAGGCTGCGTGTTCGCCGAGGACGAGGCGGCACTGCTCGTCTCCACCGCACCGACCCCCGAGGTCCTGGCCGCCATGGTCGCCAGGAGGGTCGCCGGCGAGCCGCTCGAACACGTGCTGGGCTGGGCGGAGTTCTGCGGCCTGCGCGTCGTCGTCGAGCCGGGGGTGTTCGTGCCCCGGCCGCGCACGGAGTTCCTCGTCCGCCGGGCCGTCGCACTGGCCCGCGCGACCGCGGGCCCACCCGTGATCCTCGACCTGTGCTGCGGCACGGGCGCGATGGGCGCCGCAGTGATCGCCGAGCTCGCCGGCGCCGGGGGAGGCGGGGCCGAGGTGCACGCCGCCGACCTCGACCCGGCCGCCGTGCGCTGTGCCCGGCGCAACCTCCCGGGCGCGCACGTCCACGAGGGCGACCTGTTCGAGCCGCTGCCCTCGTCGTTGCGCGGCCGGGTCGGCCTCCTCATCGCCAGCCCGCCGTACGTGCCGTCGGGGTCGATCGGCCTGCTGCCGTCCGAGGCCAGGCTGCACGAGCCGCTGACGGCGCTCGACGGAGGAGGCGACGGCCTCGACGTCGCCCGGCGGGTGATCGCCGGGGCGCCGCGGTGGCTGGCGCCGGGCGGCCACCTGCTGGTCGAGACGAGCGAACGCCAGGCGGAGGCCACCGCCGTGGCCGTGGCGGGCGCCGGGCTGCGCGCCCGTGTCGAGCGTTCGGAGAAACTGGACGCCACCGCCGTCATCGGCACCCGTCCCTAGCCCCGCACGACTGACCGCCGACGCGTGCGGGAGGCGGCGTGGAAGCAGCGTCGACGGCATTGGGCGCCGGGGCCGGTCCACGGATAATCGGTGGGTCGTCGTCGAAGGAGGAAGCGCGTGCGGGTGTTATCGATGGTCGCCGTCATGCTGGCCGGCCTGGCCGTCCCCGCCCGGGGCGCCCCCGCGGCGCCGGGCGACTACTGGGTCGCCGGAGGAGACCAGAGGGGCAGGAGACTGCTGGCCTTCGATCCCGCCGTCACCGACTGGAACAGTCCGGCGGCCGTGAAGTGGTCGTGGGAGCCGAGCATCACGCCCGGCCGGTTCTCCGGCGACGAGGTGTCGGCGTTCGGGCTCATCGCCGGCTTCAAGCTGCGCACGAGGCCGTCCGGCGCGCAGAGCGTCGTCGTCGCGGCCGGAGGCAGCCGGGGCATCGCGGCCATCGTGTCCTATCCGGAGGGGGTCCGCCAGTGGGCACGGATCCTGCCGGGCAACCTGCACGCCGCCGAGCTGCTGCCCGACGGCAACATCGCGGTCGCCGCCTCCACCGGAGGCTATGTCAGGGTGTACGCGTCCTCGCAGGGGCCGAACGCGGCCACGTACGCCGAGTTCGAGCTGACCGACGCGCACGCCGCTCTGTGGGACCCGGCGATCAGGCGGCTGTGGGTCATCGGCCAGGACCCCGCGTCCGGACAGCACATCCTGACGGCGCTCGCCGTGGAGGGCACCCCCGCCCGGCCGACGCTGCGCGAGGACATCCAGCGCAGGGCCGTCCTCGACAGCACCTGGTGCACCGACACCGTCGACTTCTTCGCGCCCGCCATGACGCGCAGGCGCACGGGCGCGGCCTTCTACAAGGCGCGCGTGTGGAGCCCGTACTACGGCGTCGCCGACCAGAGCCTGCGCGGCACGGTGTGGGAGCGCACCCGCAGCCCCTCGGGCGCCTGGGCTTCCGGCGCGACCGAGATCGACGCGAACGGCGGCATCTCCGACGTGGCCGTGGCGGCGTTGCCGGACGGCAGCCTGCACGTGCTCACCCTCGTGCCGGGCAGCGGGGTCTGGGACCGCGGGCGCAGCCCGTCCGGGAAGTGGGACGAGCGGGCCGTCAGGATCGACGACAACGGCTCGATCTCCCGCATCTCGGCGGCGGCCCTGCCGGACGGGACCCTGCACGTGCAGACGCTGGTGCCGATGGCGGGGGTCTGGGACCGCACGCGGGGTGCCCGCGGTGAGTGGGAGAGCTCGGTCAGGATCGACGGCAACGGTTCCGTTTCCGACGTGTCGGCGGCGGCCCTGCCGGACGGCAGCCTGCACGTGCAGACGCTGGTGCCGGGGGCGGGGGTCTGGGACCGCACGCGGAGCGCCGGCGGTGAGTGGGAGAGCTCCGTCAAGATCGACGAGAACGGCGCCGTGCACGCGCTCTCGGCCGCCGGGCTGCCCGACGGCACGCTCCAGGTGCAGACCGCGGTGCCGGGCGCGGGAGTGTGGAACCGCTCGCGCGGTACGGGCGGGGTGTGGGCGAGCTCGGTGAAGATCGACGCCAACGGGTCGGTGACCGCCCTGTCGAGCGCCGCTCTGCCGGACGGCGGGCTGGAGGTGCAGACCGTGGTGCCCGGGTCCGGGGTGTGGAACCGGGCGCGCAGCGCGGCCGGGGCCTGGGCCGGCGCGGCGGTGAAGGCCGACGGCGACGCCGGCGTGCTGGACGTCTCGGCCGTGGTGCTCCGCGACGGCACCCTGCACCTCCTCACGCTTCCTGACATTTCTTAATGTCCGGAAGATATGCGGCACGGGCGCCGGAAAAATGGGAATTTGCCTGATTTCTATGGTGACGTGCGAGTTTGGCGTCCGTGGACTTCCCTGGTGATCCGCGATTTCATGTCCTCCGTCGATTTCGCTCGACGGCCGGTGGAATTACGGGGGATCATATGGGTCGTTCGCGGAAAACAATGGAAATAACCATCGCGTTCACGATGGTGGTGAGCGCCGCACCGCCTGCGGCGGCCGAAAGCGCGCCGCCGGAGTCCGTCCGGATCACACGCTTCCTGGGCGAGCAGCGGGTGCCGCACCTGGTGCAGTTCGCGGGGACCACCGTGGGCGGTCTGTCCGGCATCGACCGCGACCCCCGCACCGACACGTGGTATTTCGTCTCCGACGACCGCTGGCGCTACAACCCGGCCCGCTTCTACACCGGGCGGCTCGACATCGACCGCCGGTCGGGGGCGTTCTCCGGAATACGCCTGACGGGGGTCACGACGATGCTCAGGGCCGACGGGACACCGTACCCGGCCTACGGCAAGCAGGGGTCGGCCGATCCGGAGTCCATCAGGTACGACCGGTGGAGCCGGCGGCTGTTCTGGGGCGACGAAGGGGATCGACCGGACACCCGAAATCCGGATATTCCGGTGTCGTCCCCGGCGGTGCGCTCGATGGACCACCGCGGCCGGCACACGAGCGCTCTGCCCCTCCCGGACAACCTGCAGCTCACGACCGGCGAGACCGGGCCGCGGCGCAATTTCGGGTTCGAAGGCCTGGCCGTGTCCAGGAATACGATCACCGCCGTGACCGAGGGCCCGCGCTACGAGGACGGGCAGCCGCCGACGGCCGAACGCGGCGCGCCCGCGCGGCTGACCGTGTGGAGCCGCCAGGGCACCCTGAAAGGCCAGTACGCCTACCCGCTCGACCCGCTGCCCGCCGCGCCCGTCCCGCCCACGGGGCAATCGGACACCGGCGTGTCCGAGTTGCTGGCCATCGACGAGTCCCGCTACCTGGCGCTGGAGCGTTCCTGGGTCGAGGGCACCGGCTACCGCGCGAAGCTCTACGAGATCAACCTGCGAGACGCCACCAATGTGCTGCAGACGGCCGCACTGGCGAGCGGGCCGTACCGCGCGGTGACCAAGCGCCTGGTCTTCGACCTGGGCACCTTCCGGCCCCCGGTACAGAACTGGGAGAGCCTCGCCTGGGGACCGCGCCTGGCCGACGGCGAGTGCACGCTCGTGATCGGCTCCGATGACAACTTCGACGAGCACGAGTCGACCAACTTCCTGGTGTTCGGCGCGACAGGCTGCCGCTGAATGACTCCCCGCTCCGGGGTAGCTGTGCGGGACAGGGACAGGCCGGACGGGAGGGCGGCGATGAGCGGACCGATCGTGGTCGGGATCGACGGGACGGACCGGGCCTGGACCGCGCTGACGTGGGCCGTGGACGACGCCGCGCGGCGCGGGCGGCCGCTGCGGATCGTGCACGTACGCGAGCCGTGGCAGCCGGAGCGGCCGCTGGCGGGCACGCGCCTGACACTGAGCGAGCGCTGCGAGGCGCTGCTGTCGGACGCCGTCGAGAGGGTACGCGCCATCGCGCCCGAGGTGGAGACGACGGCCGTGCTGATCACCGGCGCGGTGGTCGAGCGGCTGCGGACCGAGGGCGCCGACGCCGACAGCCTGGTGCTGGGCAGCAGGGGACGGGGCGCGATCGCCGGCCTGATGCTGGGCTCCACCGGGTTCGCGCTGGCCGGGCACGTACGCTGCCCCGCGGTCATCGTGCACGAGCCGCCCGGGCCGGAACGTGGCGAGGTCGTGGTGGGGTACGACGGGTCCGCCGACGCCGACGCGGCCATGGCGTACGCGCTGGAGCAGGCGAACGCGCGCAGAGCGCGGGTCCGGGTCGTGTACGGCCGCCAGGTGTCCGTGCTGGCGCCCCACCCCGTGGGGTACGGGCCGCTGCCGGGAGCCGGGTTCGGCCAGGAACTGGAGGCGGCGATGGAGCCGTGGCGGGAGATGTATCCGGACGTGCCGATCGAGGACTCCTTCGTCGACCGGCACCCGGTTCCCGCGCTGGTACGCGCGTCCAGCGACGCCGACCTGGCGGTGGTCGGGTCGCGCGGGCTGAGCAGGCTCACCGCGACGGTGCTCGGCACGGTGAGCCACGGCGTGCTCCAGCGGGCCCACTGCCCGGTCGCCGTGGTACGCGCCCCGTGAGTTGCGGTCACACGCCGTGGATGCGGCGGCCCGTGATCTGCCGCGGGGAGATGCGGACGTAGAGGAGCCGCTCGCCGCCCGCCCACGGGGTGACGCCGGAGCCCGCCGCGTCCGCCACCTCCTCGGCCGGCACGTGGTGGGCGGGACCCTGCACCAGGACGCTCCAGCCCTCGCGGTTGACCTCGTCGATCCGGTCGATCTCGAAGGCGATCATGATGTCGACCCCCTTCACCCCGCTGCGCAGGTCGTCGTCCATGGCGCCGCCGGCCGCGGTGCGGAAGACGATGTCGCCGTTGTGCAGCTTGTAGTTGACGGGCAGCACCGTCGGCCCGTGCGAGCCGTTGAAGGCCACCCGCCCGATCCCGCCGGACTCGATCAGCCGCAGGCACTCCTCCCGGTCCAGCACCTCCAGGGTGGGATGGGCCATGGCGGGGCCGCGTCCGGGCGGACGGTCCCGGCCGCCGCCGAGCAGCTCCTCGACCGTGGTCTGCAGGGCGTCCGCCAGGCGGTAGAGGGCGCCGGTGTCGGGCGTGTCGGCGTTCTCTTCCAGATATTTCACGTAACCGGGCGACATGTCGGCTTTGTCGGCGACCTGCTCCCGGGTCAAGCCGAGACGTTCGCGGTGGTGAATGATGCGGCGTCCGAAATCGCCGGTACCAGTCATGATCACATCTCCTCGCGTATAGGTGCGGCGCACGGTGCCGTTGATGCGCGCCTCGCGATGGTCGGCGTCGACGAAGATCTGGCGCCCGTGGTAACGCAGCGGCATGCACACCAGGCCGAGCCGGTCGGGCACCAGCGGGTCCAGCCGCAGCCGCCCGCCCCGTTCGAGCTCCAGGCCCAGGTAACAGCTCTGCAGCAGGTCGAGCGTGCCGCCCATGGCTCCCAGGTGGATGCCCTCCGCTGTCGTGCCGCCCTGCACGTCCCTGACGTCGCCGGTGAGGGCCTCGATGAAGAACTCCCAGGACCGCTCCCGGTTGCGGCGGGCCAGGATCCAGGCGTGCACGACGGCGCTGAGCGTGGAGCCGTGGCTGGTGCGCCGCAGGTAGTAGGAGATCGTCCTGGAGATCAGGCCGGGGTCGGGCGCGTAGCCGAGCCGTTCCAGGATGGCGGTCAGCTGCTCGTCGCCCAGCAGGTAACAGAGCATGAGCGTGTCGGCCTGCTTGGAGGCCTGGTAGCGGTTGACGTCGTCGCCCTCCGCCTCCAGCGCCCGGTCCAGGCGGCGCACGCCGCGATAACGCTCCCAGTCGAGCTCCAGCAGGTCGCCGTACCCCGTGAACTGGCTGATGACGCCGTGGTGGAAGTCGACCCGCATGCGGCGGCTGACGTCGTCCCAGAGGGCCAGCTCGGCGGCCGGTGGCGCCAGCTGCGGCGCCAGCACGGCGGTCTCGCGGGCGAGCGTCATCAGCCACACGGTCATGACGTTGGTGTAGGCGTTGTTCGCCACGCCGGGTTCGTCGGAGCCCGGGTAGGCGTCGTGATACTCGTCGGGGCCCATGACGCCGCGGATCTCGTAGCGGCCGTCGCGCAGCTCGGCCAGCGAGGCGAAGAACCTGGCGATGTCGAGCACCAGCTCCGCGCACCACGGCGGCATCGAGCCGGTGGCCAGGTAGTGGTGCCACACGTTGTAGGCGATGGCCAGGCCGACGTGGCGCTGGCGGTGGGAGTTGTCCGGCAGCCAGCGGCCGGAGAGGGGATTGAGGTGCAGCCTCTGCGTCTCCTCGCGCCCGTCGCTGCCGCTCTGCCACGGGAACATCGCGCCCTCGTACCCGGCCTCCGCGGCCGCGTCCCTGGCCTCGGGCAGGCGCCGCCAGCGGTAGCGCAGCAGGCCGAGCGAGATCTCGGGAAAACGCAGGTTCAGCCACGGCTCCACGAACAGCTCGTCCCAGAACACGTGCCCCCGGTACGCCTCGCCGTGCAGCCCTCTGGCGGGCACCCCGGCGTCGAGGTCGGCGGTGTGCGGGGAGAGCGTCTGGAGCAGGTGGAAGACGTACAGGTGGACGAGCTGCGACAGCTCAGGGCCGTCCACGTCGAGCCGGGCCCGCCGCCACAGGCACTCCCACGCCGACGTGTGGCGGGCCAGCAGCTCGTCGAAGCGCGGCGCGCGGCGTACGTGACGCAGGGCCGACGAGCGCGGGTCGTGGCCGGCGGGGTCGCGCGAGCTCGTCAGCGCCACGGTCTTCGTGATCCGGGCCGGCTCGCCCTCGGCCAGGTCGAGCACGTGGTCGGAGGTGATGTGGTCGCCGCCCAGCGTGGGCCGCGCGGACGGCGTGTCCCCGTCGATCCTGGAGGCCAGCGCCACCATGACGTGCGCGTTGCGCGTGGTCACCGTCAGCCAGGCCATGCCGTTGTCCGCGCCCGTCTCGTGCCCGGTGAGATGGTCGCCGCGCAGGTCGCGGTAGCGGGCCACGCCGCAGTTCGCCACCCGGCCCTCCAGCGTGCAGCGCACCCGCATCGGCCCCGACCAGTTCTCCGCGGTGAACGTGGTCTCCAGCGCGGCCAGCGCGGGGTCGGCCATGGACACCAGGCGGCGCTGGCGTACGTGCGTTACCCGGCCCGCGCCGTCGCGCCAGCGCAGCTCCCGCGTCAGCACGCCGTGCCGCAGGTCCAGCTCGTGCCGGTAGCGCAGCAGGCCGTCCTCCTCAGGCCGGAACCAGCCGGACTCCGGCGTGGCGAACGCCAGCGGCAGCCAGTCGGGCAGGTTGACGATGTCCTCGTTCGTCACCGTACGGCCGGCCACGACCGAGTCGAGCCGGTCGTAGCAGCCCGCCAGGTACGTGCCCGGGGTGCGCGCCCGCCCGTCGGGGGTGGCCCCCCGCGTCGCGAACCGGCCGTTGCCGAGCGTGCACAGCGCCTCGCGCAGCCCCTCGCCGGCGGGATCGAACCCCTCGTAGACGAGCGTCCAGGCGTTCATCGCCGCCCCACGGGCACCCGCCCGGTCACGCTCGCGTCGGCCAGGTCGGCCACCACCGCGTCGGCTCCGGCCGCGCGCATCGCCGCCTCCTGCGAGCCGCTTCTGTCCACCGCGACGATCAGCCCGAACCCGCCCCTGCGGCCGGCCTCGACACCGGGCAACGCGTCCTCGACGACCGCCACCTCGGCCGCGGACACCTGCAGGCGGCGGGCCGCCTCCAGGAACAGCGCGGGATCCGGCTTGCCCGGCAGCCCCAGCCCGGCCGCGTCGTTGCCGTCGACCACCGCGTCGAACAGGTGCAGCAGGCCCGCGGACGCCACCACCGCGCGGCAGTGCCTGCTGGCCGAGACCACCGCCGTACGGGCACCGCGGCGCCGCAACTCGTGCAGCAGCGCGACGGTCGAGGGGAACGCGGCCACACCGTGCTTGTCGATCTGCTCCTGGAACAACGCGTCCTTGGCCAGCCCGAGCCCGTGAACGGTCGGCGCCCCCGGCTCGTCGCGCGGGCCGCCTTCCGGCAGCGAGACGCCGCGCGAGGCCAGGAACGTCCGCACCCCGTCGAGCCGCGGCCGGCCGTCCACGTACGCCAGGTAGTCGGCGCGGATGTTGAACGGCGCCGCCCCCCGGCCCCGCAGGAAGGCGTCGAACACGTGCTTCCACGCGGCCGCGTGCACCCGGGCCGTGTCGGTGACCACCCCGTCGGTGTCGAAGACCACCGCGCGGAGCCTGCTCAGGTCAAAGGTGGACATGTCAGGACGCTACCCGCGTAGGGGCCTGCCAGCCCTGACCGTACGACCCGGCTTCCCGCCCGGCTCCCGGACGGGAAGCCGGGACGGCGAGCGCGCGGGCTTCCCGCGGCCCTGGACCATCGGGGGTACGTTGGGTTCGCCACCGTGAGCTCTGTCGCAGGAGGTCCGCATGAAGGTGTTCCGCGCGCTGCCCCTGCCGGCGGCGCTCGCGCTCGCGGTCGCCGTCGCCGGCTGCGGCGGCGGGACGGACCCGGAGGCGACGGCCACCGCGCCGCCCACGACCGCGCCTTCCTCCTCGGCCGCGCCCACCGGCCCGCCCAGCCCGTCCGGCTCGCCCTCGACCACCGCGGACGCCGGCACGCCCGCACCGGGCGAGTCGCTCATCGCCGGCCGCTACCAGCCGCTGTGGCCGTTCTCCACCCAGGAGGAGGCGGCGCGCTGGCGGGACGCCCAGGGCGCGGACGGCGACCAGGCATGGCACCTCGACGCCGCCCGCACCGCGCTCGCCTTCACCCGCGACTACCTCGGCTTCACCGAGATCGACCGGGCCGTCAGGACCGAGGAGGAAGGCGCGCACGCGCGCGTGCACGTCGGCTACCGCAGCCAGGAGGGCGACCGGCCGGCGGTCGCGGCCGTGGTGCACCTCATGCGGTACGGGCCGGGCGAGGACGCCCCGTGGGAGGTCGTCGGCACCGACGACACCTCGTTCACGCTGACGAAGCCGGCGTACGGCGCCGCCGTGAGCTCGCCGCTCACCGTGGGAGGGCGCATCTCGGGCGTGGACGAGAGCATCACCGTCCACGTGCGCCGGCCGGGTTCGGACGCCCCGCTGGGCGAGCGGTGCTGCGTGCCCGCCGGCGGCCGGAAGGCAGCCTGGTCGGCCGCGGTCGACTTCACGGCCCAGCCGGGGAAGACCCTCACCGTCGTGGTCTCCACGGGCGGTCACGTGGCGACGGTCGAGCGCTTCGCGGTGACGGGCGTCAGCGTCACGTCCTGAAGGCCCGTGCGGACGCGGCATCGGCAGGCCGGTGAGAGCGTCCCGGGGCCTTGCCGCCGGCGGTGCCGGCGGCGCGAACCTGGCTCAGCCGACCGGCGACGCCCGCAGCTTCTCACGATGTGCGCGGTTCACCGCCATCAGCTCGTCGAGCGCGTCGCGGGTGCGGACGAGGTCGGCGATGTGCGCGGAGAGCCGGTCGCGCTCCTGCGCCATCCGTTCCAGGGCGGCGTCGGAGGTGTCCTCGCTGGGCGAATCGACGCACGGGAGCACTTCGGCGACGGTGCGGCTGGACAGGCCCGCGGCGTACAGGCGCTGGATGAGCGTGACCCGTTCGACCGCGTCGTCCGTGTAGTGCCGTTGCCCGCTCGCGCTGCGGGTGCTGACGAGCAACCCCTGCTCCTCGTAGTAGCGCAACGACCGGACACTGACTCCCGTGCGTGACGCGAGCTCACCGATGCGCACATCGTCCTCCCCGTGTGATCTCCGGCACAAGGCTTTCCTCTGACATTCATGTGAGCTTTCAGCCTACTCGCCGTACCGCGATCGCCCGGCCCCGGCGGATAACATGAATGACCGTTCGTTGACCAGCGGAGGCATCATGGGCAGGCCCCGGACGACCAGCGACGAGGCGATCCTCCAAGCCGCCGCCCGCGCGATCGGCCGGCACGGGCCGCAGAGCCTCACCCTGGCCGCGGTCGCCCAGGAGGCCGGGCTGTCCCCGGCCACCCTGGTGCAGCGGTTCGGCTCCAAGCGCGGCCTGCTCCTCGCGGTGGCCGAGCAGGCCAAGGAGAGCGTGGCGCAGCCGTTCCTGCGGGCCAGGCAGGAGCACGGGTCGCCGCTGGAGGCGCTGCGGGCCGCCGTGGCGAACCTGTCGGCGGGCGTGGCCACCCCGGAAGGGCTGGCCAACAGCCTCGGCTTCCTGCAACTCGACCTGACTGACCCCGGGTTCCGCGCGCACGCCGCCGAGCACGCCCGGCGTACGCGCGACGAGATGGCCGCGCTGCTGGCCGAGGCGGTGGCGGCCGGGGAGCTCGCGGGCGAGACGGACGTCGCGCGGCTGGCCCACGCGGCGCAGGTGACCTACAACGGCGTGCTCATCCTCTGGGCGCTGACCGGCGAGGGCGCCCTCGCCGACGCGATGCGCGACGCCCTCGACGAGACGCTGCGCCCCTACAGGAACGTCTGACCCTTCGCCGGGGCGCCCGATTCGGTATACCGAAAATTGGCCCGCGCCGGCTGCGGGCCCTCGTGGCGCTGGTACAAGGGAGGCGAACCCGATCTTCCAGCGTGGGAGCGTTCCCACCGGTAGCTGAAGAGAGAACCCTCGTGCACCACCAGCACCTCAGGCTCCCGGCGCTCTTAGCCGGCGCCGCACTCGTCCTCGCCCTCGGCGCGAGCCCCGGCCACGCCGGCCCTCCCGGCCGGTCCACCACCGCGGTCCCCGCCGCGGCCGGCCAGGTCGCCGCCGAAGCCGGCGTGCCGCAGACCATCACGCTGATCACCGGCGACGTCGTCACGTACACGCCGGTCAAGGACGGCGTACCCAAGATCTCCATCCAGGAGGCCCCGCGCCCCGACGGCACGCCGGTCACCTTCGCGACCCTCCCGGCCGGGAACGGCGGCCGGCTGGTCCTGCCGTCCGACGCCGCGCCGCTGGTCTCGTCAGGAACCCTGGACGAGACGCTGTTCGACGTCGTCACGCTGGCCCGCGAAGGGCGTACCGACCGCATCCCGCTGCTGGTCACCTACCGGGGCGAGCCCGCCGCGTCCGCGCTGCCCGCGACCGCGAGAGCCCTGGCCGGCGCCGCGGACGTGCGCCCGCTGCCCAGCATCGACGGGGCCGCGCTCACCGTGAAGCCGGCCGACGCGGGCCGCTTCTGGAACGGCTTCCGCGGCGAGCGGCCCGCGCTCGAGAGGACGGCGGGTGGCATCGCCAAGCTCTGGCTGGACCGGCAGGTCACCGCGTCGCTCGACAAGAGCGTGCCGCTCATCGGCGCGCCCGCCGGCTGGGAGAAGGGCTTCGACGGCACCGGGACCAAGGTCGCCGTGCTCGACACGGGCATCGACGCCGAGCACCCCGACCTCGCCGGGAAGATCGCCGCCAGCGAGAACTTCTCCACGTCCCCGAGCATCACCGACAGGAAGGGCCACGGCACCCACGTCGCCTCCACCATCGCCGGCTCCGGCAGCGCGTCGGGAGGGGCGTACAAGGGCGTCGCGCCCGGCGCCTCCCTGCTGATCGGCAAGGTGCTCGGCGACGACGGCAGAGGCGACTGGTCGTGGGCCATCGCCGGCATGGAATGGGCCGCCGAGCAGGGCGCCGACGTGGTCAACCTGAGCCTGGGCAGTTGCTGCGGCGACGGCACCGACCCGATGAGCCAGGCCGTCGACGAGCTCACCAGGAAGCACGGCACGCTGTTCGTCGCCGCCGCCGGCAACGCCGGGGACACGCTCACGGTGGACACCCCCGCCGCCGCCGGCGAGGCCGTCGCCGTCGGCTCGGTGGACAAGGACACCGGCACCTCGCTGAGCGGCTTCTCCAGCAGGGGACCCCGGTTGTACGACGCGGCCGTCAAGCCGAACATCGTCGCCCCCGGCGACGGCGTCGTGGCCGCCCTCTCCTCCGCCTCGTCCGGCAAGCCGTACCCGGGCAACGAGCGTTACACCGCCGGCTCGGGCACCTCCATGGCCACCCCGCACGTGGCCGGCGCCGCGGCGATCCTGGCCCAGCAGCACCCCGGCTGGGACGCCGGCGAGCTACGCGACGCGCTGACCTCCACGGCCGCGCGCGACGGCGGCCACAGCTGGTTCGAGCAGGGCAGCGGCCGCGTCGACGTGGCCCGCGCGGTCACCCAGCAGGTGTTCGCGACCTGGGCCGTCGACTTCCGCGTGCTCGCCGGCGAGCCGGTCACGCGGCAGGTCACGTACCGCAACACCGGGAGCGAGGACGTCACCCTGGCCGTCGCGCCCGCGACCCGCGGCTGGAGCGGCAGGCCCGCGCCCGAAGGGGCGGTGAGCCTCAGCGCCGGGAGCGTCACCGTGCCCGCGAACGGCTCCGCCACCGTCGACGTCACCGTCGATCCCGCCAAGGGGGAGATCGGCGCGTACGGCGGCTGGATCACCGCGAGCGGCGGCGGCGCCGAACTGGTCACGCCGTTCAGCTACTACACCGGCCTGCCCACCCACCAGCTGACCGTCTCGCTGATCAACTCCTACGGCGTCAAGGAGTTCGGCAGCGGGCGCGCGGGCACCGAGCCGCTCGTCTACTACATCCCGACGAAACGGAAGGTCAGTCCCGAGGACCCGTTCTACCCGGCCGGTTACTACACCGCCCGCACCGACGCCCAGGGCGACAGGCAGGTGCCGCTGCCCGCGGGCGACTACGAGGTCGTCACGGTGATCCACGACGCGACGACCGCGAACCGGACCAGCATGGTCATCGCAACCGTCACGCTCGACGGCGACAGGACCGTCACCCTGGACGCCCGCGACACCGCGCCGATCAGGCCGGTCACCGGGGAGAAGACGGAAGGCGACGGAAAGGTCTGGTACGTCCGCACGTTCACCGACCGCAACAACCCCGTCTCCGTGTACGCGGGCAGCGGCCCCGGCCAGGACCTCTACGTCACGCCCGTCGGCAGGGTCCCGGTCGGCGAGATGCGGCTCTCCCATGGGTGGCGGCTCGACCCCGCCGCGCTGACCTCCGCGACCGCGGGCCGGCTCCGGCTCGACCCCGTCTACGACGTCGCCGACACGCACGCCGCCCTGACCGAGGACCGCACCCTTCCCGTCGTGTCCGTGGGACAGGGCGGGGAGGCGGACTTCCAGGGCGTCGACGTGGCGGGCAAGCTGGTCCTGGCCGGAGTGCCGGTCGGGGACGCTTCGTACCGGGACGCGGCCGGCGCGATGGACCAGGCCGCCAAACTCGCCGCCGCGCGCGGCGCCGCCGGCTTCGCCGGCTACCTCGACGTCGACGGAGGCAGGGCCAGGGCGCCCCACTCCACGGGGACGTTCCTGGGGCTGGGGCTGAGCGCCGAACAGGGCCGCGCGCTGCGCGCCGCCGTGGACGCGCGGCCGGTCTCCATGCGCCTGGTGCCGGACGACGGGGGACCGGTGTACCGCCTGCGCTACGACGAGCGCGACCGGATCCCCAGCAAGGCCCCCAAGGTGGACACCCGGGACCTCGTGCGCATCGACGCCCGGTACCACGCCGACCAGCCGGGCACCGCCGGCAGGGAGTTCGGGTCGTCCACCACGGGCGAGGAGCCTGGCGAGATCACGTACGGGCAGCCCCTCACCATGCCGCTGGCCCGCACCGAGTACTTCGGCCCGGTCGACGACAAGGTCACCTGGAGCCGCGAGATCAGCAACCAGAGCCTGCGCCTGCACTCCAGCGACCGCTTCACCCGGCACGACCGCCGGCAGAGCGAGCACTGGTTCAAGGCGCCCCTGGCGCCGGGCGCCGCAGAGCAGCCCAAGGGTTACCCGGCCGGCGTGCCGTGCGTGATGTGCCGCGACGGCGACCGGTTCGTGCCGCTCGACCGGTGGTCGGACTCCGACCCGCGCCACCTCACCGACCTGAGCACGGCCGAGGTCAAGTCCGCGCCACGGTTGTTCGCGGGCGACCGGGAGATCCCGGTGCAGGGGCGCGCGCCCCGCTCGTTCACCGTCCCCGAGGGGAGCGCGGCGTACCGGCTGGAGAGCGTCGACACCACCAAGCGGACACTGTCGCCGCAGGTGAGCACCGAGTGGTCCTTCGCCTCCTCACCGCCGTCCGGCACGCCTGATGGGCAGACCTGCTCGTACGGGCCGTCGTGCGCCGTCCAGCCGGCGATCCTGCTCAGCTACGACCTCCCGCTCGACCTGCTGAACCGGGCGCGGGCCGGACTGCCGTTCACGTTCGAGATCGGGGCGGGCCCGCACGGATCGGTCCCGAAGCAGCACGCGGTCAAGCGGCTCAAGGCCGAGTACTCGGTCGACGACGGCGCCACCTGGTTGCCGGCGCTCACCGGGAAGCGGGGCCAGGACCGCTACCAGGTGCTCGTGGCGCATCCGCCGCTCCGCGCCACCAGCGGGTACGTCTCGCTGCGGGTCACCGCGTCGAACGAGGCGGGAGCCACGGTCACGCAGACCATCGAGCGGGCGTACGCGCTGAAGTGAGCCACGCGGCCGGCGCCTCCCGAAACGCCCGCGGGAGGCGCCGGCCGCGGGCGGCGGCACCGCCCACGCGATGATGGTCAGAAGACGTCTGATGTCGAACGGGAGCCATGGATGCGAATCGGTGTCGTATTTCCGCAGAACGAGATCGGCGCGGACGCGGGCGCGGTGCGCGCCTACGTGCAGGCGGCCGAGGAGCTCGGATTCCGGCACGTGATGGCCTTCGACCACGTGGTCGGCGCCGACCCGGCGGTCCACCAGGGCTGGGAAGGGCCCTACGACGTGCGGAGCACGTTCCATGAACCCTTGGTCCTGTTCGGCTATCTCGCCGCGCTGACCAGGCTGGAACTGGTCACCGGCATCGTCATCCTGCCCCAGCGGCAGACGGTCCTGGCGGCCAAGCAGGCGGCGGAGGTCGACCTGCTCACCGGCGGCCGCTTCCGGTTCGGCGTGGGGCTCGGCTGGAACCAGGTCGAGTACGAAGCCCTGGGCCAGGACTTCGCCACCCGGGGCAGGCGCATCGAGGAGCAGGTCGGGTTGATGCGCCGGTTGTGGAGCGAGGAGTCGGTCACGTTCGAGGGCGCCTTCGACCGGGTGACCGGGGCGGGCCTCGCGCCGCTGCCGGTGCGCAGGCCGATCCCCGTCTGGTTCGGCGCGCAGTCGCCTCCGGCCTACCGCCGCGCCGGCCGGCTGGCCGACGGGTGGTTCCCGCAGATGTCTCCCGGACCGAAGCTGGACGAGGCGAAGGCCATCGTCGAGGAGGCCGCCTCGCAGGCCGGACGTGACCCCTCCGCCATCGGCATGGAGGGGCGCGTCCGCTGGACGGGCGACGCCGGCGAACTGGGCGCGCTGGCCGGCCGGTGGCGGGAGGCCGGGGCCACGCACCTGGCCGTCAACACGATGAAAGCGGGGCTCAGCTCCGTCGACGAGCACATCGCCGCCCTGTCGACCGCCTCCGTCACACTCGGACTGCGCGAGAGCTGAGCCGGGTCAGATCGAGGCGGGGCCGGAGCCCCACCGGTCGAACGGGCCGGGTCGAACGGACCGGGTCAGATCGAGGCGAGGCCGGCGCCGACCAGGACGCGCAGGTGCTCCAGCAGGTCCTCGGTCGTGGCGGCGAGCGGCTGGACGCAGACGTGGTCGGCGCCCGCGTCGAGGTGGTCGCGCACCCTCTCGATGATCGCTTCCGGGTCGCCCCAGGCCACGATGGCGTCGACCAGCGCGTCGCTGCCGCCACCGGTGACGTCGTCCTCACTCCAGCCCAGGTCGAGCAGGTTGTTCACGTAGTTCGGCAGGCCGAGGTAGAGCGACATGAAGCGGCGGGCGGTCTGCCGCGCCCGTACCGGATCGGTGTCCAGCACGACCGTCTGCTCCGGCGCCAGCACGGGATCGGGGCCGAGGACGGCACGAGCGCGCGTGGTGTGCTCCACGGGGACGAAATACGGGTGCGCCCCCTGCGTGCGCTGGGCGGACAGCTCCAGCATCCGGGGGCGGAGCGCGGCCAGCAGCCGCGGCGCCGGCGCGGGCAGCGGGCCGCCGTATTTCGCCGCGTCCATGGCGTCGAGGTAGTCGCGCATCGCCGACACCGGCTTGCTGTAGTCATGGCCGCGTATCTCCACGGCGGGCGCGTGGCTCACGCCCAGGCCGAGCACGAACCGCCCGCCGTACGCCTCGGCGAGCGCGCTCGCGCCGTTCGCGGCGGCGGTGGCGTCGCGGGCCCAGATGCTGGCGATCCCGGTGGCGATCATCATGCTCTGCGTCGCGTCGAGCAGCAGCCCCGCATGGACCAGCGACTCCTTGCCCGCCGGGGTCTCACCGAACCACAGCGTGCCGAAGCCCAGGCTCTCGATCTCGCCCGCCGCGTCCCGCTCGACTACCGCGGACTCGCCGGTCAGCGTGGCGTTCCAGACGCCCACCCGCCCCATGCGCCGCTTCAGCGCCGCCACGTCGATGCTCGCCTCCGGCATCGCAGTCACCACCTAGTCGTCACGTGTCACCCAGGCCACCACGATATGTGGCGTAACGTCGGCGTAGCGCAAGGCCCGCTTCATGACTTGCCGTCGTCTTTGTCACCCGCCCGGCACGCGCCGCCTTCGTGACGCGCCGCCTTCGTGACGCGCAGCCTTCGTGACGCGCAGCCTTCGGCACGCGCCGCTTCTGTCACATGCCGCCCCCGCCGCAGCCGCCCCCACCGCAGCCCCCGCCGCCGCCGTCTCCGCCGCCGCTGCTACTGCCGCCGCTGAAGTCGCCACCGCCGTAGCCGCCGCTGTCCCCGCCGCCGCCATGGCCGCCGCCCGAGTGCGACCCCGAGCGGTCGGAGCCGAACAGGCTGCCGAAGTCGAAGAAGCCGCCACCGCACGACCCTCCGCCGGAGACGACGGCGGCGTCGTGGACCGGGATGCTCGTCCTGCCGTACGACCCGCAGTGCCCCGGAGCGCAGCACGCGGCGCGCGACCGGGCTCTGGCCCGGGTGTCGCGGCGCAGCGTGTCGGCGAGCCGCCGGTCGGGCAGCTTCGTCAACCCGTGCAACGCCACCTCGCTGATGTCGTCGGAACTCTGCCACGTGCCGTCCGCGAGGGCCCGGACGTCCGCCCGCTCCAGCGCCGCCCGCCCGGCCTTGGTGAGCGGGTCGGCCAGCCGGCGGCGGAGCAGGAACGAGCAGCCGAGCCCGGCCACGGCGGCCACGACCGCGATCGCGACCGCGCCCACGGGGCCGTGCAGAGCCGTCCCCACCGCGGCCGCGAGCACCGCCAGCGCGGCGAGGACGACCAGCAGGCTGGTACGCCGCCGGGCCCTCACCCGGGCGGCCGGCGGCATCAGGTAGCCCCGCCGCAGCAGGGGCGTGGACAACCATCGCATCGCTTCCGCGTCGCCGACGCCGTGGCGCACCTCGGCCGCGGTGGATCCGCCCACGCCGCCCTTGACCTGCCGGTGGACCGCTCGCTCGATCCGGACCCGCTTGCTCGGCCGGAACCCCTGCACCGGCGTGACGACCCCCTCGCTGGACACCCGCACCCCGCCCTGGGCGACCAGCGACACCAGCGCCGTGTTGATCACCCGGCGCGGCCCGCCCGCGAGATAGGCCGCCTGGTAGAGGTCGAGTGGAGAGCCTGTGGCGGGCGCCGTCCGGGATCGGGCGGCGGACAACGCCAGGTGTGTAAGTGTCGCGGCGAGGGCGATGAGTGCGACCAGCGAGATGGCGATCGCGTAGGAAACCCCGTCCATGTGTCTCCCCTTGAGCAGAGAAATGATGAAACGCAGGCGGCCCCCTGTGCTTGAAAGACGTTCCCCGTCCGGCCGGCGGTTCCCCGGCGGATGAGCAGAACGAGCAGAAGTGCCGCGAGCGGGGCCGCGATCCGGTGATCACCGTGCGGTGCCGCCCCGGCCGCGACCGTCTCGGCGTGGAACGCGGGGCTTGCGGGCAGCGCGCGTCCCATGGGGGGTTTAACCAGGAAATATCCTGATACGGCGGGGCTCAGGCGGGCAGGGACCTATAAGGGATCCATGCCTCTGCCGGACATGATGGCGCCACCCGGAGAGTGCCGTCAGGGGGTGTTCGTGATGCGCGACTCGGTGATGCGACAAGTGCGGAGATACCGGTTCGACCGCAACCCGCTGCGCCGCCGATCCGACCGCCTGGAAAGTCTCGCGCTGCTGGTCGCCGTGCTGCTGGTGCTGCTCAGCGTGTGGCCCGCGGTGACGGCCGGGCGGCAGGCGTACCAGAGCGCGGCGAGCGCGGGCGCCGGCGGGCGGCTGCAGGTGGACGCGACGCTGCTGGCGGACGTGCCCGTCAGCCCGACGTCGTTCGGCTCGGTGCCCCGGGGCGGCCCGGTCAAGGCGCGGTGGACGATGCCCTCCGGGCAGGAGCACACCGGTCAGGTACGCGCGCCCGCCCTGGCCAAGGCGGGTACGACGGTGCGGATCTGGGTCGACGAGACCGGCCGGCCGACGCTCCCGCCGCCGACCGCGGTGGAGATCCGCGTCACCGGCGTGGTGACGGGGACGCTCGTCATGCTGGCCGCGGTGGCGGCGGTGCTGACGGCCCTGGCGGGTTTCCGGTGGCTGGTGAACCGCGGCCGGTATCGCGCCTGGGAGGAGGCCTGGTCCCTGGTCGACGAGCGGCGGCGCCGCCGCTCATAGGCGCATCCCCATCGTCCAAGGTGACATCGCCCGTAACGGATAATTCCGCGCGGTCGGTGCGCATGATGATATTTCCTGATATGGCCGTCGGGTGCCGACACGCCCGGCAGCGCGCAACCCCCGTAACCGGCGCGAGTGTGGTCGACGCCCGCCGACATGCACGGAGAGTGCCAGGTCGATGACTTACAGTTTCCCCGTCATTCAGTCATCGCCTGTTCAGGGGGACAGATGAGATCACGGACCATCCCGATCACGACGGCCGCCGCCCTGGCCATGGCCGGCCTCATGGTGCCGGTGGCCGCCGCGTCGGGGGCCGGTCGGGCCGCTGCACCCGCGGCGGGGCCGGCGGACACGCGCCCGCGGTGGCCGCACGGCGCGGACAAGTCGCCGGAGATGGACGCACATGAGTCGAGCGACTTCTGGACGCCCGCCCGCATGGCGGCCGCGCTCGGTGCGCCCCTGCCGGAGACCGAGCTGGCGCCGTACCACGGTGAGGGCGCGGCGCGGGTCACCGGCGTCCCGTCGTCCCAGCGGCTGACGCCCGGCGGTGACAGCAACGGCTACGGCAAGGTCCGGCGCCCCTACAGCAAGCTCCCGCACACCAGCGCGGCGGGCAGGCTGTTCTTCGTCGACGCCCACGACAAGCTCAGGTCCTGCACCGCGGCCGTGGTGCGCTCGCGCGACGAGTCGCTGATCGTCACCGCCGCGCAGTGCGTGTACGGCGAGCCCGGCGACCACCACGAAGGGGGATACCGCCAGGATCCACGGCACCACGGCTGGCATCGCTACCTGCTGTTCGTGCCCGCCTACGACGGGCGGAAGGAGCGGGAGCCGTACAGCCGCTGGGGGGCGGTGCGCGCGTGGAAGCCGAGCGCCTACACCGGCCACGAGGGCGGGGACGCCAACTCCCCGTACGACGTCGCGCTGGTGGAGGTCGAGAACATCTACACCGACCAGACGTTGCAGGACCGGGTGGGCGGCTACACCGTGCTGCGCAACCAGGGAGGCTACTTCAAGGTCAACACGATCGGCTACCCCGCCGTGCACAAGAACCGCGCCTACCAGGGCAAGGACCAGATGTGGTGCGAGGGTCGCACCCGCCCGGCCCGCCCCTACGAGCCGCGCCGCCACGACGTGCGGTTCGGCGGGCTGACCACCCACAACTGCCAGTTGGTCGACGGCGACAACGGCGGCCCGTGGATGTTGCGCGCCCCGGGCAGCGGCCTCGTCGGCGTGACCTCCACCGGGCGGTCGCACAACGGCGACAACGGCAGCACCACTGCCACGGCGCTGGGCATCGACTCGTACGGCGCCATCGTCAAGGCGGCCGACCCGGAGGGCGTCTACGACCAGCTGTCGATCAGCGCGGACGTGGCGGACGGGACGATCGAGCAGGGCGAGAGCACCATAGCCACGCTGACGGTCGCCATGAACGGGCTGAGCGGTGCGGCGGACGTGCCCGTCAGCGTCCGGCTGCCGCGCGGGTTCCGCCTGGTGCCCGACTCCGAGTCCGACTGTGAGGGGACGAGCGGTGAGGTGACCTGCACGATCGACGCCATCTACCCGGGGCAGACGGTGGAGCTCAACCTGCGGATCGCGGCCGACGACGTCGCCCCCGGCAGGTACCGGTTCCGTGCGGCCGTCGAGCGCACCCACCTCAACCCGGACCCGCGCGGCACCGTCGCGTACTTCAGGATCCACGTCGTTCGCTGATCGTAGGTGAACGCCGCCTCCTGGCGGTTGAGAGACCGGCCCGCCCTCATTTGGGGGCGGGCTTCGCTCTGACGTGCATGCGCTCACCCTGCGGGCCGAACAGAGCCAGCACCTCGGCGGGCTCGGAGTCGGGGTTGGCGAAGCCGTGCGGTGTGCGCGTGTCGAACTCGGCCGCCTCGCCCGGGGTGAGGATCACGTCGTGCCGCCCGAGCAGCAGGCGCAGCCGCCCCGACAGGACGTACAGCCACTCGTAACCCTCATGGACCTGCTGTTCCGGCTCGCAGCCCGGCCAGTGCGGCGGGTAGATCTGCTTGAACGCCTGTAACCCGCCCGGCCGGCGGGTCAGCGGGATGTACGTCCTGCCTCCTTTGAGCTTGACCGGCCGCATGTGCACCCGCGGGTCGCCGGTGACGGGCGCGTCGATCAGCTCGTCGAGCTGCACCTGGTGGGCCGTGGCCAGCAGGAGCAGCAGCTCCAGTGTCGGCTTGCGCTGCCCGGCCTCCAGGCGCGACAGCGTGCTGACGGAGATGCCCGTGCTCGTGGACAGCTGCGCCAGCGTCACGCCGCGCTCCTGTCGCAACGCCCGCAGCCGCGGCCCCACCGCCTGCAGCACTTCGTCGAGTTCCATGGATCCAGCTTGCCATTTCGGCAATGATATTTGTCAAACTTGCGCCTCGTCGCGGACAGTGGCCGCACCACACGGACAAGAGGAGCGGCTATGGACACGAGATATGACGTGATCGTCGTCGGTGGCGGCGCCGCCGGGCTGAGCGGGGCGCTCACGCTGGCCAGGGCGCGGCGCAGGGTGCTGGTGATCGACGCGGGGGAGCCGCGCAACGCGCCCGCCGATGGCGTGCACGTCTACCTGGGGCGCGAGGGCGTGCCGCCGCACGAGCTGCTGGCGGCGGGCCGCGAGGAGGTGACCGGGTACGGAGGCGAGATCGTCACGGGCACGGTCGAGACCGCCGAGCGTACCGGCAAGGGGTTCCGGCTCGTGCTCGCCGACGGGTCGCAGGTCGAGGCCGCCCGGCTGCTGGTGACCACCGGACTGGTCGACGAGCTGCCTGACGTGCCGGGGCTGGCCGAGCGGTGGGGCCGCGACGTGCTGCACTGCCCGTACTGCCACGGCTGGGAGGTACGCGACCAGACGATCGGCGTCATCGCCACCAGCCCGCTCGCCGTGCACCAGGCCCTGCTGTGGCGGCAGTGGAGCGACGACGTGACCCTCTTCCGCCACACCGCGCCGGAGTTCGGCGAGGAGGAGATCGAGCAGCTCGTCGCCAGGGACGTCACGGTGGTGGAAGGACGTGTCACCGGGCTGCAGCTGACCGGCGGCCGGCTCAGCGGCGTGCGGGTGAACGGCACGGTCGTGCCGCGACGGGCCCTCGCCGTCGCCACCCGGCTGACCGCGCGTTCGGGCCTGCTCGCCGGGCTGGGGCTGGAGACGGCCGAGCAGGAGATGGCCGGGCACGTGGTCGGCACCTACGTCCCCGCCGATCCGGCGGGTGCGACCGGCGTGCCCGGCGTCTGGGTGGCAGGGAACGTGACGAACCTGGTCGAGCAGGTGATCGGCGCGGCGGCGGCGGGCGTGCGCGCGGGCGCGGCCATCAACGCCGACCTGATCGCCGAGGAGACCCGCCAGGCCGTCGCGGTCCGCCGGGCGCACGCGGGCGGCCAGATCTCCCCGGAGGAGTTCTGGGACGCCTTCTACACCGAGCGCCCGCAGATCTGGAGCGGGAGGCCCAACGTCATGCTCGTGCGCGAGGCCACGGACCTGGAGCCGGGCCGGGCGCTCGACCTGGGATGCGGCGAGGGCGCCGACGCGATCTGGCTCGCGGAGCGGGGCTGGCGGGTGACCGCCACCGACATCTCCCGCGTCGCGCTCGACCGGGCCGCCGAGCACGCCAAGGCCGCGGAGGTGGCCGACCGCATCGACTGGCAGCGGCACGACCTGGGCAGCACGTTCCCCGACGGGCACTACGACCTGGTCTCGGCCTCGTTCCTGCACTCGAAGAGCGAGCTGCCGCGCGAGAAGATCCTGCGCTCCGCGGCGGCGGCCGTCGCGCCCGGCGGGGTGCTGCTCGTCCTCGGGCACGGCGGCTGGCCGAGCTGGGAGCACGACCCGATGCCCGACGTGCACTTCCCGACGACGCAGGACGTGCTCGACGCGCTCGACCTGCCGGAGGGGGAGTGGGAGGTGCTGCGCAGCGAGGAGTACGAGCGCAGCCAGCACGACCCGGAAGGCCGGCCGGGCACCCGCACCGACAACGTGCTGAAGATCCGCCGCCTGCCCTAGGGCCGTCGTTGACGGGGCCGCTGATCCCTGGTCTTCTGATCACGCGGCCCCGTCCCCCGGCTCCGTCCCCCCGGCCCCGTCCCCCCGGCTCCGTCCCCCCGGCTCCGTCCCCTGGGGCCCGTCCGTGCGGAGGTGGTGTCCCATGCGACGGTTGTCCCGTGTCATGGCCGGGCTGGTCCTGACGGTCGTCTCGCTCGTGGCGCCCGCGTGAGCCGGGAGCGTCGGCGCCACCCCGACGGCCACGGCATCACCTGCGTACGCGTGGACCGCAGCCCTCAGCCCGACGGGTCCGAGCTGCGCGACGTCACCATGACCTCGACGGCGATCTTCCAGCGGGCCGGCGGGACCCCCGAGATCTCCCCGCTCGCCCACGAGATCACCGTGGTCCTAGCGGCCGTGGGTGGTGAACCACGTCGCGATCCGCACCCGGGAGGAGAGGGACAGCTTGGTCATGATGTGCTCGACGTGCCCTTCGGCGGTGCGCTGCGCGATGACCAGCCTGGCGGCGATCTCCTTGTTGCTCAGCCCCTGGGCGACCAGCTCGGCCACCTCCTGCTCGCGGGGAGTGAGGACGGAGGGCTGCGGGCGTTCGGCCGAGGAGCTGCGGTCGACGTCGAGCGCGTAGTCGACGGCCTGGTCGGGGGACAGGCCGGCGCCCCGCTGGAAGGCGCTCATGTACGCGCCGCCGCCCAGGGCGCTCCGCACCCGCGTCTGGCAGATGTTGTGGAAGTCGGTGAAAGGCCGCAGCCCGGGCGTCGCCGTGCCGACCGACGCCCACGCCGTGCCGGCGGCGCCGAACAGGGTGGCCGCCCGCTCCTCCTGGCCGTTCGCCGCCCCGATCCAGGCCAGCACCTCCAGGCTCTCGGCGACGCCCCACCGGTCGTCGTGGCGGCGCATGACGTCGAGCCCCTTCTTGACCAGCGCCGCCGCCTGGTCCTGCGCCCCCTGGAACCAGTGCGCCAGGCCGGCCACCCACAGCGCGTTGGACCTGGACAGGTAGGCGCTGCGGCCCTCGCACATCGCCAGGCACTCGGCCGCCGAGGACGCGGCCCGGTCACCGTCGCCCAGCGCCGAGTAAACGATGACCAGGTGGAACAGGGCCATCCACACGCCCGCCTGATCGCCGTCGGCCAGGTAGCGCTCGCGCGCCTCCAGCAGCAGCGCGAGCGCCTCGCGGTGCTCGCCCCTCAGGTGGGCGGCCAGCCCCGAGAAGTGGGCGGCACTCGTCAGCGCGGCCGGATGGTCCAGTCGCAGCGCGAGGTCGCGGCACTCGCTGAGCAGGGGCATGGCCGTGTCCAGGTCGCCCTGCCTGAGCGCGAACCAGGCGGCCACCCACAGCGCGTCGGCGCGGACCGGGGTGGCCTCGAGGGCCGACTCCAGGGCCCGGGACAGCAGGCGGCGGCCCTCGCCGAACGAACCCGCGGCGAAGAGCCAGTAGTGCCACAGCGAGCTGACGATCTCCAGCGCCGCGTGCGCCTCGCCGGGCTCGTCGAGGCTGAACTCCAGCGCCGACCTGATGCCGTCCTTCTCGTGCTGGAGCCTGGTGACCCACTCCGCCTGGTCGGGGCCGAACCACTCGTGCCGTGCCCGTCGCGCCAGGCTCAGGTAGTGGTCGCGGTGCCTCCGGCGCAGCGCCGGCTCCTCGCCGGAGTCCGCCAGGATGCCGTGGCCGTACTCCCGGATGGTGTCGAGGAAGCGGTAGCGGGCGCGGCCGGCGCGCTCGGCGCGCGTCAGGATCGACTTGTCGAGCAGCCCGACGAGCAGGTCGAACACCTCGTCCGCGGCGATCCCGTCGCCGGAGCAGATCTGCTCGGCGGCTTCCAGGCCGAACTCGCCGGGAAACACCGACAACCGGGCCCACAGGATGCGCTCGGCGGGGTCGCACAGGTCGTAGCTCCAGTCGATCGCCGCGCGCAGCGTCCGGTGCCGGGGGACGGCGGTCTGCCGGCGGTCCGCCAGGAGCCGGAACCGGTCGTCCATCCGATCGAGGATCTGGGCCACGGGCAGCATCCGCAGCCGCGCCGCGGCGAGCTCGATGGCCAGCGGAACGCCGTCCAGCCGCCGGCACAGCTCGGCCACCTGCTCGCTGTCGTCCCCGAGGGTGAAGTCCGGCTGGACGGCCGCCGCCCGCTCGGCGAACAGGGTCACCGCCTCATTGGCGGCCGGGGACCTTCCGCGCTCGGGCAGGGCGAGCGGTGGCACCGTGAACACGGCCTCGCCCTCCACGCCGAGGGTCTCGCGGCTGGTCGCGAGGATCCGTAGCTCAGGGGCCGCGCCCAGCAGCTTGCCGGCCAGTACGGCCACCGCCAGGGGCATGTGCTCGCAGTTGTCCAGCACCAGGAGCAGTTTCCTGGACTCCAGCAGTTCCGCCAGGCCGGAGTCGGGCCGTCGCGGCGATTCGTCGCGGAATCCCAGGGTGTCGAGGATGGCGGGCGCGAGTGACTCGCCGTCGTTCAGGGGGGCGACGTCGACGAGCCACACACCGTCACGGAACGCCCGGCGCGCGTCGGCCGCGATGCGAAGCGCGAGCCTCGTCTTGCCCACACCGCCGGCGCCGGTCAGCGTCAGCATGCGGGTCTGGGTCATGAGCCGCCGGGCCCGGGCGAGCTCGTGGCGGCGTCCGACAAAGCTGGTCAGTTCGAGCGGCAGGTTGCCGTCGGGCCGTTTCGTGACCATGTCTCACAGTAACGTGCCAGGTCAAGCGGGCTTCGGCCGCCCGGAGCCCGAGCTCGGCGCACAGAAATCTACATTGTAAAGGCGCCGGGTTCGGCACCGTACACGGTGCCCTTGCCGCAAAGCCGCACCGGCGGCGCGGCGGCCGGCACGAAGGCCGACTGCCCGGGGTACAACGTGAGGCCGTCGCCGAGGTGGCTCTCGCCGTCGATGCAGAGCACGATCCGCGGTACGCCGCCGGGCAGGGTGTGGGCGGCCTGGCCGGTCAGGTCGTAGCGGGTGAGCGCGAACTCGGGGGCGGGCGGCCGGTAGCGGTGCTCGCCGGCGGTGTCGTGCCCGGGAGGGACGACGTGCGGGGCGGCCGGCGTGAAGTCGACGACGCGCATGAGTTCGGGGACGTCGACGTGCTTGGTGGTGAGTCCGCAGCGCAGCACGTTGTCGGAGTTGGCCATGATCTCCACGCCGATGCCGCCGAGGTAGGCGTGGGGCACCCCGGCGCCGAGGTAGAGCGCCTGGCCGGGGAGCAGGTCGACGTGGTGGAGGAGGAGGGCGGCCACGATGCCGGGGTCGCCGGGGCATGCGCGGGCGATGCCGGCGTAGGGGGCGAGGTCGTCGCCGCCGGCGCCGGGCCCGATGTTCAGCAGGGCGCGCTCGACCTGGGCGCGCAGCGGCCGGGACGCGTCGTCGAGCATCTGGGCGAAGACCGTGCGCAGGGCGGTCTCCGGCTCGCCGGAGCGGAGCGTGTCGATCCAGGGCCGCAGGTCCGGCAGGCGCAGGCGGTCGAGCAGGTCGGCGGTGGCGGCGGGGTCGCGGAACCCGCACAGGCCGTGGAAGGGGGTGACGGCGCAGACCATCTCGGGCTTGTGCGAGGCGTCCTTGTAGGTGCGGGTGGCGTCGTCGAGGGGGATGCCGCGGGCGTTCTCGTCGGCGAAGCCGGCTTCGGCCTGCGCGGTGGTGGGGTGGACCTGGAGGGAGAGCGGCCGCTCGATGGCGAGGACCTTCAGCAGGTAGGGGAGCGCGGGCCCGAATCGGGCGGTGGAGCGCTCGCCGAGGGTGGCGGCGGGGTCGCGGGCGATGAGGTCGTTGAGGGGGATGCCGTCGACGGTCGACGGGGCGCCGGGGTGGGCGCCCATCCAGAGTTCGGCCTGCGGCCGGCCGGTGGGTTCCGTCCCGAAGAGCTCGGGCAGGGCGGTGACCGAGCCCCAGTCGTAGGGGCGGATGGTGGTGGCCAGGCGCATGGGGGCGCCGGTCGGTGGCAGGTCGGTCTGTGGCACGGCGTCGGCTCCAATCGTCGTCCATGGAGCGTAGAACGCGGTCGGCGGGCGTGAGCACTCAGGTGCCGTGTTGCGGCCCGGTACTCCCACGGCTCCGGCAAGCCGTCTCTCGGTGTGGGTCGCGGTGACCCCGGCTCCGCCGGGGCCCGAATGCGGTGGTCAGTTACGTTGGCGCAGTTCTTCGTTGATGCGCAGCGCCTCGGCGAGCTGGTCTTCCAAGATGATGATGCGGCAGGCCGCCTCCAAGGCAGTGCCCGCATCGACAAGTTCGCGGGCACGGGCGGCCAGGCGGAGCTGGTAGCGGGAGAAACGACGGTGGCCGCCTTCGGAGCGCAGCGGCTCGATCAGCTTGGCGGCTCCCAGACTGCGCAGGAACGCCGGGCTGACGCCGAGGATCTCGGCGGCCCGGCCCATGCTGTAGGCCGGGTAGTCGTCGTCATCGAGCCGTTGCTCGGGACCGCCGGAGGCGGCGTCCGCCTTGCCGGCCGCCGTGTCTTGTGCGCGGTAGTGCGGGTTTCGCCCGGAGGGTGACACCTGGTGTGTTTGATCCATCTAACCTTCCCGAATGCGAACAGGGGCCCCGGCGCATGGATGCGCCGGGGCCCGAATGAGGTTTAACACCATCGACCGGCCATCCGGCCGGTTCACTTCTTCCGCAGATGCCCGCCAGCTGAGGCGGGGTGCGGGGATCGCGTAATCGTGACCGTAGACCACCGTCCTGTTCGTGGAGCTGCGGTACCCGTGCGGCGATGACATCCAGCCGGCAACGGGCGATCCTGATGGCGTTCAACACTCCTTTCCGGTTTTTCCTGTGTCGACAGCCTGCGTCGACGTTGTGCAACGGCAGCGCGTCCACCGCCCCGGCCCTCTACCAACCGCACTGGCCGCGGCAGTCCGACCTTCTGCCTTCCTGCCTTTCCTCATGTTTCCGCACTGCTTGTCCACGTCCGTCCGGGCAGTTCGTCATGGTGCTCGTTCTGCGCTGCCCTCGTGGATCCGTCCCTTGCGATGTCAGAAACACTATCCCCTGCAGGCGCGAATGTCTACCGTGACGACAACAGATTTTCTGCTCGCGAAGGAGGGGAACCGGACCTCACCCCGACATGATCGACGCCAGAACGGGGCAGAAGCCCAGGCCGAGGGCGGCGCCAGGAACGCCGTCGCGGATCGCTGGGTGGCGCGTCAGCAGGAGTAGCACGAGACTGCGAAGAGCGCCGGGCCCGCGGCTGGTCACTGTGCGCGCGGGCCCAGCAGGACGGGCATGGTGCGGGTGCTGTTGCCGAGCAGGGTGTCCAGCGGGCGCAGCTCCTCGGCCGGTACGGCGGGCGCGATCTCCGGGAACGCGTCGAAGAGCGCGGACAGCGCCACCTCGGCCTCGAGGCGGGCCAGTGGCGCGCCGAGGCAGAAGTGCGGGCCGTGTCCGAAGGACAGGTGGGTGGCCGGCGGGTCGGTGAGGTCGAACAGGTGGGCGTCCTCGCCGTACTGGTCAGGGTCGCGTCCCGCGGAGGCGAAGCAGGCCAGCACGGGCTCCCCGGCGCGCACGCGTACGCCGTCGATCTCGACGTCGCGCCGGGCGTAGCGCATGGGGAAGTAGGCGATCGGCGAGTCCCAGCGCAGCGTCTCCTCGACGGCCGCGCTGTAGGGGCATTTGCCCGCGCGCAGCAGCTCGACCTGGTCGGGCACGTGGAGCAGGGCGCCGATGGCGTTGGTGATGAGGTTGACCGTGGTGACGTGGCCGGCGATGAACAGCAGCTCGATGGTGGCGAACAGCTCTTCGTTGGAGAGCCGGCCGCCGTCCTGCTCGCGCAGCGTGATCAGGTCGGTGATGAGGTCCTCGCCGGGGCTGTCGCGGCGCTCGTCGATGATCTGGCCGAGCAGCACGTGCAGGGCCTGGCGCAGGTCGGGTGTGTCGTCGAGGCTGCCGCCGACCTGCGCGACGGCGTCGGTGAGCTCGTGCAGTCTCTCCTGGTGCCCGGCCGGGATGCCGATCATGTCGGAGATGACGTCGCGGGGCAGCGGGTAGGCGAACTCCTTGCGCATGTCGACCGGCTGGTCGGGCGGCATCGCGGCGAGCCGGTCGATGAGTCCGGCGGTGAGTTCCTCGATTCTCGGGCGCAGACCTTTCAGCCGGCGGGGCGTGAACGCGGCGGTCAGCGGGGCTCGCAGCCTGCGGTGTTCGTCGCCTTCGGCGTTGAGCATCGAGGTGTCGGTGACGATGCGGGTGATGGCCGTGCCCGGCGGGGCGCTGTCGCGGCCTTTCCAGTAGCGCAGCTCCCTGGACAGGTCCGGGTGGGTCAGCACGGCCAGCAGCGTGGAGTAGCGGGTGGCGGCCCAGGTGCGCACGCCTTCCGCGGTCACCGGGACGAGCGGTCCGGCCGCGCGCAGCCGGTCGTCGTCGCCGTGCAGGTCGGGGGTGGCCGGGTCGAGGATGAAGCGGTGGTCGTCTGTCATGGTCATCCCGTTCGTCGTGGGCTGATCGCCAGCGCGGTCACGTCGAAGCCGGGGTCCCGGTCGAGGTAGAGGTCGCGGACCAGCTCGCCGGCGGCGGGCGCGTTGCACAGGCCGTGGCCGGAGAAGCCGGTGGCGTACAGGAACGCCGGAGGGCCCGGCTGGTGGCCGATGAAGGCGGTGCGGTCGGGGCTGGCGTCGCGCAGGCCGGTGACGGCGGTGTGCAGCGCGAGATCCGCGAGGCTCGGGTAGACGTCGGCGACCCGGTCGGCGACCTCGCGCCGCCAGGCCTCCCGGTCGGGCCCCGGGTAGCCCATGCCGATCAGCATGCGGTCGTCGCGGACCCTGATGAGCAGGCCGGTGGCGGCGTGCAGGGTGACCGGGACGTCGGGCGTGCCGGGCGGCAGCGGGTCGGTGGTGAGCAGCTCCTGCTCGATGGGCTCGGTGAGCGGCAGGTCGACGCCCGCGCAGCGGACGAGCGAGGCCGACCAGGCGCCGGCGGCACAGATGATCGCGTCGGCGCCGATCTCGCCGCTGGCCGTGCGGATGCGGCCGGCCTGCGCGTCGATGCCGGTGACCGGGCAGCCGGTACGCAGGACGGCGCCGGCCTTCTCGGCCGCCTGCGCGTAGGCGGTGACGATGGCCGTGGTGTCGGAGATGTAGGCCTGCGGCGAGTACGCGGCGGCCAGCAGCGGCGTGTCGTCGCCGACGAGGGGGTTGAGCTCTCGTGCCTCCTCGGCGGTGATGAGGCGGACGTCGACGCCGGCGGCGTGCTGGGCGGGCAGGTCGGCCTGGAAGGCGGACAGCTGCTCGGGCCCGGTGAACAGGATCAGGTAGCCGACCTGGCGCAGGGGCAGGTCGGTGCCGGGCCGGTCCGGGAAGGCGTGGTAGGCCTGCAGGCTCCGTACGGCCAGCGCGGAGCTGACCGGGTTGCCGGCGAAGTAGGAGCGGACCACGTCGGCGGTGGCGCGGGAGGCGCCGGAGCCGAGCGTGCCGCGTTCGAGCAGGGTGACGTCGACGCCGGTTTCGGCCAGGTGGTAGGCGATCGACAGGCCGATGACGCCGCCGCCGACCACCACCACCCGGGAGCCGCCGTTCACACCAGCTCCCGTACGGCGCGCAGGCTCTCACCGGCCTGCCAGGGGAACAGGTGCAGGTTCCAGCCGCCCAGGCAGTTGCAGTAGAGCGCCATGTGGGACATGACGGAGATGAAGTCCTCGTGGCTGTCGAGGCGCTCCAGGCCCGACAGGAGGCGCTGGGTGAAGTCCCACAGGGTGTCGAGGCCGCAGTAGCCGAGGAACTCGGCGGGTGTGGCGGCGAGCTGGCGGGTCATCTGGCGCAGCCACGGCATGGGCATGCCGTCGAGGGCGGCGCGGACGAGGCCGCCGTAGCAGCTGTAGCCGAGCGGGCGGGTCTCGCCGTTGACGAACAGGAGTGTGGTCAGGACCGTCTCGTAGCTGCCGGCGCCGGAGGGGATGCGGCCCTCGTGCAGGTCGACGAGCTCGCGGGGCGGGTCGAGCCAGATGCGCTGGGTCTCGGCGTGGACGTCCTTGACGAGTTCGTTGAGCTGCGGGTCGCCGATGGGCAGGCGGGGCAGGACGTGGCCGCCGTCCCCGCCGGCGCGGCGCACTTCGGCGATGACGGGTTCCTTGGTGGTGTAGACGGCGTTCCAGACCTCGCGGCCGGCCTGGATGAGGGCGTCGAGGTCCTCTTCGGCGACCTGGCCGACGGGGGTGGCGGCCATGGGCTCGGTGAGCTCGCCGTACTTGATGCCCAGGTGCTGCAGGCGCGAGCAGAACAGGGTGCCGTCGGGCACGGTGCGGCGGTCCACGCGGTATTCCGCGGGGGCGTGCAGCAGCGAGTGGACCGGGGCCACGTGGTAGAGGTGGTATCCCGCGACCAGGGCGTGTCCTTGCAGGCTGCGGTAGGGGAGCGCGTCCCACAGGCATTGGGCCAGGGCGGGGTTGCGCTCGTCGAGTTGGGCCGCCACGGTGATGCCGAGGCTGGGCCAGGTTATTTCCACACGCTTAGTCTCGTTCACAGTACGTCACTGTATCGTCGCATTTTGTGGCGAAACAGGGCGTGGTCGGGGTATTTACCCGGACATGACCGCATCTGGGTGCTGCCCCAGCGGCGCCCAGATCCGGGCGTCGCTCCAGATCGAGCGCTCGTCGACGTACGGCCGCAGCAGCGCGGTGAGCCCCGGATCGCCCCGCCCCGCCAGCTCGTCTTCGGCGATCCTGCGGGCCACGCCCACGATGACGTCGGCGACCTGGACCCGGACGTCGAGGAACGACTCGGCCAGCCGCAGCCCGGCGAGCCGGCCGTCGAGGATCTCTCGCAGCTGGGCGATGCGCTCGTCGGTGAGGGTGGTCTGCCGGTCGTGCACCACCCGGACCGGTTCGCCGCCGCGGTGCCAGAACTCCACCGCCCGCACGATGGCCGGGATCAGCGGGTCGAGCGCGGGGAAGACGTGCGGGGCCTCCAGCAGCCGCTCCCTGAAGGCGGCCACCCGCGGCCTCGCCTGCCACAGCAGCTCCATGATCTCGCCCCCGGGCCCGGGGGCGCGCAGCTCGTCCACCAGGAGGAAGGCGTCGTCGACGGACATGGTGACGCCCTGCCCGTTCTTGGCGCGCAGCAGGTAGTTGAAGGAGTCGAGGAAGGACGTCCACCGGGCGGGCCCGAACGCGCGCGGCCCCTCGCGGTAGAGCGTGACCGCCCTGGCCGCGGAGAGCGGGCCGAGGTCGAGGTCGATGCCCGGCTGGTGGCCGGCGTCGAGCAGGGCGACGATCTTGCGTACGGCGAGGAAGGGTTTGTCGGCCAGGAAGACGTGCGCGCGGCCGAGCAGCGGCCCCGACGGGCCGAGCAGCCACCTGAGCGTGGCCCGGTGCTTGTCGCGCAGGACGTGGGCGGCCGCGTACTGGCTGGCCGGGGTGGGCGCCCTCTCGCGCAGCTCGCCGATGCACTCTTCCGCCGCCCGCCGGCTCATCAGGACGGCGGCGTGGGCGAACACGTCGGTGTTGCCGCCGACGAGCTTCTCACCCTCCGCGCCGGACTCGTCGCACACCACTTCAAGAGGTTCCGACACGTACGCAATGTAACCAAGGCCGCGCCCCGCCCGCGAGGCCATTTCGGGCGGGGCCGCGGCGCGCTCCCCAGGGGCGTCCTGGTGAAGCGCCGGTTCAGCCCTTGATGCCGGTGAGCAGGACGCCCCTGACGATCCACCGCTGGGCGATGAGGAAGAGGGCGACCAGGGGCAGGATGGCCACGAGCGCGCCGGCGAACAGCGCGGGCAGGTTGACCGCCTGCTGGTTGAGGTTGGTGGACAGCGCCACCTGCACGGTCCAGTACTCCGGGTCCTGGCCGATGACCAGCGGCCACAGGAAGGCGTTCCAGTGTTCGATGAAGGACAGGATGCCGAGCGAGGCGAACAGGGCGCCGGAGTTCGGCAGCGCCAGCCGGGCGTACAGGCCGAGGAAGCCCAGGCCGTCCACCCGGCCCGCGTCCTCCAGCTCGCGCGGGAAACGCAGGTAGAAGCCGCGGAACAGCAGCACGGCGAACGCGCTGAACAGGCCGGGGACGATCAGGCCCCACATGGTGTTGACCCCGCCCATCGAGCCGACCACGACGAACGTCGGGATGAACGTGGCCGCGCCCGGCACCATCATCGTGGCGATGATGAAGAAGAACACCGGCCTGGACGCCGCCACGGGGATGCGGGCCAGCGCATATCCGGCCATCGACGCCAGCAGCGTCGACAGCGGCGCGGAGATCGTCGCGATGAGCGTGGAGTTCCACAGGGCGTGCGCCAGCGGCACCGCCTCGTTGCCGAAGGCGTCGGCGAAGCCCTGGAAGCTGATCTCCTCAGGCCACCAGCGCCAGTCGAGCGAGCCCAGCTCCCGCCTGGTCATGAGCGCGTTGCGGATCAGCAGGTAGAACGGCAGCAGGAACGGCACCGCGAAGACGATCGCCGCCGCGTAGGAGCCCAGATGCCGTCTCCTCATCGCCCTTCCTCCTCCTCGGTCCTGCCGAAGCCGGCGAAGCGGCCCTGCAGCAGCGTGAACACCACGATCAGCGCGGTGACGACGAACGCCCCCGCGGATCCGGCGCCGTAGTTCTGCTCGCCGAGCGCCGTCTGGAACAGGTAGATCAGCGGTGTCCTGCCGTCGGCGCCGCCCAGCCCCGACAGGTTGGAGGCCAGGATGTTGTAGAACTCGTCGAACGCCTGGAACGCGTTGATGATCAGCAGCAGCGTCACCGCGACCGAAGTGTTGCGCAGCATCGGCCAGGTGATGTGCCGGAACAGCTGCCCCTCGGTGTGCGCGCCGTCCACCCGCGCCGCTTCGTACAGCTGGGCGGGGATCTGCTGGATGCCGGCCAGGAACAGGATCATGTAGAAGCCCGTCTGCAGCCACAGCCGGACCGTGACCAGCACGATCCAGTACAGCGGCGGGTCCACGGTCGCCACCCAGCCGATCGAGTCCTCGTGGCCGAGCAGGTAGGCCAGGCTGTTGGCCACGCCCGACGGCGTGCCGCTGAACAGGCTCATCTTCCACACGAGCGCGCCGACCACGTAAGAGACGGCCGCCGGGATGAAGAAGGTGGTCCTGAAGAACGCCCGGCCGCCGCGCAGCCGGTTGACCAGCACCGCCAGGCCCAGCGCCAGCGCGAACGTCACCGGGACGATGAACAGCGTGAACACCAGGATGGTGACCAGCGACCTGGTGAAGGCGGGGTCGCCGAGCAGCCGCTGGTAGTTGTCCAGGCCGTTCCACGAGCCGAGGCTGATCGTGCCGCGCGCGTCGTTGAAGCTGAGCAGCAGGCCCCAGCCGATCGCCACGTACTTGAACAGGAAGAGCCCGGCCACCATCGGCAGCGTGAGCAGCGCGAACGCGCGCCAGGCCGGCCACCTGGAGGCCCACCGCGCGGGGGCGCGGTGGGGCCCGCCGGCGCGGGGGCGGGCGGGCGCGGCCGTCGTCATAGCGTGGGCACCTTGTCCAGGATGTCCTGGGACCGCTTGGCCGCCTCCGCCAGGGTCTTGGCCGGGTCGGCGCCCTTCTTGACGATGGCGGTGACGGCGTCGTCGTAGGGCTGGCGCACCTCGGGGGTCCACAGCGCGGGCTGCTTGACGCCGTGCGCGTTCGCGGCCTCCATCACCTCCTGGGCCGGGCCGGTCCTGAGCTTGTCCGCCGCGTTCGCGGCGCTGGTGCGGGGCGGGATGTGGAAGCCGTAGCCCAGGTTCCAGTCGGTCTGCGCGGCGGTGTTCTCCACCCACAACCAGCGCACGTACTTCGTGGCCGCCTCCAGGTTGGCGCTCTTGCCGTTGACGACCTGCACCCAGCCGCCCATGTTGACCACCTGGCGGCCGCCGGGGCCGAAGGCCGGCAGCGGGAAGGCGGCGAAGTCGTCGCCCAGTTCGGCGGTCATGCCGGGGACGGCCCACATGCCGACCCACTGCATGGCCGCCGCGCCGGTGATCAGCGCGCCGGGGTCCCACCAGTCGGTCGAGTAGCCCTGCAGGGTGACCTTGCTGTCGTGCAGGCCCTTGAGCGCGGTCAGCGCCTCGACCACCTTCGGGTCGTCGTAGGTGATCTTCCGGTCGTCGACCAGCAGGTTGCCGTTCGACCAGGGCACCAGCATCCCCAGGTCGCCGATGCCGTCGTTGCCCACGAACAGGCCCTTCTGCCTGCCCGTGGTCAGCTTCCTGGCCGCCGCGGCGAACTCGGCGAAGCTCGCCGGCACGGCCACGCCGGCCTTCTGGAACAGCGACTTGCGGTAGAACACCAGCATCGGGTCCACGACCATGGGCACGGCGTAGACCTTGCCGCCCCACGTGTACGGTTCCAGCACCTTGGGGTCGAAGTCGGCCTTCTCCGCGCCGAGCACGTCGTCGAGCGGCGTGACCTGCTCGGCCTTGACCATGTTGGGGCCGACGTCGTTCACCTCGTAGACGTCGGGGCCGTCCGGGGTCAGGACGGCGGCCGTCCATTTGGTGCCGTAGTCACCGGGGATCCAGGACACCTTGACCGCGATGTCCGGGTTGGCCTTGGTGAAGTCGGCGGCGTAGCGCATGGCCGCCTGCTGCGTGCCCTCCTCGCCGTACTCGTGGTACCAGTGGTTGAGGGTGATCTTGGCGCTGCCGGTGGCGGGCGGGGTCTTGGTCTTGGCCAGCGGGTCGCCGCCGCACGCGGAGACGGCGGCGCCGGCGACGAAGAGCACGGATCCTTTGAGCAGTCCGCGGCGGGTGAGTGGTCTGTCCATCGGGGCCACCTCTCGTGGGGGAGTGAGATCGGTGCCGATGCGAGGTAACCGGTTACTTCTGACGTCGTGAGGCGGACGTTAGACGTGTCCGATAGGTGGCGTCAATGCGCTGTTAACTTTTCGTTACAAAGCTGCTGGAATCGGCCTTGACGGGCCGTGACAGATCTCTTAGCGTCGCGGGCATCAGCCAAGTAACCGGTTACCTGCCTGGAGGTCCGCCGTGAGACTGCCGCCCGATCGGGCCGCCCGCGCGTGCACCGGCCAGGCCCGGCAGCAGGTGGCGCCGCGCGCGCCCGGGGCCGTCGTCACCGGGGCCGTCATCACCGGGGCCGTCGTCACCGGGGATGCCACGTGACCCCGTCCGGCCGGGTCACCATCCGTGACGTGGCCAGGCGGGCCGGGGTGTCCGTGGCCACCGTCTCCCGGGTGCTCGCGGGCGACTACCCCGTGCTGGCCGCCACCCGCAACAAGGTCGTCCGTGCGGTGCGCGAGCTCGACTACGTCCCCAACGCCCACGCCAGGGCCCTGTCGGCGGCCCGCCCCGGCGCCATCGCGATCGTCGTCGACAGCGTGGCCATGCCCTACTACGCCTACATCGCCCAGGGCGTGGAGGAGCAGGCGGCGCTCGAGGGCCGGCTGTCGCTGATCTGCACCACCGGCGGCGACCCCGGCCGCGAACTGTCGATCGTGCGGCTCCTGCGCGAGCAGCGGGCCGAGGCCGTCATCCTGGTCGGCAGCGTGATCCTGGACGACGACTACCGCAAGCGGATGACGGAGTACGCGCACGCGCTGGCGGCCGCGGGCTCGCGCCTGGTGTTGTGCGGCCGCCCGCCGCTGGGGGAGGGGGTGCCGGCCCTGGTCGTCGGCTACGACAACACCGGCGGCGCCCACGCCGTGACCGCCCACCTGCTCTCGGCCGGTCACCGCAGGATCCTCTACCTGGGGCAGCGGCCCGGCCACACCACCTCCGACAGCAGGGTGGCCGGCTACCGCAGCGCGCTGGCCGAGCACGGCGTGCCCGCCGACCCGGCGCTGGAGGTCGAGGCGGAGTTCTCGCGGGAGGCCGGGTACGACGCGATGAGACGCCGCCTGGCCGAGGGGCCGCCCGGCTTCACCGCCGTCTTCGCCGGCAACGACCTGATCGCCTCCGGGGCCATCCAGGCGCTGGACGAGCACGGGCTGCGCGTCCCCGAGGACATCTCGATCGTCGGCTACGACGACGTCCCGCCGGCGCAGGACCTGCGCCTGACGACCGTGCACCTGCCGCACGACGAGCTCGGCCGGGCCGCCGTGCGGCTCGCGCTCGGCCGGGTGAGCGCCGGCCCGCTGATCCTCGGCACCCACATCGTGGTACGCGGCTCGGTCCGGCCGCTCGGCCCGCGGCGACCTTCCCGATGAGCCCGCTCGCGGCCTTCGCCCTGCGGCCCCCGCTGCTGCCCGAGCTGTTCCCGCCGGACCTGCGGCGCCGGTTGTCGCTGGTGGCCCGGGTGCACGACCGCGTCATCGACCGTTTCGACGGGCCCCTCGACGCCGACATCCTGATCACCGGCTGGGGCTGCCCGCGCATCGACGCCGGCGTGCTGGCCGCCGCGCCCCGGCTGCGCGCGGTCGTCCACGCGGCGGGCAGCGTCAAGGGCCATCTGACGGCGGAGGTGTTCGACCGGGGCATCGTCGTCTCCTCGGCGGCGCAGGCCAACGCGGTGCCCGTGGCCGACTTCACGCTGGCGATGCTGGTGCTGGCGGCCAAGCAGGCGTTCGTCCGCGCCCGCGCGTACGCCGCCGGCGGCTGGTCGGGCGACGCGCTGCCGGGCGTGGCCACGCCGGGGGAGCGCGACGGGCTGGCCGGCGCGGTGGTCGGGGTCGTCGGCGCCTCGCGGGTGGGCCGGCTGGTCATCGCACGGCTGCGCGCCCACGGCGCGGACATCCTGCTCAGCGACCCGTACGCGAGCCCTGAGGAGGCCGCCGCGCTGGGCGCGGGCCTCGTCCCTCTCGACGAGCTGTGCCGGCGCGCCGAGTTCCTCACCGTGCACGCGCCCGAGCTGCCGCAGACGCGCGGCCTGCTCGACGACCGGCGGCTGTCGCTCATGCCCGACGGGGCGGTGCTCGTCAACACCGCCCGCGGCGCCCTCGTGGACACCGACGCCCTGGTACGCCACTGCGTGGGCGGCCGCATCGGCGCCGTCCTCGACGTGACCGATCCCGAGCCGCTGCCCCCGGGCCACCCGCTGCTCGCCCTGCCCAACGTCCTGGTGACCCCGCACATCAGCGGGGCGAGGGGCCGGGAGCTGCGGCGGCTGGGGGAGTTCGCGGTGGCGGAGGTGGAACGCCTCACCCGCGGCCGCCCGCTCCGGGGCGCCGTGCGCCCTGCCGACCTGCACCGCATCGCCTGAGGCCGATGAGCCGGGACTCGCTGGTACGGCGGACGCAGGGGAGGGGCCGATGAGCCGGGGCGGAGGACGGGATCTGCTGGTACGGCAGGCGCGGGAGGAGGCCGCCAGGGCGCGTACGGAGCCCCTGCCCGCGCTGACCTTCGCCCTGTGGCGCCGCTACGCGGACACCGGCGACCGCCAGGCCTACGAGCGTGTCTACTTCGAGCGCCGTCGCCGCCTGGCCGCCCTCATGCTGGCCGCGCACCTGGACGATCGCCCCGACCCGGCGCTCGACGACCTGCTGTGGTCGGTGTGCGACGAGTTCACCTGGGTGCTGCCGGCGCACGAGCCGCGAGACCGCCCGGTCAACGCGTTCGTCGACCTGTTCGCCGCCGAGACCGGCCATGCCCTGGCGGAGGTGGTGGGCCTGCTCGGCGAGCACCTCGACCCCCGGGTGCGGGCCCGGGTGCGCGAGGAGGTGGAGCGCAGGGTCCTGCGCCCGCTCCAGGCGGGAGCGCCTCCCCTGTGGTGGGAGTCGGCCGGCCACAACTGGGCGGCCGTCTGCGCGGGCGCGGCCGGGATGGCGGCGCTGGCGCTGGACTCCGGGCACCTGCCGGCCCTCCTGCCCCGCCTGGAGCGGGCCCTGGAGTCGTTCCTGGCGGGCGCGGGCCCGGACGGCGCCTGCCTGGAGGGGCCCGACTACTGGTCCTACGGTTTCGGCTATTTCGTCTATTTCGCCGAGGCGCTGCGCGAGCGCACGGGCAGGGACCTGCTGGACGACCCCCACGTACGCGAGATGGCCGCCTACCCCGCCAGGATCGACCTCGGAGGCGGCGCGCGCCCGGCCTTCGCCGACTCCTCCGGCACGGCCGCCTACCCGGCCGGCCTGCTGGCCCGCCTGGCCGAACGCCTGGGCGTGCCCGTGCCGCAGGGGCGGGAGCCGTCGTTCCACGACGACCACTGCTACCGCTGGGCCCACCTGAGCCGCACCCTGTGGTGGACGGCGGGGACAGCACGGGCGCCGCGCACCCCGCCGGCGCCGTACGACCGACTGCCGGACGCCGCGATCGTGGTCGCCAGGGCGGGCGGCACAGCCTTCGCCGCCAAGGGCGGCCACAACGACGAGCCGCACAACCATCTCGATCTGGGCCACTTCGTCCTCCACGCCCACGGCAGGACGGTGCTGGACGACCTGGGCGCTCCCGAGTACACGCGCGACTACTTCGGCGCGGGCCGCTACGCGGTGCCGCAGGCCTCGGCGGAGTGGCACTCGATCCCGCTGATCGACGGCGCCGCGCAGCGTCCAGGCCGTGACCGCCGCGCCGGGACCGTCCGGTACGCGGCCGGCCACGACACCATGGAGTGGACGCTGGACCTGACGGCGGCCTACGACGCGCCCCGGCTCATCCGCTTCACCCGCGCCTTCGCCTGGCGGCCGGCCCGGCTGGAGCTCACCGACACCTTCGCCTTCGCGGGCGGCGACTGCCCGGTGGCGGAGCTGTTCGTCTCCCGCCTGCGCCCCGAGGTGGGCCGCGGCTCCGTCGGCTGGGGGCCGGTCGTGCTGGAGATCCCGCCCCCGTGGCGGGCCCGGGCGGAGGAGCTGGAGGTACGCGGCCACGACGGCGTGCCGGAGACCGTCCACCGCGTACGCCTGACCGCCGCCGTCCCGTCCGGCCCGCATACCTTCGTCTTCACCGTGCGTTGACGGTCGCTGGGGCAACGGAGCGAATCTGTAACTCCATATGTTGATTAATGCCCCCGGATGGGGAATACTCTGATCCAGAAGTCCAGCAGAGGGCTTCGACCCACGCGTTATATGTGGCGTGCCTCTGCCTGGGCTTTTTCGCGTCTGCAGGGGCCGCCATGATCTGACCTTTGGAGCATCAGATGGCCGTCCTGGAGATCGCACTCGAAGAGATGACCGCCGAGCAGCTGCTCACCGAGATGCACCGGCCCGAGACGCCGGAGCTGCGCAAGGTACGGATCCGTGAGCGGGTCGTGGCCATGTACGACGCTCTGGTGGGCGAGGTCACCCGCCGCTACCGCTACCGCGGCGAGCCGATGGAGGACCTGCGCCAGGCCGCGTACGTGGGCCTGATGAAGGCCATCAACGGATTCGACCCCACCCTGGGGCACGACTTCCGCGGCTACGCGATGATCACGATGGTCGGCGAGGTGAAGCGGCACTTCCGCGACCGCACCTGGGCCATCCGGGTGCCGCGGGTCTACCAGGAGCGCCGCCTGGAGCTGAACAAGGTGACCAGCGAGCTCACCCAGACCTTCGGCCGCGCCCCCACGGTCGCCGAGCTGGCCGGCAAGATGGGCATCTCGGAGGAGGACGTGCTGCTGGCCCTCGACGCGTCCGCCGCGTACAGCACCCTGTCGCTGGACGCGCCGGTCGGCGGCGAGGACGACGCGGCCGACCTGGGGGACTTCCTGCCCGCGCAGGACGACTCGCTCGACAACCTGCTCGGCAAGCACGCGATCAAGCCGCTCATCGACGCGCTCCCCGACCGTGAGCGCAACATCCTGCTGATGCGGTTCTACGGCAACATGACGCAGTCCGAGATCGCCACGGAGTTCGGCATCTCGCAGATGCACGTCTCCCGCATCCTGCGCGCCGTGCTCACGAAGCTGCGCACCGCCCTGCAGGACTGACCGCCCCTGCTTCCGCCCACCGGCCGCCCGTGCCCATGCCCGCGCCGGTGGGCGGAGTCATGTCGCGCGCGAGAACGGCGGCCACATCCCGATCCGGCAGCGGAACGCCTTCCAGGGTGACGATGATCGCGGCATTCGCAGTACGGTCTTCCTGATCGAGTCGTCCGTCACTGCCACGACACCCTCATGTTGCTCCGAAAGTTTCAGGAAAGTTGTTGCCGCACGACGACCGGCAAAGCCGGTGGGCTCGGGCCTCGTACGCCGGTCAGATGTGCAACGGAGCAGTTGGAGACGCTCTTGACAGTTTTCCGCGAGGCCCCTTATGTTGCCGCAATATTAAGCACTTTTCCTTGAAAGTTTCGGCTTCACATACCGCAATGCGCGTGGCATGTTGCCGTGAGGAGCCCGAAGGGATGGCATGACGGGCCAAGGAGCGATCGACACGAGCCCCACGCCGGACGACGACACGCGATGGCGGGACCCCGGGCTGTCCCCCGGCGAGCGAGCCGAGGCCCTCGTCCCGCTCATGACGCTGGAGGAGAAGGTCGCCCAGCTGGTCGGGGTGTGGGTCGGCGCCGACGCCTCGGGGGAGGGTGTCGCCCCCCACCAGACCGAGATGGCGGGCGGCGCCGAGTGGAGCACCGTCATCCGCCACGGGCTCGGCCAGCTCACCAGGCCGTACGGCACCGCGCCCGTCGACCCCGTCGCCGGCGCCCGGTCGCTGGCCGCCTCCCAGGCCGAGATCGTCGCGACCAGCCGGTTCGGCATCCCGGCCCAGGTGCACGAGGAGTGCCTGACCGGGTTCGCCGCCTGGCGGGCGACCGTCTACCCGGCGCCGCTGAGCTGGGGCGCGACGTTCGACCCCGGGCTGATCGAGGAGATGGCGGGGCGGATCGGACGCTCCCTGCGGGCGGCCGGCGTGCACCAGGGCCTGGCGCCGGTGCTCGACGTGACCCGCGACTACCGCTGGGGCCGTACCGAGGAGACCATCAGCGAGGACCCCTACCTGGTCGGCACCATCGGCGCGGCCTACGTGCGCGGAGTGGAGGGCGCCGGCGTCGTCGCCACGCTCAAGCACTTCGCCGGCTACTCCGCCTCGCGCGGCGGGCGCAACCTCGCCCCCGTGCCGATGGGCCGCAGGGAACTGGCCGACGTCGTCCTGCCGCCGTTCGAGATGGCGCTGCGCCTGGGCGGCGCCCGGTCGGTGATGAACTCCTACGCCGAGATCGACGGCGTTCCCGTGGCGGCCGACGACGGCCTGCTGACCGGGCTGCTGCGCGACGAGTGGGGCTTCACCGGCACGGTCGTCGCCGACTACTTCGCGATCCGGTTCCTGCAGAAGCTGCACGGCGTGGCCGCCGACGCCGCCGAGGCGGCCGGGCTCGCCCTGCACGCCGGCATCGACGTCGAACTGCCCACCGTCGACACGTTCGGCGAGCCGCTGATCGAGGCGGTGAAGGCGGGCGCGGTCGACGAGAAGCTCGTCGACCGCGCGCTGCGCAGGGTGCTGACGCAGAAGGCCGAGCTCGGCCTGCTCGACGAGGGCTGGCAGTGCCTGCCCGACGGCGCCGACCGGCTCCGCCTCGACGACCCCGAGAGCCAGGACATCGCCCTGCGCCTGGCCCGCGAGTCGGCCGTGCTGCTGCGCAACACCGCGGCAATCCTGCCGCTGGCGCCCGGCCGGCGCGTGGCCCTCGTGGGGCCGGTCGCCGACGACCCGATGGCGATGCTCGGCTGCTACGCCTTCCCCGCGCACGTGGGCGCCCACCCCGAGCACGGGCTCGGGCTGGAGATCCCCTCCCTGCGCGAGGCCCTGGGCGCGCTGGTGCCCCGCCTCGCCTACGCGCCCGGCTGCGACATCACCGGCGACGACACCTCCGGCATCGCGGCCGCCGCCACGGTCGCCGCCGCCAGCGACGTGTGCGTGCTGGCCGTCGGCGACCGGGCCGGGCTGTTCGGCCGCGGCACCTCCGGCGAGGGCTGCGACGCCACCGACCTGCGCCTGCCGGGCGTCCAGTCCGAGCTCGTCAGGGCCGTGCTCGCCACCGGCACCCCCGTGGTCCTCGTGCTGCTGGCCGGTCGGCCGTACGCGCTGGGCGAGGAGGTGGACGGCGCCGCCGCCGTCGTGTACGCGTTCTTCCCCGGCCAGCGCGGCGGCCAGGCGCTGGCCGAGGTGCTCACCGGCGCGGTGAACCCGTCGGGGCGGCTGCCCGTCAGCGTGCCGCGCGACGCGGGCGGTCTGCCGGCCACCTACCTGTCGCCGTGGCTGGGCCGGCGCTCCCAGGTGTCGTCCGTCGACCCCACCCCGGCCTTCCCGTTCGGCCACGGGCTGGGCTACACCACGTTCGAGTGGAGCGACGTGACGGAGCCTGGCGAGCCGGCCGCCTGGCCGGTCGACGGCGAGGTGAGCGTCGCGGTCACCGTCCGCAACGCCGGTCCGCGGCCCGGCACCGAGGTCGTCCAGCTCTACCTGCACGACCCGGTCGCGCAGACCACGCGGCCCGTGGTCCGCCTGGTCGGCCACGCCCGCGTGCCGCTGGAGCCGGGCGAGGCCGCCCGCGTGACGTTCGACGTGCCGGCGGACGTCACCTCGTTCACCGGCGTGCGCGGGCGGCGCATCGTCGAGCCGGGCGAGGTCGAGTTGCGCTTCGCGCGGTCGAGCGCCGACGTGGTCGCGGCCGTGCCGCTGCGCCTGACCGGCGACGTGCGCGAGGTCGGCCACGAGCGGCGGATGCGGCCACGGGCGCGGATCGAGCGCATCGCACCGGAGGACAGAGGATGAGCAGCACCCCCACGACCGTGAACCCGCCGCCGGACACCGGCGAGACCCGGCCCCCCATCCGCCGCCGCAGGCGGCCCGCCGGCACCTCCACCTCCTGGAGCGGGGCGTTCCGCCGCAACTGGCAGTTGTACTCGCTGGCCATCCTCCCGCTGCTGTTCTTCGCGATCTTCCGGTACGCCCCCATGATCGGCAACGTGATCGCGTTCCGGAAGTACGAGCCCGGCGGCAGCGTGCTGGGCGAGGAATGGGTGGGCCTGCGCTACGTGAACCTGTTCCTGAACGACCCCACGTTCTGGAACGTCTTCACCAACACCGCGATCCTCGGCGGGCTGACCCTGCTGTTCTGCTTCCCGCTGCCCATCGTGCTGGCGCTGCTGCTCAACGAGGTCCGCAACCGCGGGCTGAAGAGGTTCCTGCAGTCGGTGTCCTACCTGCCGCACTTCCTGTCGATCGTGGTCGTGGCCGGCATCGTCATGCAGACGCTGGCCATCGACGGGCCGGTCAACCAACTGGTGCGGGCGTTCGGCGACGATCCCATCACGTTCATGCAGAAACCCGAGTGGTTCCGGACGATCTACATCTCGTCGGAGATCTGGCAGACCGTCGGCTGGGGCACGATCCTCTACCTCGCCGCCCTCACCACCATCGACGAACAGCTCTACGAGGCGGCCAGGATCGACGGCGCCGGCCGGTGGCGGCAGATCTGGCACGTCACCCTGCCCGGCATCCGGCCGACGGCGGTCACCCTGCTGATCCTCAACATCGGCACGTTCATGGCCGTCGGCTTCGAGAAGGTGCTCCTGCTCTACAATCCCCTGACCTATCCGACCGCCGACGTGATCTCCACGTACCTCTACCGGATGGGTGTCGAGTCCAGCAACTTCAGCTACGCCGCCGCGATCGGCCTGTTCGAGGCCCTCATCGGGCTGACCCTGATCCTGTCGGCGAACCTGATCTCCCGTCGAGCAGTGGGGACGAGCCTGTGGTGACACTCGACAGAAGCCGGGGCTACCGGGCCTTCCAGGTGGTCAACGCCGTCGTCCTGACCGGCGTGGTGATCGTGACCCTCTATCCGTTCGTCAACATCGTCGCCCGCTCCTTCAGCGAGGAACGGTACATCCTGTCGGGCGAGGTCAACCTCATTCCGCGCGGGTTCAACCTCACGACCTACCAGATCGTGGTCGCGGACCCGATGTTCTGGACGAACTACCGCAACACCGTGGTCTACACCGTCGTCGCCACCGCCATCGCGATGGTGCTGACCACCTGCTACGCGTACGTGCTGTCCAAGCGGCACCTCAAGGGCAGGACGTTCCTCATCTGGGTCGCCGTCTTCACGATGTTCTTCAACGGCGGCCTCATCCCCAACTACGTGCTGGTCAACAGCCTCGGGCTGACGAACTCCATCTGGGCCATCGTGTTGCCCAACGCGATCAGCGTCTTCAACCTGCTGGTCATGAAGGCGTTCTTCGAGAACCTGCCGGGCGACCTGGAAGAGGCCGCCGCCATCGACGGGCTCAACACCTACGGCATCCTGGGGCGGATCGTGCTGCCGCTGTCGAAGGCGGTCATCGCCACGATGGTGCTGTTCTACGCGGTCTCGTTCTGGAACTCGTGGTTCTCGGCGTTCCTCTACCTCAACAGGACGGAGTTGTTCCCGGTCACCGTCTATCTGCGCAACATCATCGCGGGCGCCACCGGCGCCGAGAACGCCGGCGCGGGCGCGGCGGACCTCACGCAGGTCGCGGCCAACATCCAGTCGGTGACGATCATGCTCACGGTGCTGCCCATCCTCGCGGTCTACCCCTTCGTCCAGCGGTACTTCGTCTCCGGAGTCATGCTCGGCGCGGTCAAGGGTTAGCCTCCTCCTCACGCCTCTACAACCCCCCGGACCCGGCAAAGGAACCCCAATGCGCGAACTATCACGGCGTCAGGCGATCATCGGCTTGGGTGCGTTCACCCTCGTCCTCGCCGGCTGCGGCGAGGACGAAGCCCCGAAGCAGAGCGCTCAGTCCGCGAACAAGGCGGGCGCGATGGCCAACTACGGTGTCGCCCAGCAGTTCAAGGCCACCGAGCCGCTGTCGTTCGACGTGCTCTACAACAACCACCCGTTCTACCCGCTGAAGAACGACTGGCTGTTCTGGGAAGAGCTGACCAAGCGCACGAACGTGACGCTCAAGCCGGTCGCGGTGCCGCTGAGCGACTACGAGAAGAAGCGCAGCCTGATGATCGGCGCAGGGGACGCCCCGCTCATCATCCCGAAGACGTACCACCCGCAGGAGGAGGCCTTCGTGGCCTCGGGCGCGGTCCTGCCGGTCAGCGAGTACTTCGACCTGATGCCGAACTTCAAGGACAAGGTCGCCAAGTGGAAGATGGAGCCGGAGCTCGACACGCTCCGGCAGGCCGACGGCCGCATCTACCTGCTGCCCGGCCTGCACGAGAACGTCTGGGTCGACTACACCCTCGCGGTGCGCATGGACGTCATGGAGGAGCTCGACCTGGAGGTCCCGAAGACCTGGGAAGAGCTCTACACCGTGCTCAAGGCCATGAAGGCCAAATATCCCGACCTCTACCCGATGACCGACCGGTTCGGCATCCCCACGCCCGGCGGCAACCTGCTCAAGCTCGTCGCCCAGGCCTACGGCACCAAGGGCGGCTGGGAGTACCAGCACGCCTTCTGGGACGCCACCGCCGGCAAGTTCGTCTACACCGGCGCCATGCCGCAGTACAAGCAGATGATCGAATACCTGCACAAGCTGGTGAAGGAGAAGCTGCTCGACCCCGAAGCCTTCACCCAGCAGGACGAGCAGGCCGACCAGAAGCTCATCTCCGGCAAGTCGTTCGTGATCAGTTGTAACGCGCAGACCCTGGTCAACGAGTTCCGTGGCGCGCTCACGAAGGCCAACCCCGACGCCAGGATCGCCAAGATCCCGGTGCCCATGGGCCCCGTCGGCGACTACAAGATCGGCACTCGGCTCGAGAACGGCGTCATGATCTCCAAGAAGGCGCTGGAGCACAAGAACTTCGTCGCCATCATGCAGTTCGTCGACTGGCTCTGGTACTCCGACCAGGGCCTGGAGTTCGCCAAGTGGGGCGTCGAAGGCACGACGTACACCAAGGACGCCTCCGGCGGCTACAAGCTGGCCGACGACGTCGACTTCGTCGGGCTCAACCCCGACGCGCCGAAGCACCTGCAGAAGGACTTCGGCTTCCACAACGGCGTGTTCGCCTACGGCGGTCCCACCAAGCTGCTGGAGTCCACCTTCTCCGAGGAGGAGCTGGAGTTCCAGAAGGTGATGAACGCCAGGAAGGCCTGGCCGGTCGATCCGCCCCACCCGCTGAAGGAGGAGGAGCGCGAGCAGGCCACGCTGTGGGAGACGCCGCTGAAGGACTTCGTCACCCAGCAGACGCTCAAGTTCATCCTCGGCGAGCGCGACCTCAGCGAGTGGGACGCCTACGTCAAGGAACTGGAGGGCAACAACATGGCGTCCTACATCAACCTGGTCAACACCGCCTACGAACGGTTCAAGAAGGAACACGGCTGAGTGGAGGGCTCCCGATGAGCGACGCGACCGCGGGGCGGTTCGGCACGGGGCCGCTCTCGCGCGTCGCCGCGCTGGTCTACACCCTGCTGGTCGTCGAGCTGCTGTTCCTGGTCACCGCCGCGCCCGGGCTGGCGGCGCTCGTCCTGCTCGACCGCGACGCGAGCAACATCCCGCTGGCCGCGCTGTGCGCGCTGCCCGCCGGTCCGGCGCTGTCGGCCGCCCTCTACGCGCTGCGCCACCGCAGGTCCGACCTGACGGACCTGCGTCCCGCGGCGGCGTTCTGGCGCGGTTACCGGGGCAACGTCGCCGGGGTCATGAAAATCTGGGCACCGTGGCTGGCGGGGCTGGCCGTCGTGGGGACGAACCTGGCGAACTTCGCCGCAGCGGGCGTCCCCGGCTGGTGGGCGGTGCTGCTCGTCGCCGTCGCCGTGGCGGCGGCGCTCTGGGCCGCCGCCGCGCTGGTGATCACCTCGCTGTTCGCGTTCCGGGCGGCCGACGTCGTCCGGCTGGCGTCGTACTCGCTGGTGCGGTTCCCCGGCGTCACCGTGAGCAACCTCTGCCTCCTCGTGGTGGCGGCCGGTCTCACGCTGGTCGCCACCGAGGCGGCGGTGACCCTCCTGGCCGTCGTCTTCGCCGCGGCGCTGCTGCGCAACAGCCGCCCGATGATCGACGAGATCAGGGAGAGGTTCACCGCCTGAGCCGCCGGCGCGTCACGGGATGCGCCTGCCCCGGGCGTCGGGCACCCCCGACTTGCGGAAGAAGTAGGCGCTGACCTGGTCGCGCCACTCCTCCGCGCAGCGCAACTGCTCGTCGAGCAGCTCCGTCACCCGCGCGTGCAGCGCCGCGTCCCCCGGCTCCGCCCGCTCCCAGAGCCGCCGGCTCTCGGCCACCTCCTCGACCCCGGCGAAGTGGGTGTCGTAGATGTGCTGGATGACCGTGGTGCCGTCGTGCAGCACGTGCCCGTACGGGACGTGGTGGAAGAACAGCAGCAGCTCGTCGGGGCAGGTGCCGAGCGACTCGTAGACGTCGGACCACGGCCGCGGGTACTGGCCGGTGAACCCGGTGCCGGACGCGCGGGTGCGGTCGACCCCGACGCCGTCGCGGTCGGCGAAATGGTAGGTGCCCCACGGCGTGTACTCGTAGCCGTCCACGTCGGGACCGTAGTGGTGCCCGGGACGGACCATGAACCCGACGCCCAGCGGCGCAGTGTAACGCTCGTAGGTGCGCCACGAGCCGTCCATCATCGCGTGCAGCGTGCGCCGCAGCGGCCCGGGGTCACCGCCCTGCGCCGGCGCGAACGTGAGGCCGATCCACTCGTCGAGGACGGCGCCGGGCTCCAGCCGCGGGTCCCAGGCCAGGCGGCCGAAGGCGTACAGGTTGGCCTGGGCGAGCGGATGGCCCGTCCAGTAGACGTCGTCTCCGACGTTGGAGACCGCGACCAGGCCGCCGCCCTCACCCGATTCTCCGACCGCCACGTCCGCCACGCTGCGCCCGGCCCTGTCCCCGGCCGCGTCCCCGTCCCCGGCCACGGCCTCGCCGGGGCCCCACGGCCTGAACCCGAGCACCTCCTTCCACATCGGCGCCAGGTAGCACACGTGCCGCTGCTGCCCGGTGTACTCCTGCGTCACCTGCAACTCCACGGCCAGCCGGGTGGACGGCATGGCCGCGATCACCGGCGACACCGGCTCGCGCGTCTGGAAGTCCATCGGGCCGTGTTTCACCTGCAGGATCGCGTTGTCCCTGAACCGCCCGTCGAGCGGCGCGAAATGGTCGTGGGCGGCGCGGGCGCGATCGGTCGACCGGTCGCGCCAGTCCTGCCGGTGGTCGTAGACGAAGGCCCGCCAGTGCACGACCCCGCCGAACGGGGCCAGGGCGTCGGCGAGCGTGTTCGCGCCGTCGGCGTGGCTGCGCCCGTACGCGAACGGGCCCGGCTGGCCTTCGGAATCGGCCTTGACCACGTACCCGCCGAAGTCGGGGATGGCGGCGTACACGTGCTCGGTGGTGCGCGCCCACCACGCCCGCACCCGCTCGTCGAGCGGGTCGGCGGTGGGCAGCCCGCCGAGCCTCATCGGCGAGGCGAAGTTGACCGACAGGTGCACCCGGATCCCGTACGGGCGCACCTCGCCGGCGATGGCGGCCACGTCGCCGAGCCGGTCGGTCAGGAGGTGGGCCTCCGTGGCGTGCACGTTGACGTTGTTCACCGTGATGGCGTTCACGCCGGTCGCGGCCAGCAGCCGCGCGTAGGCCCGTACCCTGGCCAGGTCGCCGCGGGGGCCGCCGTCCCGCCAGAAGATCGACCCGCCGGAATAGCCGCGCTCGACCTGCCCCATCACCGGATGCACGTCGACGTTGTCCCAGTGGTCGAGCATGCGCCGGCGCGCCGCGGGCCGGTGCTGCTCGGCGGCGCGCTCGCCCGCGAACGCCTCCTCGCCCAGCCTGACCACGTGGAACAGCCCGTAGAGCAGGCCGGCCGGATCGTCGGCCAGCACGACGGTGACACCGTCGCGGCGGGCGAGCAGGTAGCCCTCCTCGCCGATGGCGGACCCGCCCTGGCCCGCCAGGACCGCCCGCGCGGCCGCCATCGTTGGAGCCGTCGTGGGAGCCGTCGTGGGAGCCGTCGGGGGAGCCGCGCCGGAGAGCGCGAGCACGAGGTCGGGAGATCCCGCCGCGTCCTGTTCCAGGGCGCCGCCGTGCCGGGCGCAGGCCTGCTCGACCTCCGCGCGTACGGTGCCGGTGAGGAGCCCGTCGCCGAGCACGAGGACGCGGCGCGCACCGACCGCGCGGAACGCGCCGGGGGGAAGCCACGCGGGATGGACGTCGGTCAGGTCCGGAATGCTCACGTGTTCCTCTGGTCTGCTCGGACGATGGGCTGATCCGTCCGTGAATCTACCGAAAGCAGATCACAGAGGACCCATCAGACCCCCGCCGGCGAAGCGCGTGAACCGTGCCGCAACGCCGCCGGCTGAGGCCCTATCTTGCCAGCAGATCCCGCAGCGCCCTGGTCACCTCCGCCGGGGCCTCCTCCGCCATGAAGTGCCCGCACGACACCGTCTCGTGCGCCAGGTCCGGCGCCCACGCCCGCCACCGCTCGGCGGCGTCGAAACCGAGCGCGGCACCCCAGTCCTGCTGCAGCACCGTCACCGGCATGCGCAACCGGTTGCCCGCCCGCCGGTCGGCCAGGTCGTGCTCGACGTCGATGGTGGCCGAGGCCCGGTAGTCCGCCACGATCGAGGGGACCGCCTCGCGCGACGCCTTCAGGTACGCGGCGCGCACGTCCGCCGGGATCGCCTCCGGGTCGTTCGCCCAGACGTCCAGGAAATGGCCGAAGAACGCGTCCGCCGAGGCCCCGATCATGGCCTCCGGCAGGCCCGGCGGCTGGGCCATCAGATAGAGGTGGAAGCCGACGGCGGCGGAGACGCCGTGCATCACGTCCCACGTGTCGAGCGTCGGCAGCACGTCCAGCGCGGCCAGGTGCGTGATCGTCCCGGGATGGTCGAGCCCGGCCCGGACGGCGACCAGAGCGCCCCGGTCGTGGCCGGCCAGCGCGAACCGCTCATGCCCGAGCGCCCCGGCCAGGGCGACGATGTCGGCGGCCATGGTGCGCTTGGAATACCGGTCGCCGATGCCCGCCGGCTTGTCGCTGGCGCCGTAACCGCGCAGGTCGGGGCAGATGACCGTGTGATCGGCAGCCAGATCGGCGGCGACGTGCCGCCACATCAGGTGGGTCTGCGGAAAGCCGTGCAGCAGCACGATGGGGCGGCCCGAGCCGCCCGACGCGACGTTGAGCGCCACGCCGTCGGCGACGGTGACGCGCTGCCGGGCGAACGCGGTGATCTTCGGTGTCATCTCGGCCTTCTTCTCCTGGCTCCTGGCGTACGCCTCCAACCTGCCGCCCGCCGATCAGCACCCGATCAGCGCCGGCTCAGCCGGGCCCACCAGGGCGGATACATTGGAGTGCGATGCTGCGGATAGGGGTGCTCGGCCCGTTGGAGGCCAGCGACGAGCGCGGCCCGGCCGACCTCAAAGGCCCGCGGCACCGGGCCGTGCTGGCCCGGCTGCTGATCGCCAGAGGCCGGGTCGTGCCGGTCGCCCAGCTCATCGACGACCTCTGGGAGTCTCCGGGGGAGGGCGCGCTGGGAGCCGTGCAGACCTTCGTCGGTGCGCTGCGCAAGGCCCTCGAACCGGGCCGCCCGCCGCGCACGCCCGCCCGGCTGCTTGTCACGGCCGCACCCGGTTACGCGCTGCGCGTCGCTCCGGAGACCGTGGACGCCTGGCGCTTCGAGGAGGCCGTCACCACCTCCGCCCGCCTGCTGTCCGCCGGCGTACCCGGCCAGGCCCGCCGTCTCCTCGGCGACGCACTCGTGCTCTGGCGGGGGCCCGCCTACGCGGAGTTCGCCGAGCTGCCGTGGGCTCGCGGGGAGGCGGCCCGGCTGGAAGAGCTGCGGCTGCTGGCCGTCGAACGCCGGGCCGAGGCGGCCCTGGCCTCGGGGCCCGCGGCAGAGCCGGTGCCCGATCTAGAGGCGCACGTGGCGTCCCACCCGCTGCGTGAGGACGGCTGGCGGCTGCTGGCCCTGGCCCTGTATCGCACGGGCCGTCAAGGCGACGCCCTCGCCACCCTCCGCCGTGCCCGCCGTGTCCTGCGCGACGAGCTCGGCGTGGACCCCGGCCCCGGACTGCGCACCCTGGAATCCGACATCCTCGCCCAAGCTCCCCACTTGACACCCCCGCCCGGCGGCTCGATCCAGGACCACACGGGCGAGGGCTGGGCGGGCCGCGCGACCGGCTGCCTTCCGACGGGGCCGGCCACCACATCGCACCGCGAGGGCCCTGTCGTTGCGCGCGGCGAGTCGACCGGGGAGGGGCAGGCGGGATGTGCTCGTGAGGTGACCACAGAATGCGCGGTGGGGCGTCCCGGTGGCATTCCGGCGGCGCGTGACCATACTCCGGCCGGGCACCCGTTCGTGGGGCGGGCCCGTGAGCTGGCCGGGCTGGAGCGGGCGGCGGTGACCGCCGCGGCGGCGGGCCGGCCGGTGCTGGCGCTGCTGTCGGGGGAGGCGGGCGCGGGCAAGACGGCCCTGGCCAGGACGCTCAGCCGGCGCCTTGAGCAGGCAGGGTGGTCCATCGCGTGGGGCGCGAGCCCGGAACCGCCGGGCGCGCCGGCGGCCTGGCCGTGGACACAGATGCGCGCCCACCTGCCCCATCACGCCGAAGACGCCCCGGAAGGGCAGGCCGCCGTCACCGACGCCGCCTCAAGAGCCGCCGAGGAGGATCCCGTCGCGGCGCGGTTCCGGCGGCAGCGGGCGATCGGCGCCCACCTGGCCGCCGTCTCCGCGAACCGCCCGGTCCTGCTGGTCTTCGACGACCTGCACTGGGCGGACGAGGAGACCCTCGCCCTCCTGACCGCGCTGGCCACCGACCTCGACGTCGGTCCCGTACTGATCGTCGGCACCTACCGCTCGACCGAGATCTCCGCCGGCCTGGCGGAGACGCTGGGCCGCGCCGCCCGAGCCGAGCCCGCCAGGTTCTATCTGGGCGGCCTCGCCGAGTCCCAGGTGCGCGAGCTGGTGCGCGCCGTCACCCACCGCGAGCCCACGCCGGAGAGCACGCGTACGATCCACACGCGTAGCGGGGGCAACCCGTTCTTCGTACGGGAGCTCACCCGGGTCTGGGAGAGCGACGGCGACGCGGCCCTGCGATCCGTGCCCGCAGGCGTTCGCGACGTCGTCCGCCACCGTCTGGCCGCGCTGTCCGAGACCGCGCGCACCCACCTGCGCCAGGCGGCCGTCATCGGCGGCGATCCCGGCGTCGAGGTGGTGATCGGGCTGGCCGGCGACGAGGACCTCGTCCTCGAATCCGTCGAGGAGGGCCTGCGCGCCGGTTTCCTGGTCGATGGCGGCGCCGACCGCCTGCGTTTCGCCCACTCCCTGGTGCAGGAGACCCTGTACGGCGATCTCGCGAGCCCGCGCCGGGCCCGATGGCACGCCGCCGTCGCCGCGATCGTCGAGCGTACGAGCCCCGGCGACGTGGAGGCCATCGCCCACCACCTGCTGCGCGCCGGAAGCCGCGCCGCCCCGGACCGTACCGCGCACTACACACGCGCCGCCGCCCTGCGTGCGGAGCACCGGTTCGCACCGCGCGAGGCGGCCCGGCTGTGGCAGGAAACGATCACAGCTCTGGACCGCGCGGGCGGCGGGGCTCCTCAACACGACGGGGGCGCCAGGGGGCGGTTGGAGGCGGTCATGGGGATGGTGCGGGCGCTGGCGGTGACCGGTGACCTGCAGGAGGCCAGGCGGCACCGCGCGGAGGCGGCCCGAGCGGCGGCGGAGCTGGGGGATCCTGTCCTGGGCGCGCGCGTGATCGGGGCGTTCGACGTGCCCGCGATCTGGACGGCCAACGACGACGAGGCCCTGTCCGCCCGCCTCGTCGCGGCCGCCGAACACATGCTGGCCGCCCTTCCACCCGGCGCCGCCGCCGGCTCCGCCCCTTCGCCTGGCGACAGCGCCGATCCCGCGTCGGCCGCCCGTCCACCCGGACGCGCCGCCGAGCGTACGTCGGCGGCCTCCCCGGCTTCTCATGACGCCGAGCGCGCCCGCCTGCTGATCACTGTGGCGATGGAACGCCGGGCCGACCAGGGACCGCGGGGAGAGCAGGCCGCGCGGGAGGCCGAGGGGATCGCTCGCGGGCTCGGCGACCCCGTGCTGATGGCGTGCGCGCTCAACGGCCGCTATCTGCAGAGCTTCCAGCGGGCGGGCCTCGCCCCGCAGCGTGCCGAGTTCGGCGAGGAACTCGTCGACCTGGCCGCGCGCCACGACGGCCTGGTCACGTTCGAGGTGCTGGGACACTTGATCCTCGTCCAGTCCGGAGCCGCGCTCGCCGACCTGGAGGCCGCGGATCGGCACGCCGCCGCGGCCGCCCGGCTCGCCGACCGCCACAATCTGCCGCTCGTAGGCGTGTTCACCGCCTGGTACGCCGCGCTCCGGCTCGCGGTGACCGGTCGCCAGGACGAGGCGCGCACCGCCTACCGCACGGCGGCGACCCGGCTCGCGGGTGCGGGCATGCCCGGCATGGATGCGGGTCTCCTCCCGCTCGCCCTGCTCTGCCTGGACGCCTCCACCACCACGCCGGTCGGTGTGAGCGCGGCCGATCACGGACCGTACGAGAGCTGGGCCCGGCCGCTGGCCCTGCTCGCCCGTGGCGAGCGTGACCAGGCGATCGCCGCCGCGCGCGCCGTCCCCGGCTCGCCGCGCGACCTGCTCTTCGAGGTGAGGACCTGCCTGCACGCCCTAGCCGCGATCGAGGCCGGTGACAGGCCCGCGATGGAACGTCTCTACGCCCTGCTGCTTCCCGCTGAGGGAGAGCTCGCCGGAGCCGGCAGCGGCCTGCTCACGCTCGGACCCGTGGCGCACTTCCTCGGCCGTCTGGCCGGTGCGCTCGGGCGGCCCGGCGCGGCCGTGGAGCACCACCGGCGGGCAGGTGCGCTGTCCGCCAGAGCAGGGGCGCCGCACTGGGTCGCCGCCGCTCGCGACGCGCTGCGCGGGCTCGGCGAACGGCCGGGCTGACCCAGTCGCCGCGATCCGACCGGCCCCGACGCCGCCGACATCCACCACCGTCAGAAGGCGGGGAAGGCCCAGCCCGAGGGGTGGAAGGGCTCGCGTTCGCCACGGAAGGCGAGCGAGGCGGCGGTGACCGCGCCGGAGCGCAGTTCCTCGACCCGGCCCGAGGCCGCCAGGGACGTCAGGGTGGTGCCGCCCAGATAGGCCGCGCCCAGTTCGGCGGAGGTCAGCCGCAGGTCGGGCCTGGCCTGGGTGCGTTCGCAGGTGACGGACTGGCCGTCGGCACGCAGGTGGTAGCGTCCCGCGTTCCACGGGCAGAACGTGTCCTGCACCTCCAGGACCAGGTCCAGCGAGGTCGCGTAGCGTCGTGCCACCAGCGCCCGATCGATGTCCACCAGACGGACCCAGAGGTTGTCGATCACGGTGGTGCGGGCCGCGCGCGGGTCGGCCAGCAGGTGTTTCAGCGGCTCGTCGACGGCGCCGTCATAGGTGAGTTCGGCGTGCGCGTCGAGGTCGATGAGGTAGCGCCACAGGGCGGCGTACGCCTGCCTGGTGGTGGCCGCGACCTCGACGACCTGCACCAGCCGCGGCTTGGAGCGGTAGAGGGCGTAGCCGGTGACCTCGCCCCCGGACTCCGTGTGGAAGGCGAAGCGCAGTTCCGTGCCGCCGTCGCGGGCGCGCTCGCCGTCGGCCAGGCGGGCCTGCCAGAACTTCTCGGTACGGTCGACCCATCCGACCGCGGCGCGGCGTGCGGTGTCGTAGACCTTCTCCAGCAGCGGCCGGGCCTGTCGGCGGCCGAGCAGGCGGATCGTCCCGTCTCCGAGGTCGGTGCCGGGCCGCAGGGCCATGACCTTCTTGTCGCCCCGGATTTCGGCCACGTGGCTGGCGATGCCGTACCCGAAGCGGCCGTAGATCGTGGCCTCGGCGGCGTTGAGTGCGGCGATCGGTTCGCCGCCGGATTCGTGCAGGTCGGTCAGCTGCCTGCGCATCATCGCGGTGAGGATACCGCGGCGCCGGTGCGTGGGCAGGACCGCGACGAGCGTGATGCCGGCGACGGGGGCGGCCGAGCCGGGGATCGTCATGACGCGGCCGTAGATCGACGCGCCGCCGACGATCTCCTCGTCGTCGTAGGCGGCGAGTGTGCGTTCGGGTTCGATGGAGGAGGCGGCGTTCCTGAGGCCGCCCTCGTGCCAGTCCTGGCCGTAGGTCGTGGTGATCATGCGTGCCCACGCGTCGAGCTCGTGGGCGGCGATGGTCCGCAACGGGTAGGTGGTTGTCATGCTTCGATCGTGGCCGGGTAAACAAGCGCCGCGCATCGGGTGATCTGTGTATTTATATGCTGGCTCCGTGGTGGCGGAGCGCGTGGTCAGCCCAGTGATCGTCGGCCGGGGCGAGGAGTTGTCGGCGCTGGCGGCGGCCCTGGACACGGCTGTCGAGCAGGGGCCCGCGGTGGTTCTGGTGGCCGGGGAGCCCGGGATCGGCAAGTCGCGGCTGCTCGCCGAGTTCGCGCGGTCGCTGGGCCCGGAGGCGCGGGTGGTCGAGGGCGCCTGCGCCGAGCTGGGCAGTGACGGCCTGCCGTACGCGCCGCTGGTGACGGTGCTGCGCAGGCTGATCCGGGTTGAAGGGGTGCTGCCGGGGCCCTACCGCCAGCTGGCCCGCTGGTTTCCCGAGCTCGGCGAGGCAGGCGACGCCGAAGGCGGCAAGCACCGGCTGTACGAGGAGGTCCTGACGCTGGTCGAGCGGGTGGCCGTGGACCAGCCAGTCATCGTCTCGATCGAGGACCTGCACTGGGCCGACGCCGCGACCCGCGAGCTGCTCGGCTTCCTGGCCAGGAACCTGACCCAGGCCGGCGTGCTCCTGGTGATCACCTACCGGCCACAGGAGACGAACGATGGGCCGCTGCTGTCCGAGCTCGCCCGCCGCCCGCGCACCACCACCCTGTGGCTGGACCGCTTGGATCGGCAGGGCGTGGGCCGCCAGCTGGCCGCGATTCTCGGTGCCGAGCCGGACGCGGCCACCGTACGCCGCGTCCACGAAGGCAGCGACGGCAATCCGCTGTTCGTCGAGGCGCTCGCCCGCGCCGGCGAGCGAACCCCGGACAACCTGCGCGACCTGCTGCTGCGCGGCCCGCGGTCGCTGCCGGGCCCATCTCGCGAGCTGCTGCGCATCGCTTCGGTGGCGGGCGGCCGGGTCGGCCACCGGCTGCTGGCGGAGGTGGCGGGGCAGGACGGGGCCGAGCTGGATACCCTGCTGCGCGAGCTCGTCGACCGCAGCCTGCTCGTCACGGCAGGAGACGGCTACGACTTTCGCCATGCCCTGATCCGGCAGGTGGTGTACGAGGACCTGTTGCCCGGCGAGCGGGCGCGCCTGCACGCGCGCTATGCCGAGGCCCTGCGTGACTCCGGAGCCCACGCCGAGCTGGCCGCGCACGCCTACGCCGCCGGGGATCGCGGGCTGGCTCTGTCCGCCGCTTATCGGGCCGTGGGCCAGGCGCGCAGCTCCTACGCCTACGAGGAGCAGATCCGCATGCTGGACCACATCCTCGCACTCTGGGACCCGGACGCACGGCTGGGCGGCGACAGGATCGACGTCCTGACCAACGCGGCGGAGGCCTGCATGCTCAGCGGCGACTACGCTCGCGGCATCGACTACGCCACCGCCGGGCTGGCCGCCGTGGACGAGCGGCGCGAACCCGAGCGGGCCGCTCAACTGCTGGAGCACCGGGGCAGGCTGCGGCACCGGCTGAACGCGACCGGCGTCTCCGACTGGGAACGAGCCCTGGAACTGCTGCCCACCGCACCCGACAGCGTCCAACGGGGGCGGCTGCTCGGGGTGCTGGCCATGGGCCTCCTGCCGGAGGCGGGCAGGGCTCGCGCGCTGTTCGAAGAGGCGCTCGACGTCGGCCGGCGCACCGGCGATCCCACGGTCACCGTACGCGGTCTGCTGGGCGTCGGGTCCATGAGGCGCGACCTCGGGATGCTGGCGCAGGCCCGCACGCTCGCCGAGCGGCTCGACAGCCATGATCTGCTCATGACCGTCCCCATGTACGAGGCCACGCTGCACACCAAGGCCGGCGACCAGCGCCGCGCCATCGACGCGGCCCGCGACGGCATCCGCCACGCCCGCCGGTACGGGCTGGGCCGCAGCCGCGGCGCGGAGCTCGCGCGCTACGCCGGGCACAGCTTGATCCTGGCCGGGCGCTGGGAAGAGGCGGCCGCCGTGCTGGAGGAGAGTCTCCAGGAGGATCCGCCGCCGCTGGCGCGGCAGGCCCTGCGCGTGCTCGCCGGCTGCTTGGCGCTGCTGCGTGGGGAGCTGGCCGCGGCGACCGACGCGGCGGCGGCCGTGGAGCACGCCGACAGCGATGCGCTGTTCCCCCGTTATCGCCTGCTCTGCCTGCTCGCCGTCGCGCAGGGCAACCTCGAGAGGGCCGACCTGCTCCTGGACCGGGCGCTGGCCGATCCGGCGCTCACCCGGATCTACAGCAGCGACGCCCGGCCGGTCCTGGTCGCCGGCGCGCTGGCGCAGCGCGCACGGCTCGCCCACGGCGCCGGCGAGGAACTGCGGCAGCGGGTCGCGGCACGACAGGCCGAACTCGCCGCGGCCGATGCGACACTCGGCGTGGACGGGCGGCTCGACCGGGCCTGGCAGATCATGCTGCACGCGCTGATCGAGGACGACGGCTGGGACCACGTGGCGGCGGCCTGGCGGGAACTGCGACAGCCGTACGAGCTGGCGCTGAGCCTCTTCCACGGCGCGCGAGCCGAGCTGGCCGCGGGCGACCGGCCGGGCGGAGCGGCTCGCCTCAGGGAAGCCGCGCAACTGGCCGAGGACCTGGGCGCGGTGCCGCTCGCTCGGGAGATCGCCCTGCTCAGGCGGCCTCGGCCGGCCCTGGAGGGTCTCACGGAGCGTGAGCGTGACGTGCTCAGGTTGATCGCCGAGGGCCTGAGCAACCGGCAGATCGCCGCCCGGCTGCACATCTCGCCGAGTACGGCCGGCGTGCACGTCTCCCACATCCTGGCGAAGCTGGGCGCGGCGACCCGTACCGAGGCGGCGGCCATCGCCTTCCGAGAGGGGCAGGGGGAGCCGTCCACGCCATAGTGGGCGTGGCGCGCCGATCGGAGTCTCCGGCGCATAGGCCCGCCCAGCACCCCGAACCTGTCACGTTTCCCCTACGCCGTACGTCATAGCGTTGACCCCGGCAGGATCGGGAGATGATCGTTGAAGGAGACAGCATGACGAACGCCGATATGCGCAGCGTGGTGGACGGCCCGGTGCTGCTGCCCGGCGACGACGGATTCGAGCAGGCCTCCAAAGCCTGGAACCTGTCCGTGGATCAACCCGTGGCCGCCGTCGTCGAGGCGGGCGACGCCGGCGACGTGGCGGCCGTGGTGCGGTACGCGGCCGGGGCCGGGCTGTCGGTGAGCGCGCAGCCGAGCGGGCACGGCGCCTCGGGTGACACCGAGGGCGTCATCCTGCTGCGCACCGGCCGGCTGGGCGAGGTCGAGGTGCGCCCGGAGGAGCGGCTGGCCCGGGTGGGCGCCGGGGCCAGGTGGGGTGAGGTGCTGGCGGCGGCCGGCAAGCACGGCCTGACCGGCCTGGCCGGCAGCAGCCCGGTGGTGAGCGTGACGGGCTACACCCTGGGCGGAGGGCTGAGCTGGTTCAGCCGTAAGCACGGTTTCGCCGCCGACAGCGTGCGGGCCTTCGACGTCGTGGGCGCGGACGGCGAGCCGGCCAGGGTGACCGCGGACTCCGACCCCGACCTGTTCTGGGCGCTGCGCGGCGGCGGCGGCGACTTCGCGGTCGTGACGGCGATGGAGTTCGAGCTGCATCCGGCGCCCGCCCTGTACGGCGGGCGGATCATCTGGCCGGGACACCGCTCCCATGAGGTGTTCGAGGCCTTCCGCGAGCTCACCGCCGAGGCCCCTGACGAGCTGAGCCTCTGGTTCAACCGGGTGCAGTTCCCGCAGGCGCCGCCCATGGTGGTGCTCGACCTTGCCTTCCTCGGCACGGAGGACGAGGGCCGGGCGCTGCTCGGCCGGCTCGGCAGGATCGACGACGTGATCGCCGACAAGCGCGGCACGCTCGCCCTGGCGGACCTCGGCGACATCACCGCCGATCCTGTCGACCCCGCGCCGGGGCGCTCCCGGGCCGAGCTGCTGACCGGCCTGGACGACGCGGCGGCGGCGACGTTGCTGGACAGCCCGATCGAGCCGCTGGTCGGCGTCCAGATCAGGCACCTCGGCGGCGCGCTCGCCCGGCAGCGGCCCGGCGCCGGGCCCAGCGGGCCGCTCGCGGAGCCGTACCTGCTCTACCTGTTCGGGATCGCGCCGACCTCCGAGCTGGTGGCGGCCGTGGGCGCCAAGCAGGGGTGGTACGCCGGGGAGCTGGACGTCAGCGGGCGCAAGCCGTACACGTTCCTGGCGCCGGGGGAGCGGGCCGCGGACGCCTTCACCGAGGAGGCCGCCGGCCGGTTGCGGCAGATCAAGCGGGCCCGCGATCCGCACAACGTGCTGCGCGCCAATTTCCCCGTGCTCGCCTGACGTCCCCTTCGCCTCCGGTCAGAGGATCTGGCCGGAGGCGAAGGCGTGGCTGCGGCGCACCAGCTCCCACACCGTCTCCAGCTCGTCGTCGTCGCGCGGGCCGTACACCATGATCAGAGTGGGGGGGCAGCGGCCCTCGAGCACCAGCGGGTGGAACTCGCCCCACCCTCGCGCCACGGCCTCGGCGGCGTCCCGCTCGGGCAGCAGCAGGTGCAGGCTCCCGTCGGACGCGCCGTGCAGGTGGGCGAACTCGGTGCTGTCGCGGACGAACGCCGTGCCGGGCCCGAGCGCGTGCTCCGGGTCCAGGTGCAGCGCGCGGGTCTCCGGCAGGGAGACGACGCTGGCGCCGGTGCGTACGTGGCCGAGCCCGGCCATCCGCCGCCACAACTCTTCCTGCAGCTCCACGGGCGCGATCTGGTCGAGCTGCTGGTGCGGGATCTCGGGAAAGGTGACGGGACGGTCACCGCGCCGCTCCCGCAACGCGTACGGAAGAGATATCGCTGTCTCTTGAATGCTCACACTGGGTAATCATACATGTGCGATATGTAGCTACATAAGGGTGTGCGCCCCGGTTGACCGTCACGCCGTGATGCCTGATCCCGTCAGGTAGTGCTGCACCACCGGGCCGATCTCCCGCACCAGAGTCTCGGTGTCGGCCTCGGCCATCGGCGGGAGCCGCAGGACATAGCGGGTGAGCGCCAGCCCCAGCAGTTGCGTGCTGATCAGCCCCGCCCGGTGCGCCGCACCCTCGGCCCCGCTCAGCCGGGCCACCAGCGAGGCGATCTGGCCGGCGAACACCTCCCGCATGCGCTCGGCGGCCATGGGGTTGGTGCTCGCGGAACGGAGCAGCAGGATCAGCACGTCGTCGGACAGGTCACCCTCCCAGCGCGCCAGGAAGTGGCCTACGAGCAGCTCGCCCAGCCGGTCGAGCGGCGGCTCCTCGACCTGGTCGAGCCGCAGGTCGACGTCCACCGCGGCGCTGAACAGCCCGGCCTTGCTCCCGTAGTAGCGCATGACCATCGACGGGTCGACGCCCACCTGCGCGGCGACGGCCCTGATCGTCATGCCCTCGAAGCCCCGCTCGATGAGCAGTTTCCTGGCGGCCGAGAGGATGGAGGTCCGTGTGGCGGCCGATCTCTCGGTGAAAGCCATGTCAACGATTGTAGGCCAACACTCGTGCGCGCCCGGCACCCTGCGCGGCGCGTCCGGCAATCCCGCCGGACCCGGCGGTGAAAGTTTCACCGCGGGAACCCGCAGGTCGGCGGGCGTGCCCCTGAGGGCCGGTTGACGGTGGCCCCGGCGCGTGCGATCAAAGCTCGAACAGCGACAACCGGCCTTCGAGTAAGGCGGATCTCCCAACGAACTCGGCTATCCCGGCAGCGTCGCACCCATCGGGAAAGCGCTTACCAACAGAGGAGGACGACCTTGACACGTGACCCCCGTTCCCGGCGACGGCGCCGGCTGCCGACGACCCTCGCCGCCATGCTGACGGCCATGCTGACGGCCATGCTGACGGCCATGGTGGGCGCCATCGCCGTGACGCCGCTCCCGGCGCAGGCGGCCAGCGTCGACACCAGCGCGTGGTACGTGCTGGTCAACCGGCACAGCGGCAAGGCCCTCGACCTGTACGACTTCGCGACCAACGACGGCGCGCCGATCGTGCAGTGGGCCCGCAACGACGGCAACCAGCAGCAGTGGCAGTTCGTCAGCTCCGGCGACGGCTACTACCGGCTCAAGTCCCGCCTCAGCGGCAAGGTGCTGGACGTCTACGAGTGGTCGACGGCCGGCGGCGCGGAAATCGTCCAGTGGGCCGACCTGAACGCCGCCAACCAGCAGTTCCGCCTGGCCGACTCCGACGGCGGCCACGTCCGGCTGATCAACCGCAACAGCGGCAAGGCCCTGGAGGTGTGGGAGTGGGGCACCGGCGACGGCGCCAGGATCTCCCAGTGGGACGACCTCGGCGGCGCCAACCAGCAGTGGCAGTTCGTCAAGATGGGCAGCGGCGGCGGAGGCGACGACGGCAGCGGTGAGTGGCCGTCCGACACCGGCAGCGTGCACATCACCGAGACCCGTGACGTCGGCACGTTCTTCGACGGCGGCATGAAGCGCTACTACGGCATCGGCGACGGCGGCCAGGGGGAGAGCCAGGACCCGATGTTCGTCGTGGACAACGGCGGCACCATCCAGAACGTCATCATCGACGCCCCGGCCGGCGACGGCATCCACTGCGAGGGCTCGTGCACGATCCGCAACGTGTGGTGGAACGACGTCGGTGAGGACGCCGCGACGTTCAGGTCGTCCAGCTCGTCGGCCACCTACCTGGTGGACGGCGGCGGCGCCAAGTCCGCCTCCGACAAGGTGTTCCAGCACAACGGCGCCGGGACGCTGACCATCAGGAACTTCCAGGTGCACAACGCGGGCAAGCTCTACCGCGCATGCGGCAACTGCTCCAGCTCCTACCAGCGCCACGTGGTCATGGACGGCGTCACCGCCCGCTCTACCGACGTGCTGGCCGGCATCAACACGAACTGGGGCGACACGGCCCGCTTCAGCAGGATCACGGTGTACGGCGACGACACCACGATCTGCGAGAAGTACCGGGGCGTCCCGAAGGGCGACGAGCCGGAGAAGATCGGCGAGGGGGCGGATGGCGTGAACTGCCTCTACTCCTCCTCCGACATCACCTGGCGCTAGTCACCGCGGGGCCCCGGGCAGGCTCGGGGCCCCTCCCGCCGGCAGTCACGCGCGCAGCGCGTCACGTGCCCGCGCGAGCGTGGCGAGGGCATGCGGCAAACCCGTGAGGAGGCCGGCCAGCACGTCGACGGCGGCGACCACCACATGTGCCGGGATGCCGCGCGCCGTGTGGATGCCCGTCATCCACTCCAGGAACGAGGAGAAGAGCTCGGGATCCTCGACATAGAGGGAGGCCCGCAGGTAGTCGACGATGTAGGCCACGTCCTCGGCGGTCTGCCCGAGTTGCCGCTCGGTGTAGGCCGCCATCTCGGGTACGCGCCGGCCCAGCTCGTCCATGACGCCTCTCACGAGTTCGGGAGCGGACCGGTCCAGCCGCGTGTACTCGTGTCCGGCGAGGTGCGACGGCCCGCCGGCGCCGGGCGCGGTCCTGCGCGGCAGCGGCCCGGCGGCCAGGAGATCCACGGCGGCACGGGCGTCGGGCGCCCAGGCGTCGGCGCCCAGCAGCCGGGCGTAACGGCCGTCGTGGCCGAAGGCGGCTCCGCCCGCCAGCACCGGGGTGCCCGCCGCCTGGCAGGCGGTGATGGCCGCGTGCGCGGCGGGCAGCCGGATCGCGAGCGAGCTGGACAGCGCCGCCGCGTCCGGGTTCGTCCGGTGCAGGTGCGCGACCAGGTGCGGCGTGGCGATCTGCGCGCCCAGGTAGTCGACGTGCCAGCCGTTCACCCGCAGCACGTCGCTCAGCAGCCGTGCGGGGAACGCGTGCCACTCGCCGTCGATGCACGCCACCGCGACCCGTCCCCTGCTCGGCGCCCGGTTCTGCCTCATGGCAGGGTGGTGGGCCAGGGCGTCGAGCACACGTTCGTTGATCGCGGTCGCGGTGTGCTCCTGGGCGACGGTGATGCGGTTGGCCGCCCACTCGTGGCCGACACGGGCCTGCACGGCGGCGACGACGTCCATCAGCAGGGTCTCCATGGGGACGCCGGCGTCGATGGCGGCCGTCGCCGCGTTGATCGCGGCGTACTGGTCGCCCGCCATCGCCGCCGCCCACAACGTCTCGACGTGCTTCCCGACGCCGGCGTTCACGGGAGCCGTTCTCCTGCCGCGCCGGGTGGGACGTCGCGGCACGCCGTGATGGCGACCACCGCCATGTCGTCGTGCTCGCCGTCGCCGACCCACTCTGATGCCAGCATCTCGACACGTTCGGCCAGCGCTTTCGGCGGCATGCCGGCGCACTGCGCGAGCTGCTCGCACAGCCGTTCCTCGCCGAAGAACTCGTCGCCGAGCGGGCCGCCCCTGGCCTCGATGATGCCGTCGCTGTAGAGCAGGCACGTCTCGCCGGGCTCCAGCTCCACCCCGGCGGTGACGCTGGTGATGTGCTCCAGCAGGCCGATCAGCGTGCCGACGGTCCTGACCGTCTCGACGCGGCCGTCGTTGCGCAGGATCAGCGGTGGCGGATGTCCGGCGCTGGTCAGCCGCAACTCGACGCGGGTGTCGCGGCGCTTGAACGAGGCGAGGACGAGGGTGACGAAGCGGGTCGGGACGCCGTCGCCGATCAGGACGTCGTTCAGCAGTTCGAGCACGCGCTGGTGGTCGTCCGCCAGGGCCGACAGCGCCCGCAGGGTGTTGCGGATCCTGCCGGTGAGCACGGCGGCCTCCAGCCCTTTGCCGGACACGTCGCCGAGCACCACGAGCGACTCGCCTCCCACGCCCGCGACGGGATGCACGTCGTAGAAGTCGCCGCCGATCCGCTCCCCGGCGCCCGCTGACCGGTATCGGGCCGCCACCTCCACACCCTCCAGCCGTGGCGTGGGAGGTGGCAGCAGCTCGGCCATCAGGGTCTCGGTGATGGCCGCCTGCTCGGCGTACAGGCGGGCGACCGAGATCGCCGCGCCCGCCCATGCGGTGAACAACTGCGCGAACACCGCCTCGTTGTCCGAGAAGCCGGCCCGGCGCTCGTGCCGCAGCAGCACCAGCGCGCCCGCGGGCAGGCCGCGGCCGGGCAGGGAGGCCAGCGCGACCGAGCCGATCTCCCCGAAGCCGATCTCCCCGAAGCCGTCACGGAGCACCCAGCCGGGGGCGTCGGCCGGATCGATCCAGCGGGCGGGCACCGGCGGGAAACCCCGCAGCGCCTCGTCGAGGCCCGGGACCGCACGTGGATCGATGGCCGCGCTCTCGCGGACCACCTCGCCTCTCGCATCGCAGCGGGCGATCACGAATTTGCGGCCGGGCATCGGCAACACGACCAGCGCGGCGTCGGCGAGCCGCCGGGCGGCCAGGCGCGCAGTCGTCTCCAGGCAGCGGTCGAGGTTCAGGGACGACAGCAGCTCCCCGGACGCCTCGACCATGTACGTCGTCCACTGGCGCTCGGCATGCAGCGCCTCGACGGTCCGCCGGCACTCGGTCATGTCGACGAGCCCGGCGGGAAACACGTCATGAGCCCGCGACCGTCGTCCCCCACCATCCAGATCGTGCCCCGTCCCCCGACCGCTGTCCGAATCGTCACTCTACGGGCAGCAGGACATGGCATCCTTCACGCCATATCCTTTCTTTCCGTATCTTTCACCTGCACCGGTGCAGGACGGCCCGCCAGAGGCGAGCTCGTCCACAAGACGACCATCGACGGCGTGACGCTCACCGCGATCAAGATCTGACCGGTGTCGTGGCGCGGCTCGCCCGGCGGAGCTAAGGTCGTGCCGTGAGGGATGAGGAGCAGGCAAACCTGGTCACAGGGGTCGGGGTGATCGACCGGGCGGTCGCCATCCTCGACACCGTCGAGCGCGCCCCGATGAGCGCCACCGAGCTGGCCCGTCACCTCGGCCTGTCCGTCCCGACCGCGCAGCGGCTGGCCGCGTCCATGGTCAAGCACGGGTTGTTGCGCCGTGACCCCCAGGGGCGCTACCACGTCGGGCGGCGCTTCACCTCCTCAGGCCTGATCACGGTCTCCGGCCCCGTGCTCGACGACCTGCGGGCGCGCACGGGGGAGACGGCGGCGATCTGGGTGCGGCGCGGCGATCACCGGCTCTGCGTGGCCAGCGCGGAGTCCGAGGCGGAGCTGCGTGCCTCCCTGCCCGTCGGCTCGCGCCTGCCGCTGGCCGGGCGCGGCTCGGCGGCGCGCATCCTGGAGGCCGGTGACCCGCCGGATCCCGCGCGTCCCGAGCGGCGCTGGCTCGAGAGCGTCTCCGAGCGCATGCTGGGGCTGAGCTCGGTCAGCGCGCCCGTCCGGGTCAACGACGAGGTGGTGGCGGCTCTCTGCCTGTCCGCCCCGCTGTCGAGGGTCAGCAGGGAAGGGCCCGGCCACCAGTACGGCGACCTCGTCGTGGCCGCCGCCGAGCGCATCGAGAAACTGATCGTGTCCGGCTGACGGCCCTTCACGAGCCGATCGTGTCCCGCTGAGGGCCCCTCACGAAGCTCATCGTGTCCGGCCGGGCGCACGCTCACGCGAGCGCGTGGGCGATGTGGCGCGTCGACCGGTAGAGGTCGCGGTAGAGGTGGTAGAGCCGGTCGTAGTCGGCGGCCGCGCCCGCATCGGGCTCGACCGCGGCGACGGCCGGGTTCCAGCCCTCGCTCGCCACGCCGCACGCCTGGGCGGCCAGCATGGCGTCGCCGTACGCCGCGCCGACCGTGTGCGCGGGCAACACCTGCGGTTGCTGCAGCACGTCCGACACGATCTGGGTCCACAAGCCGCCCCGCGTGCCGCCGCCGACCGCCATGAGCCTCTTGCCCGCGCCGCCCGCGGCGCGCATGGCCTCCAGGTTGTGCCGCACGCCGAAGGCCGTGGCCTCCAGCGCCGCCCGGTAGAGGTGGCCGCGCCCGTGCCGCAGGGTCATCCCGATGAGCGCGCCGCGCGCGTCCGGGTCGAAGAGCGGCGTGCGCTCCCCGGCGAAGTACGGCAACATGAGCAACCCCTCCGCGCCGCGCCCGGCGGCCGCGGCCTCGGCGGTGAGCTCCTCGAACGACGCGCCGGTCAGGTCGCGCAACCATCCGGTGATCGCCCCCGAGGTGGCCATCCCCGCCGCCAGGCTGTACGTCCCCGGCGCGACCCCGGCGGTCCCCCACAAGTGCGGCGAGACGGCCCGCGCGGCGAGCACCTCGACGACGAACATGGTGCTCCCGTACATCAGCATGACGTCGCCCGGCGCGGTGACACCCGCGCTGTGGGCCTCCGCCCAGGCGTCGATGGTCCCGGCGACGACCGGGATCCCCGCAGGCAGCCCGGTGCCGGCCGCGGCGGCGTCCGTGACCGTGCCGACGGTCTCGCCGCTCCACGCGAGCGCGGGCAGCTCCAGCCCGGGCGCGATGCCGGCGGCCCATTCGCTGATCCACGTGTGGGTGCGGGTGTCGTAGAGGGGCGTGCACTGGCTGGCCGAGTGGTGGTCGAGCACGTACGCGCCGGTCAGCCGGTACGCCAGCCAGGAGTGCGCCATGAACACGCGCCGGGTGCGCTCCCACACGCCGGGTTCGTGGCCCCGCAGCCATTCCAGTTTCGGCCCGGCCGCCTGCGAGGTGAGCGGCGACCCGCACCTGTCCATGATCGCGGCTTCGCCGTACCGCTCGGTCTGGGCGGCGATCTCGGCGGTGGCGCGGGTGTCCACGCCGTACAGGATGGCCGGGCGCAGCGGCGTGCCGTCGGCGGCGCAGGGCAGGACGCACGGTCCGATGCCGCTGAGCCCGAGCGCGGCGACGTCGGGGCGGGCCAGCTCCCCGGCGATGGCCAGGAAGCCGGCCCACCAGACCTCGTCCGCGTCGTGCTCGAACCAGCCGGGCCGGGGCGTGGCGGTGCGGTGCTCGCGCACCGCCGTGGCCACCACCGTCCCGTCGGGCGCCACCAGCACGCCCTTGGAGCTCGCGGTGCCGATGTCGATGCCGAGGAACATCAGCCCTGCCCCGACAGGTCGTACTTCTTGTAGAGCTCGGCCGCGTTGTCCTTGGTGACCTGCGTCGTGCCGAGAACCTGTTTCTTGTCCACCTCCTGGCCGTGCAGGATCTTGTTGACGGTCTCGGCCGCCTCCTCCGCGCCCGTCGGGTAGATGAACGTGGCCGACAGCTGGCCGAGCTGCACGGCGCGGATGCCGCCGTCGGGGATGGCCAGGCCGTCGATGCCGATGAACTTGATCTGCTCGGCCTTGCCCGCGGCCTGGGCGGCCAGGTAGGCGCCGAGCGCCATGGGGTCGTTGTGCCCGTACACGAGGTCGATCTTCTCGTGCTGGGCCAGCCACTGCTGCATGATCGGGGTGGCCTGCTCCTTCAGCCACTTGCCCTCGCGGTCGGCGATGATCTTGATTTTGGGGTTGGCCGCGATGGCCTCGCGGAAGCCCTTGTCGCGGTCGATCTGCGGCTGGTTGGACATGATGCCGCGCAGCTCGACGACGGTGCCGCCGTCGGGCAGCAGCTTGACCGCCTCCTCGCCGGCCTTCTTGCCGATGAGCACGTTGTCGCCGCCGATGAAGGCGGTGTAGCAGTCGGTGTTCACCGTGCGGTCGAGGATGATGACCGGGATCTTGGCCTGGCACGCCTGCTCCACGGCCGCAGTCAGCGGCGCGGGCTCCGTGGGGGAGACGATGAGCGCGTCGACCTTCTGCGTGACGAAGTTCTGGACCTGGGAGACCTGCGTGGCGCTCGACTGCTTGGCGTCGGCGATCGGCAGCAACTCGATGTCCGGATATTTCTTCATGAAGTGCTGCAGCTGCAGGTTGAGTTGCGCCCGGTACGGCTCGGCGTTGTTCGACTGCGAGTAGCCGACGACGAACTTCTTCTTCTCACCGCCGTCCGCCGACGTCGACGGGCCGGGCACCTTCGACGCGCACGCCGCGGCGAGAACCGCGCACAGAGCGATGGTGATGGCCTTCTTCACGATCGAGACCCTCCTCGGAAGAACTTGAAGAGATCGGGACGCTGCAGGACCACCGCCACGACGACGATCAGTCCCTTGATGACGAGCTGCCAGTTGTCGCTGACCGCGTTGAGCCCGAGCACGTTGTCCAGCAGCGTCAGGATGAGGGCGCCGACGAACGTGCCCGCGATGGTGCCCTTGCCTCCCGCCAGCGACGCGCCGCCGATGACCGCGGCCGCGATGGCGTCCAGCTCGTACGACTGCCCGGCCTGCGGATCGGCCGAAGCGCTGTAGGCGGCGTCGATGGGCCCCGCGAACCCGGCGAGCATGCCCGACAGCGTGAACACCGCGATCGTGATCGCCGTGACGTTGACCCCGGACAGGCGGGCCGCGGTCGGGTTGCCGCCGACCGCGTACACGTGCCGGCCGAACCGGGTCTTCGTCAGGATCAGGTGGAAGACCACGCAGACCACGATGAAGGCCAGTACCGGGTAGTAGATCCGGTCGAACAGGTTGTGCCCCGGCGTGCCGAACAACTGGAACGCCTCCGCCTGCGGCGTCAGCTTCCCGTCGGGCCCGGCGATCTGGGTGCCGACGCTGACGTTGTCACTGACCTGCCGGTCCAGGCCGCGTACGACGGACAACATGGCCAGCGTCATGACGAACGACTGGATGCGCAGCCAGGCCGTGCCCGCGCCGTTGAGGAAGCCGAAGAACGCGCCCACCACCATGCAGATCGGCACGATCTGCCACGGCTCCAGCGAATGCTTCGACAACATCATCGCCGCCGTCATGGAGGCGATGCCGAGCAGCGAGCCGACGGACAGGTCGATGCCGCCGGTCAGGATCACCAGCGTGACGCCGACGGCCAGGATGCCGCGCGAGGCGAAGGCGCCGACGGCGTTGGTGAGGTTCGTCTCGTTGAGAAAGATGTCGCCCTTCGTCGCGATGCCGACCGCGAGGATCAGGACCAGGCCGATGTAGGCCTGCGCCGCGCCGAGGGCGGAGAACGTGCGCCGCAGCCGGTTCTCACCGGGCGCCTTCGCGGGCGTGGGCGGCGCGGTCTTGGTCGTCATAGGGCCGTCACCTTTTGTCGTGCCATGGCGGCTTCGAGAATCGCCTCCTGCGTGGGGTTCTCCGCCCGGGAGAACTCCGCGGTGATCCGGCCCTCGCACAACACGAGGATCCGGTCGCACATGGCGAGCAGCTCGGGCAGCTCCGACGAGGCCACCAGCACGCCCTTGCCGCCGGCGGCCAGCGCGGACATCAGCGCGTGGATCTCCGCCTTGGCCCCCACGTCGATGCCGCGGGTGGGTTCGTCCATGAGGATCAGCGACGGCGAGGTCAGCAGCCATTTGGCCAGTACGACCTTCTGCTGGTTGCCGCCGGACAGGTTCCCGACGGTGAACCGGGTGCCGGGCGCCTTGACGCGCAGCTCGCTCACCTGCTGCCCGACGGCCGCCTGCTCGCGGCGGGCGTCCACCATGCCGAAGCGCAGGAACCGGCCGAGCGAGGGCAGGCCGGCGTTGAAGGCGATGCTGTTGCCCAGCACCAGGCTCTGCGCCTTGCGGTCCTCGGCGACGAGCGCGACGCCCCGCCGGATCGCGCCCTTCGGGCTTCGCGGGCGGTACGGCCGCCCGCCCAGGCTCATCGAGCCCGCGGCCGGCCGGTGCACACCGAAGATCGTTTCCAGCAGCTCGCTGCGGCCCGCGCCCATCAGGCCGGCCACGCCGACGATCTCGCCCGCCCGTACGGACAGGGAGACCTCGCGCAACGGGGTACGGCCGGTGCCGGGCTCGCCCGGCACCGACAACCCGTCGACCCTCAGCAGCTCCTCGCCGGTCCCGCCGCCGTCCGCCCGCGGGAACATCTCGCCCAGCGGCCGGCCGACCATCAGCTGGATCAGCTCGTCCCGGTCCACCTCCGAGCGCTCGCCGACGTACGTGCCGTCACGCAGCACGACCACCCGGTCGGCGATCTCCTCCAGCTCCTCCAGGCGGTGCGAGATGTAGATGACGGCCACGCCGCGCCCGGTCAGGTCGCGGATGACCGTGTACAGCCGCTGCACCTCCGCGTCGGCCAGGGCCGAGGTCGGCTCGTCCATGACCAGGACGCGGACGTTCTGCGACAGCGCCTTGGCCACCTCGATGAGCTGGCGTTCGGCGATCTTGCACTGCTTGATGAGCCGGCGCGGCGACAGGTCGAGGCCGAGACCGCGCAGCAGCTCCGCGGTCCGCGCCTCCATGGTCTTCCTGTCGAGGATCGCGCGTTCCCTGCCGAGGAAGATGTTGTCCGCGATGGACAGCTCGGGCACGAGGTTGAGCTCCTGGTGGATCATCGCGATCCCGTGCCGGCGCGCGTCCTTGGGCGAGTGGATGCGCGCCGCCTGCCCGCCGATCTCGATCTCGCCCTCGTACTCCTTGAACACGCCGGCCAGGATGTTCATCAGCGTCGACTTTCCGGCGCCGTTCTCTCCGAGGAGGGCCACCACCTCGCCCTCCGCCACGGTGAGCGAGACCCCGTCGAGGGCCCGCACACCGGGGAAGGATTTGCCGATGGCCCGCATCGTCAGAACGGTCACCGCAGACTCCACGCGGTGTAGGAGGCAGCCGACCAGGGCGTCTTCGGCGTGAGCCGGACCGTGATCTCGCCGCGGCCCCGGGTCGCGCTCGCCGGGATCTGGTAGGTGTCCTCCAGCCACCGGCGGCTCTCGTTGCCGAGCGGCTGCGTCCAGTCGGGCAGCCGGTGCCCGTTGACGGTGACCTCGGCGCGTTGTCCGGCGCGGCTCTGGTCACTCGTACGCCGCAGCTCGACGCCCTTGTTGCCGCGGTCGATCCGCAGCCTGAAGGAGACCGGGCCCTCGGTGACGCGCTGGGTGGCCTTCAGCGTGTCGGCGTTCTCCAGATCGCCCTCGAACGCGGACTCCAGCGTGGTGACCTCGCCCTGGCCGGTGTAGCGGTGGGTCCGCTCGCTGGCCGGGTCGCCGACCGTCAGGGCGTCGGTCCTCTTGGTGGCCGCCCTGCCGGAGCCGTACCAGTAGGCGGTGGAGGAGTAGACGCCCTCGACGTTGTTGGTCCAGCCGTGCTCGATGTCGAACGTGATCGCGCTGCCGAACGGCACCGCGTCGCCGATCATCAGCCGGTAGGCGCTGGTGCAGTCGCTCTCCTCCGGGCAGCCGGTGGCCGGGGCCAGGTGCACGGGGTTGCCGTGGAAGGGCGTGTTGAAGGTCTCCCTGTTGAAGTACCAGCCCGCCTGGTAGAAGTCCTCTGTGCCGGTGCCGTGGATCTGCGGGGTGCGCGAGCCGTCCACGTGGACGCGCTCGTCGCCCTCCAGGTAGTTGCGGTTGGTCGGGCCGCGCATGGTGTGGCTGACCCCGACGAACTTGCCCTGGCCGGTGGCCTTGAGGAAGGGCCAGCTCGTGCCGGGCGTGGTGGCGCCGGCGTGCGACTGCGCCCCGAAATAACCGACATTTTGTGCCATGGGACGGTCGGCCGACGTGACCGACGCCTCTCCCTCGATCGCCCGGCCGGTGCCGTTGAGCAGCTCGACCGTCGCGCCCTTCCGGTACGGCATCGGCCACCAGGCCGACATCGTGCTCGTCCCGGCGTCGACGGCGTACATCAGCGACTTGACCGGCATCATCGCGTGCCCGCTGCCGAAGAACTCGCCGACCGGCGCGTCCACGGTGCGCCTGCCGTCGAAGGCGATCCGCAGCCGCAGCCCCTGCAGCACCTCCTGGGCCGCCCTGACCCTGGCGAGCTCGTCCTCCTCCATCGGGAAGGCGAAGGTCCGCTCGCCCTGCCAGGTCTGCGCGGCGATCGTGTAGTCGTGCGCCGCCTCATCCGCAGCGTCGCCCACGTCCACGGTGTCGGTGCGCTCGCCGCCGCTGTCCACCCAGTACGTGAACTCGTTGTAGTCGAGGTCGGACGACTGGAACACGTTCTTGATCGTGATCTGCGCCTTGCCCCTGGTCGCGCTCGCCGGCAGGTCGACGGACTCCTCGGCCCACATGCCCGAGGCGCCGACCTTGCTCGGCGGCCACTGGGCCACCTCCTGGCCGTCCACCAGCACCTTGGCGACCTGCTTGCCGATGGCCGGGTCGATGCGCCGGGTCAGCCGTACCCCGTCGTTCTCGGGGTCGATCTTGACGGTGAACTCGCTGGAGCCGTCCTTGCCGAACGCCCGGCCCTCGTCGGCCTCGGTCTCCGGCAGGACCTGCTCGGCCTGGGGCAGCCGGAGCCTGATCTGCGACAGCAGGCCGGAGCCGTGCGTGCGGGCGAGCCGGACCGACCTGCCGGGGGCGAGGTCGATCGCGGTGTCGTGGGTGCGCGCGCCCGGGAGCGCGGGCTTGGGGTCGCCGCCGGCCTTGAGCCGGTCGATCACGTCCTGCGCCTTGTCGGACGGGTCGAACGTGCGCACGCCCTCGGCGTCGGCGAACGTGCGGTAGGAGACGTGGTGGAAGAGCGGGTTGTGCTCGGTCGTGATGCGCATCGACTCCCGGTACGGCATCGGCACCTCGACGTAGACGCCGCCCGAGCTCTGGTCGGCGTTGCCCACGAGCGGATAGACGAAAGGCGCGCCGAGCTTGCCGTTCACCAGGTCCTGCAGGCTCGCCTCGACGACCTTGCGGCCGTCCAGCTCGATGGTGATCGTGCCCGTCTTCGTGACGTCGCCGCCGTCCCTGGTGAACCAGATGGCCTGCACCTCGCCGGCGCCGGTGTGCTCGGCGATCACGCAACCCTGACCGGAGGTGTGCAGGCAGGAGTACGTGCCCTCGAACCCGTCGTTGTTGTCGGCCGTGCGGTCGAAGCTGGAGAACTGTTTGGTCTGCACGCCGGTCGTCAGCTCCGGCAGCCGGTCGAGCCGCCGGTAGACGTCCCATCCGACCGCTCCCTTGCCCGACGCCGGCTGCGCCTGCGCCTGCGCGGGTGCCGCTAATGTTCCGGCCGCCAGGACGGCCGCCAGCAGAACCTTGTTAAGCCGCATCGCCGAACCCCTCGAACTCGACACCCAGTTGTGTGCAGACCGCCTGCAGTTCGGCGACGTGGTCGCCGGGCACGGCGTGGATGTGGTTGGAGCCGAACCGCCCGAGGAACTCGGTGGCCGGCACGTGCAGCCTGGTGAACGCGTGCGGCCACTCGAACGTCGACTGCCTGGCCATGGCCTCGTTCGTGGCGTCGTCGTACAGCTCGAAGTCGCCGCGCATCACGTGCATGCGGTAGGCGCCGTCCCTGCGGGTGAGCCGGGCGAACGTGGCGGCGCCGGGCGCGGCCAGATGGTGCACGCTGGCGCCGCCGGCGGGGAAGAAGAACACCTCGGGGTAGAAGTGCGTCTTCGCCAGGTTCTCGGCGGGGTCGTCGGAGCGGGCGGCGTACCAGGTGGCGTGCTGGCCGGAGTTGCACAGGTCCCACACGTCCTTGTCGGCGTGGTAGTGCCGCACGTCGGCGAACAGCACCGGGTCGCCGCTCAGCAGCTTGAGGATCTGCATGCTCAGCGCGCCGTCCATGTCGGCCTCGGTCGCGCAGACGTGCGTCTCCTTCGGGCCCTCCCAGTCGTAGGGGTCGTTGAGGAAGGACTCGGCGATGTCCATCGTGCAGAAGTGGGTGGTCAGCTCGGGCTGGCCCTTGATGCCGGAGAAGTCCAGCTTCCACTCGTCGATGAGCTCGCGCATCGCGTAGTACGTACGGATCTGCCGTTCGAGCAGGTCAGGTGTGAGCTGCTTGCCGTCGTAGTGGACGTTGCCCTTGGTCTCGAGCCATTCGCGAGCCTCCTTCACACGGGTCTGGGACGCGTTCTCGCTGCGGCGCACGATCTCCCACTGGTCGATCTCCTCGACGTCCACGCCGAAGGTGCGCATCCACTGGTCGGTGTTGGCGACGGCGGTGTACATGCCCATGGGCCGGCCGCCGATCCGGCCGAACGTCGATCCGCGCAGCCCTCGGACGGCCCGCGCGGCGCGCACCTCGGTCAGCACGCGGCTCTTAACGGCGGGGTCCTCGATGTCGCCCCAGGCCCGTGCGTGCACCCTGCCGATCTGGTCGAGACCACCGCCGCCGGCCAGCATGCCGACCATGCCCGGCTGGGCGGGGTCGATGTTGGCCATCAGCAGCAGCGGCCCCGGAGTGGCCTCGGCGGCGAGCATGGTGAAATGCGGGAAGGCCCAGACCGCGTAGTTGAAGATCGTCAGGTCGGGCCGCTGGTCCGCGAGCCGGCGGGCCTGCGAGGTGGCCAACTCGCTGGTCGACACGATCTCCGGAGCCACGATCACCTCGTGCCCCTCCTTGCGCAACGCCTTCGCCAGTGCGGTGGTGGCGGCGTCGATGTGATCCACGAGATCGCGGGCGACGAAGTCGCGCCCGTCCGAGATGCTCAGCACTCCGATACGTGCCACGGGTGGTTGACCTCCATGTTCGGAAATCGATTGCTCGGAAATCGATTTCCACCCAAGCTAGATCTCGCCCGATGGACCGTCAATGCCGCTTCACATCACAGAATGGCAACAGTGAACGCCTGGTAGCGCTACCACGTACGAGCAGCGGAAAGGCCGGCGCGGGAACGGCGCCGGCCCGGGTGTGGCGGAGGGGTCAGCCGGCGCGGGGGCTGGAGCTCTCGCGGGGGTGCAGCTCCGTCTGCAGCACCATGCGGGCGGCCGGCCTGGCCGGGTTGTCGATACGGTCGGCGAGCAGCTGCGCGGCCGCCCGCCCCAGTTCGTACGTCGGCTGCCGCACCGTGCTCAGCCCCGGGCGGAACAGCCGCGCCCAGGGGATGTCGTCGAAGCCGATCACCCCGACCCGGCCAGGGATGGCCACGCCGCGATCCATGAGGCACTCCACGGCCCCCACGGTCATCAGGTTGTTCGCCCCGAACACCGCGTCGATCTCGACCCCCTCGTCCAGGAGCGTCGCCATGGCCGAGTAGCCGCCCTCCTCGCGGAAGTCGGCGTGGCGGATCAGGGAACGGTCCGGCGGCAGCCCGAAGGCCCGCAGCGCCCGCTGGTAGCCGCGCAGCCGCCGCATCGCCGTGGACATCCGGCGCGGGCCCGTGATGCACGCGATGCGGCGGTAGCCCGACTCCAGCAGGTGCGCGGTGGCCATCTCCGCGCCCTTCTCGTTGTCCACCAGCACGGCGTCGACCTCGGTCTCGGCCAGCTCGCGGTCGATGGTCACCACGGCTGTGCCGGCGGCGACCAGGGCGCTGATGTCGGTGGAGTCGTCGGCGGGCGAGATGATCACGCCCGCCATGTTGTCGGCCAGCGCCACCGCGATGTACTCGGCCTCCCTGGCGCGGTTCTCGTCGGTGTTGCACAACACGACCGAGTAGCCGAACTGCCGCCCGCCGTCCTCCACCCCGCGCACCAGCGAGGTGAAGAACGGGTTGCCGACGTCGGAGATGAGCACCGCCCACAGCGTGGTCTGCCGGCGCCTGAGGTTGCGCGCGACGCCGTTGGGCCGGTAGCCCAGCTCCCTGACGGCCGCGTGGACGCGGGCCGCGAGCTCAGGGTTGACCGTGGAACGGCCGTTGAGCACACGGGAGACCGTCGCGGCGGAGACCCCGGCGTGTCGCGCGACATCTTGGATCTTGAGCAACCTCGTCCCATCTCGTGGCAGGCCCGGCAGCTGAGCTACGGCAGTCTATCGCGGCGCCTGGAAATCGATTACTAGCGGGGCGGGAACGGCAGCCGCTGCTCGACGGGCGCGATCCCGAACGGCTTGTGCGGCAGCGTCTGGTACCAGAACGCGACCGACGAGTAGTCGTCCGAGCGCTTGTTGGCGTGGCCGTGCTCGATCGTCACCTTGATCGACTCGGTGAACGTGATCGGGTCCTCGACGTGGAAGCGGTAGAGCGAGATCTCGCCGCTCCAGTTGTCGCCGCCGGGCATGGTGATGCCGTGGTACGGGGCGTGGTACGTCTGCGTGGGGCACCAGGCGGTGTTGAAGTAGTCCTCGGTGCCGGTGCCGTGCAACGACGGCGGGAACGGCTCCCCGTCGATGAAGATCATGTCGTCGCCCTCGCCGTACCAGTTCCAGTCGCTGGTCTCGCGCAGATTGCGGATGTTGAGCACGCAGCCCACGTAGTGGCCGCGCCCTTCGGCGTCCAGGAGGACGTAGTTGCCGTCACCGGTGTCGTTGACGCCCTCCACCTGGAACTCGCGGTTGCTCTGCGTGCCCTGCTCGATCCCGTCCGTCGGCCGCTCGCAGCGCCACTGGGCGTGGAAGTAACCGAGGTCGTCGGCGGCGGCGTCGAACACCTCGTAGTCGATGTAGTAGTAGAAGAAGACCGGCTCGGACGACAGCTCGCTGACCAGCTCCACCTTCGCCCGGCTCGCGAACGGCATGTGGAACCACGAGTTGAAGCCCTTGCCGTTCTGCGGGCTCATCTGCAGCGGCGCCGAGACGAAGTTCGCCGTCCTGGCGTGGCCCATGCCGAAGAAGTCGCCGAGCGGCACCAGCACGCTGGGGTGCTCCTGGTCCTCCCAGGTGATCTTCAACACCAGGCGGCGCAGGTAGTCGAGGTCCGCCGCGTCGGGCACGTCCTGCTGGGGCAGCGCCACGGTGCACCAGATGTGGTTGATCGAGCCGGGGCCCTCGATGTCGGCCAGGGTCACGGTGGTGCCCGCCTCGACCTTCAGCCGGTCGTCGTTGCCGCCCGTGCGGTCGTAGCTGGAGACGCGCCTGCGCCTGGACGTCCGCAGCCGGGGCAGGTCGCGCAGGCTGCTGCCGAAGTCGCCATAGGTCATGCTGATGTGATCCTTACTTCAGTCCGGAGGTCTTGATCGCCTCGACGAGCCGGCGCTGGCCGAGCACGAAAGCGATCAAGGTGGGCACTGCCGCGATCACCGTCGCGGCCAGGACATAGTTCCAGGCCGAGCCGTACTGGCCTTGGAGGGTGGAGATCCCGACCTGCACCACGCGCAGCTTCGGGTCCTGGATGGCGGTCAGCGGCCAGAGGAACGCGTTCCAGTTGGCCAGGAAGAACAGGACGGCGAGCGAGGCGAGCACCGGGCGGCTGAGCGGCACCACCACCTGCCACCAGCGCCGGAAATATCCGCACCCGTCGAGGTCAGCGGCCTCTTCCAGCTCGCGCGGAATCGTCAGGTAGTACTGGCGGAGCAGGAAGATCCCGAACGCGTGGAAGATCGCCGGCAGGATCAGCCCCGCGTACGTGTCCAGCAGCCCCAGCTCCCTGGCCACCAGGAACAGCGGCACGAGGATCACCGGCAGCGACACCAGCAGCGTGGACACGATCATCGAGAAGATCACCTGCCGCCCGGGAAATCGCAGCCGGGCCAGCGCGTACGCCGCCATCGAGTGCAACACGAGCGCGATCACCGTCACCGCGACGGAGACGATGGCGCTGTTGACCATGTATCGGCCGATCGGCATCTCGGTCAGCACGTAGAGCAGGTTGTCCAGGGTCAGCCTGCTCGGCAGCGTCACGTCGAACAGCTCGTCGGCCGGCCTCAGCACCGCCACCAGCAGCCAGACCAGCGGGGCCACGGTGACCATGGCCAGCACGTATCCGACGATCGCGCGCAGCCTAACCGGCATCGAACCGGCCTCCCTTCGTGAGCCCGAACATGGTGCCCGTCGCCGCGATGAGGAACCCGACGACGACCGTGGTCAGCGCGGACGCGTAGCCGTAGTTGTTGAAGGTGAAAGCCTGCTGGTAGATGTAGAAGACGACGCTCGACGTGCTGCCCGCGGGGCCGCCCTTGGTCAGCACATAGACCAGGTCGAAGGCCTGCAGCCCGGTCACCGACCCGACGACCGAGTTGACCAGCACGAAGAAGCTGGTGGGCCGGAGCAGCGGCCAGATCACGTGGCGGAACTTCTGCCACGCGGTGGCCCCGTCGATGGCGGCCGCCTCCTCGTACTCCTTCGGGATGTCCTTCAGCCCGCCGAGCAGGATCAGCATGTTGTAGCCCATCAGGAACCAGATGCTGATCGCCACCAGCGACCCGAGCGCCAGCGACGGATCGCCGAGGAACGACGTGTCGCCCAGCCCCACGGGCCGCAGCAGCGTGGGCACCGCGCCCTTCTTGTCGACCAGCAGGAACTGCCAGGCGATGCCGACGACGACGAGGCTGATGACGTGCGGCAGGAAGAACATCGTCCGCACCAGCCCGACGCCGGGGAAGTGGTCGCGCACCAGCAGCGCGAGGCCGAGGCTGACCACGAACCCGATCGGCACGAACGCCACCGTGTACGTCAGCGTGACCTTGACGCTCTGCCAGAGCTGGGTGTCCTCGGCCATCTGCCGGAAGTTGTCCAGGCCGACGTACGTGTAACCGCCGAACCCGTCCGCGCTGAACAGCGAGACGCCGAGGGAAAGGGCCATGGGCAGCCCGACGAACATCATCAGGCCGAGCAGGTCGGGCGCCACGAAGGCGTACCCGGCGAGCGCCTCGCGCCTGCGCCGGTTCCACACCGGGGGCGCGGCGCCGGGCGGCCGCCGCACCGTCGTGCCGGGGTCGGCAACGGTCGCCATGCTTTATCGCCTCTTTCCGCTGATCAGGTGGTCGGGCGTCCGGGGCGCGCACGCCGCGGACGGGGCACGCCGGTCACAACATCGCCGCACCCTTGTAGCCCTTCAGGAAGGCGTCGATCTTCGCCGCGGCGTCGGCCGCCGCCTTCGCCGGATCCGCGCCGCCGAGCTGGGCGGCCTGGATGGCGTCCGACACGGCCTTGTAGACCTCGGGGGTGTAACGGGGCTCGCCTCTGGAACCGGGGACGACCTTCTCCAGGAAGACCTTGAGCGCGGGATCGTCGAAGGCGCCGGCCGACCTGGCGGCCTCCTGCACGGACGTGCGGGCCGGCAGGTTCGTCTTGACCACCGTGTTCCACTGGCGGCTCCGCTCGATGCCCTCGGCGTCGTTCGCGCCCAGGGCCCAGGCGATGAACCTGGCCGCGGCCTCGGGGTTGGCCCCCTTGGCGTTGGCCACGAACGCCCAGCCGCCGACCGACGTCGTGTACGTGCCGCCTTCCGGCACGGGCAGGGGGAAGACGCCGTACCGGAAGTCCTTCTTGTTCTGCGCCAGCTGCGACACGCCCCAGATGCCGGTCTGCTGCATGGCGACGAACCCGCTGCCGAGGTTGGCCGGGGTGTCATTGCCGCCGTCGCCCTGCGGCTTGCGCGGGGCCATCTTGCCGGTGATGCTGTCCTGCCAGAGCTTCAGCGCCTTGTGCACGGCGGGCGAGTCGAAGCCGGGCCCGCCGTTCTCCGGCACCGCCGAGCCGCCCGCCATCCACATGAACGGATACCAGGTGAAGTTCTGGTAGTAGCCGGGGATGGTCTCGAACAGCAGGCCGAAGCGGTCCTTGGAGGTCAGCTTGCCGGCCACGTCGAGCAGCTGGTCCCAGGTCGTCGGCAGGTCGCCCTCCGACAACTTCGCCTGCTCGAAGGTGTCGACGCTGTAGAAGACGGCCAGCGGCTCGCGCTCCATCGGCAGGCCGTAGATCTTCCCGTCGACCTTGCGGGTGTCGAGCGTGCCGTCCGCGAAGTCGGCGATCTGGTCGGGCTTGAGGTACGGCGTGAGATCGGTCAGCACGCCGCCGTTGTGGTAGCGCAGGAAGTCACCCGGGCTGAGCAGGAAGATGTCCGGCCCCTGCCCGGCGGAGAACGCGGTCTGCAGCGCCCGGCCGGCCAGATATTCCGGCCCGGGCAGGTAGTGGAGCTTGACCTTGACGTCGTTGTTGGCGTTCCACGCCGCGACGAGGTCGGTGAACCACTTGCTCTGCGCGTCGGACTTCTGGTTGGGGCCGTAGAAGTTCCAGAACGTCAGCTCCTTCGGGTTGCCGCCCTGGTCACCGCCCCCGCATGCGGACAGCAGCGGCGCCGCCATGGCCGAACCTAATGCGACGGCTCCGCCACGCAGCAGCGATCGGCGGGTCACCCTCTCGAAGGCCGACATATCGCATCCTCCTGAAGTTGAGTGCTCGGGGGGCGAGCAATCGATTTCCCAGAGAATGTAGAAGTCGGCATGCCGAGCGTCAAGAACCCTGCGGCTCCGCTTGCCAGATACAGGAATCGATATCTCCGCGTGACCTGCGCGGATGCCGTCCGGCCGGCTGCTCGCGCCATCGCGGCGGCCCCGAGCGGTTTCCGCACGTTTCCCGGGAGAGCCGTCGCCTTTGACAACCTAGAATCTCTATGTTTATTTAATGGCTCTAGATATACCGAGAGGAAGTAGGAGGCATAGTGGACTCTCCGCGGCGCATTCGTGTCCCGAGCCCGGCGGCACTGTGGGGGCGTGGGCCTGGCGGCGTGCGGAAGGGGCTCTGACATGCCGCGCCGCAACCCGCTCGCCGGGGTGTTCGCCAAGTACGCCGCTCAGGCGACCATCACGCACGCCGAGCACGTGACGCCCACGATGCGGCGGATCCGGCTCGAGGCCGGCCGGCCCATCGCCTTCCCGTACACGCCCGGCCAGCACATCAGGATCCAGCTGATGGATCCGCTGTCGGTGCAGGGCATCCTGCGCCCGTCCGAGACGCTGCGCACCTACACGATCTGGGATCTCTCGCCTGACCGGCAGGCGCTGGAACTGCGCGTCCATCTGTACGACGGCGACGGCATCGGGCTGCGGTGGGCGCACGAGGCGCGGCCAGGCCAGGCCGTGACCTTCTGGTGGCCGCAGGGTGATTTCTTCACCCGTGAGGCGCCGTACCACGTGTTCATCGGGGAGGAGACCGCCGGCGCGGCCTTCGGGCCGATGCTCAGGGCGCTGGACGCGTCGGCCGAGGTGTACGGCGTCCTGGAGAGCGAGGCCCCCGAGCACGACCTGCCCATGCCGGGCGCCCGCGCGCTGCGCCGTGTTCACCGCCATGGCGCGCCGGCCGCCTCCTCCCGGGTCCTGCTCGCGGCGGTCGCCGACCTCGACCTGCCGGGCAACGCCGGGGCCGCCTACGTGGCCGGTGAGGCCAGGAGCTGCCAGATGGTGCGCGACTATCTGGTGCGCGAGCGCAACTGGCCGCGACCCTCGATCAAGGTCAAGCCCTTCTGGACGCCGGGCAAGCGGGGTCTGCACTGACCGGGGTTTCGCTCGTCACGCAAGCGGCGTGCCCCGGGCCAGGCACTCCCTGACCAGGGCCACCGCGTCGGCGAGGGCGCCCTCGCCGACGCCGGTGCGGACGCCGCGGGAGTGCAGGTGCGCCACCAGGCGCTCGGTCGCGAGGTTGCCGTGCGCTCCCGGCGCGAACGGGCAACCGCCGTAGCCGCCGGCGGCGGCGTCGAAGCGGGTCACGCCCAGCTCCAGCGCGGCGTCGACCGTGTCGAGCGCCTGGCCGCGGGCGTCGTGGAGGTGCAGCCCGAACTCCACGTCCGGCAGGGCGGGCCGGATCACGGCCAGCGTACGGGCGATCCGCTCCGGCTCGGTGGTGCCCAGCGTGTCGGCCAGGACGATGCGGGCCACGCCCATCCCGGCCAGGCCGCGGGCCACCGCGATCAGTCTGGGCGGAGCGATCTCGCCGTCGAACGGGCAGGTGAACGCGGTGGAGATGCCGCCGGTGAAGGTGGCCTGCGGGTGGCCGGCCACCACGTCGCGGAAACCGGCGAGCACGTCCTCGACGCCGCGTCCCGCGTTGGCCAGGCTGTGCCCCTGCCCGGCCGACACGACCAGCACGATCTCGTCGGCTCCCGCCGCCACCGCACGGGTGACGCCCCGGGCGTTGAGCGCGAGCGCGCTGTAGCGTACGGCGCCGTCGCGGGGAAGCGCGGCGAACAGCTCCTCCGCGCCCGCCATCTGCGGCACCCTGGCCGGGTTGACGAAGGAGGCGGCCTCGATCGCGCGCACCCCGGCGGCGGCCAGGGCGGCGGCGATGGCGACGCGGTCCGGCACGGAGACCACGACGGGCTCGTCCTGCAGCCCGTCCCTGAGCACGACGTCGTTGACCGTCACGTCGGCGGCGACGGGCATGTCAGGCCCTCATTTCCGGCGTCACCGGTGACGGGCGGGTCCGTTCGCCCTCGCGCCGCCGGCAGGGCATGTCAGATCACCTTCCTGGCGCGCAGCTCTCCGAGCCGGCCGGCCGAGTAGCCGAGCAGGTCGCCGAGGACCTGGTCGGTGTGCGCGCCCAGCTCGGGGCCGGCCCAGCGCACGTCGCCGGGCGCGCCGGGCACGCGCGGCACCACGCCGGGGAAGCGGATCTCCTCGGGCTCGCCGTCGACGGTGACCTTGAGCGGGCGGAGCATGTCACGAGCCCGGTAGTGCTCGTCGGCGGCGATGTCGGCGGCGTCGTAGATGGGCCCGGCAGGAACGCCGGCCCGGCTGAGCAGGTCGACCGCCTCGGCGGCGGTGTGGCGGGCGGTCCACGCGGAGATGGCCCCGTTGAGCTCGGGCTCGCGCGCGTCGCGGGCGGAGCCGTCGGCCAGCGTGGGGTCCGTGCCCAGGTCGGGGCGGCCCACCGCGGTCATGAGCCGGCCGAACACGCCGCTGGAGTTCCCCGCGATGATCACGGATCCGCCGCCGCTGGTGGGGTAGATGCCGCTGGGCACCACGCCGGGCAGGTTGCCGGCGGTGCGGCGGCGGATCACGTCGTACGCGTCGTAGTCGGGGACCAGCGACTCCATGGCCATGAACACCGACTCGTAGAGCGCCACGTCCGCGACCCGCGGCCCCTCGTGCGGGCGCCCCCGCGCCTTGGCCAGCAACAACATCAGCGCGCCGATCGCGCCGTACAGGCCGGCCAGGGCGTCGCCGACCGGCGCGGCGGGCCGGACGGGCTCGCGGTCGGGATGCCCGGTGACGTGCCGCAGGCCGCCGAACGCCTCGGCCACACCACCGAAACCCGCCCGGTCCCGGTATGGCCCCGTCTGCCCGTAACCGGAGATGCGGACCAGCACGACGTCGGCGTTGGCGGCCGTCAGCTCGTCGGAGCCGAGCTTGAGACGCTCCAGCGTGCCGGGGCGGAAGTTCTCCACGACCACGTCGCAGTGGCGCACGAGGCCGAGCGCGATGTCCCTGCCCTCGCCGGTGCTCAGGTCCACGGTGACGGAGCGTTTGTTGCGGGCGATGGTCCGGAACATCATCGACGTCCGGCCCCTGCTGCGCCGCCAGCCGCGCAGTTCGTCCCCGGTGCCAGGCCGCTCGATCTTCACGACCTCGGCGCCGAAGTCCGCGAAGATCCGGGTGGCGAACGGCGCGGCGATGAAGTTGCCCAGTTCGAGGACCCGGATCCCGGCGAGCGGCGGTTGGTCTCCTTCGTCCACAACACTGCCTTTCTCAAATAATGAGTATTAACGCTCATTTAACGAGAATGAGAGCCTATTTGTGACGATAGAGGCCCATATTTGGACAAACAAGGGGAGCGCGCCCCACAAGGACGCCGTGACAGGGCGCGTAGGTGGGCCTAGGGGGGTGCACGGCGGGACGCGCCGGCGGCGCATCATGCGGGCGCAGCCGGGCGCCAGGTCAGCGGGCGCTGCTCTGGCGGGGGCGCAACTCGGCGGGCAGGACGACCGTGGCGGGCCGGCCCGCCGGGGTGGCGATGCGGTCGACGAGCAGGCGGGCGGCCATGCGACCGAGCTCGTACGTCGGCTGGGCCACCGTGGTGAGCGACGGGCGGACCAGGTCGGCCCACGGGATCTCGTCGAACCCGACCACGCCCATCTCCCCGGGCACCCGCACCTCGCGGTCGGCCAGGCAGCGCAGCGCGCCCACCGTCATGAGGTTGTTGGCCACGAACACCGCGTCGGGGCGCTCGGGGGAGGACAGCAGCGACTCCATGGCGTCGTAGCCTCCCTGCTCGCGGAAGTCGGTCCTGGCGACCAGCGGCTCCGCCGGCGGCTGCTGCGCGGACAGGGCGGTGGTGTAGCCGCGCAGGCGCAGGTCGGCGGTGCTCACGCCCTCGGGCCCCGTGATGCAGGCGATGCGCCGGTAGCCGGCGTCGAGCAGGTGCCGGGTGGCCGTGCGTGCCCCTGCCTCGTTGTCGACCACGACGGTGTCGACCTCGCCGCGCGGCAACTGGCGGTCGATGGCGACGACCGGGATGGGGGATTCGAGCAGGCTCTTGGCCGCCTTGGCGCTGCCCGACGACGCGATGATCACACCGGCCATCTGCTCGCTCAGCGCCGCCGCGACGTACGTCTCCTCCTTGGCCGGGTCTTCGTCGCTGTTGCACAGCACGACCGAGTAGCCCGCCTGCTGGGCGACGTCCTCGACGCCGCGGACCGTGGCGGTGAAGAACGGGTTGCCGATGTCGGAGATGATCACGGCCCAGAGCGTTGTGCGGCTGCGCCGCAGGTTGCGGGCCACCGCGTTGGGGCGGTAGCCGAGCTCGCGGACCGCGGTGAGCACCCGCGCGACCATGGCGGGATCGACCGTCCTCGCGCCGTTGAGCACGCGCGAGACGGTGGCGGCGGACACGCCGGCCTCACGGGCGACATCGTAGATAGTGGGCATCGCACCAAGTTTCTACCATCGCCGGGCTTCGCGCTCCCGGGCCTTTCGGCGTCCAATAGGGAAAACTCCAAGATCATCCTGTCACATTTCAAACTTTCTCGAAATATGCCCGCCTGCCGGACGGGCTCCCACCAGGACCTTTGACACGCGAGGGCTTGACGCCTGTCGCGCCACGCTTGTACGTTCGGCCAGAAATCGATTGCTAGCAGCTGTTCTCCGACACCTCCCACCCTCATCGGCCCCCGCCGCCGCGCGCCCCAGGGGATACCGCACCGCCAGGAGAAGCCATGTATTCGATCGTCCGACGAGGCCTGGGCGCAGGACTGGCCACCCTGCTCCTGGCAACGACCGCCGTGGCCCAGGACAGCACCCCCGCGGCGGCCGCGGCGCCGCCGCCCAGCTCGTTCTTCTCGACGGTGCGGATCGACTCCGGCGCCACGGTCGGGGCGCCCGCCGTCGGCGACAACCGCAACCACGGAGACCTGTGGCCGTCATGCTGGTCCGACGACGACAACGTCTACACCGCGTACGGCGACGGCATCGGCTTCGGCGGCGTTATGAGTGACATCGGCGTGGCCAGGATCTCCGGCATGCCGGGGAACCTCACCGGCGCCCAGCTGGCGGTCGGCGACGACGTCGGCCAGGTGTGGACCCCGGGACACACGCGCAAGCCGACCGGCATGGCCTGCGTGGACGGCACCCTCTACCTGGCCGTCCAGGACCTGGCCTTCGACTTCAACGACGCGCCCGCCGCCACCATCGCCAAGTCGACCGACCACGGCAGGACGTGGACGTGGGACACGACGGGCGCGATGTTCCGCGACGGCCTGTTCACCACCATCATGTTCCTCGACTACGGCAAGGCGTACGCCGACGCGCCCGACGACCACGTCTACGCCTACGGGCTCGACCACAACTGGCGCGACTCGTTCAACGACCGGGTGCCCGATCCCGTGGACGTGTGGCTGGCCCGGGTGCCGAAGGACGCGGTGCAGGACCGCGACGCCTGGGAGTTCGTCAGCGGCTTCACCGCTTCCGGCACGCCCACCTGGTCGAAGGAGATCGATGACCGCGTCGCCGTGCTGCACGACGACCGGCACCTGTACCAGGACGTCTACACCGCGGGACGGGCCAGGAACCTCACCGTGATCAGCCAGGGCGGCGGGGTCTACAACAAGCCGCTCGACCGCTACCTGTACACGTCGTGGACGGAGTACACGTTCGAGCTCTACGAGTCGCCCACGCCGTGGGGCCCGTGGCGGCGCTTCACCGGCAAGGACTTCGGCGGCTACCCGTGGACGCGCACCAAGCACGGGGGCTACGCCACGACCATCCCGTCGAAGTACATCAGCGCCGACGGCCGGTCGATGTGGCTGCAGTCGAACGTCTGCCCGTGCGGCGGCGGCTACCCGGAGGGCGAGCACTGGGCGTACACCTTCTCGCTGCGCAGGATGCGCCTCGAACCGCACGTGGACACCACCCCGGGCAACGCGCCCGACGCCGGCCGCAACCTCGCCAGGGAGCCGGGCACCGCGGGCGTCGAAAGGGTCGCGCACTTCGGCAACACCGCGTACTACAACGACGGCGACAGATCCCGCAGCGAGGACGACTGGAACGACGAGCGCAAGGGCGCCAGCTGGTGGGGATACACCTGGCCGCGCGCGTACACGATGGACAAGGTCGTCTTCACCAGCGGGAAGATGTTCGGTGACGGCGGCTGGTTCGGCGCCGGCCTCAGGGTGCAGGTGCGCAAGGACCACGAATGGACGGACGTGAGCGGGCTGCGGATCGCCCCCGGATATCCGTACGACGACACGGCGGGGCCCTTCCGGGCGTACGAGCTGGCTTTCGACGCGACCGGCGGTGACGGGGTGCGGATCATCGGCGCCCCTGGCGGCACCCGGACGTTCACCTCGATCGCCGAGCTCGAGGTCTACCACACAGGCGGCACGTGAACGCGCGGCCGCGTCAGCTGATCTGTTCCGAGGAGCCCGCCCTGCGAGCCGGGGGCGGGCTCCTCGCCGTTCCGGAGCAGCCGGAGAGCCGGTGAGCCGTGAGCGGGGGGAACCGGGGAAACGGCGGGGAAACAGCGGCCGGGCTAGAACAACGATCACATCATCGGCGTGCGGGCGCCTCCCGCCCCGGCAGAAAGGACTTCGGTCATGAAACGTGCGATTGTGGCGAGGGTCGCCGGCCTGGCGTGCGCCGTGCTGACACTCGGCCCCGCCGTGTCCCTCGCCGCCGCGTCGGCGGCAGACCGGCCCCGGTTCGGGGACGTGCAGCGGGCCCTGAGCGCTCTGGCCGGGACCGACGAGGTGGTGGGCGCTCTCGGGGAGCTGTACGTCGACGGCAGGCGGGTGGGCAGGGGGTCGGCGGGCTCCCGCCTGCTGGACGGCAAGGGCGGGACGGTTCCCAGCAGCGCCCGCTACCGCATCGGATCGCAGACCAAGCTGATGGTCGCCACGGTCGTGATGCAGCTGGTCGAAGAGGGCAGGCTGGGCGTGGACGACAAGCTCGCCGACGTGCTGCCGGAGACGGCGGAGCAGGATCTGGTCGAGCTGGCCGACGAGATCACCGTCCGGCAGCTGATCGACCACACCTCCGGCGTCCCCAACTATTTCGCCTCCGGGAAGATCGACCCCTTCGACTTCACGACCTATGTCAAGCCCGCCGATCTGGTGAAGCTCGCGCGCGGCGTGGCCAGGGAGCAGGAGCCGGGCGAGAAGGCCTCCTACTCCAACACCAACTACATCCTGCTCGGCATGATCGTGGAGAGGCTGACCGGCCACACCCTGGCCGACGAGCTCGACCGGCGGTTGTTCACCCCGCTCGGGATGCGCCGCACCTACCTGCCGACCAAGCCCCCCGAGGGCATCAAGGGCCCGCACAACCACGGCTACCACCCCGACGAGCAGGGTGAACTCCACGATGTGGATCGGATCAACGCCAGCCATCTGTGGGCGGCCGGCGGAGTCGTCTCCACGGCGGAGGAGGTCAGCGACTTCCATCGCGCCTACGCACGGGGCAAGCTGCTGCCGCCCGGCCTCCAGGAGGCGATCGAAGGGCCGAAGAGCGGTGGCCCGCCGGACGGTGAACGCCTCTGCGGCGGGACGGTCAACCTGCGTGAGGTCGTGGGCGGCGCACCCGGTTTCTACACGCCCACCTACGTGTCGGCCGACGGCCGTCTGCAGTACGCCGTGTCCGTCACGCTGACCCTGCAGAGCGAGACGGTCCGGCCCATGGTCAACAAGGCGGCGGAAGCGGTGCTCTGCCCCGGGAGGTGACCCGGACCATCGCCGGCCGGGCTCGGCCCGCTCGGATCAGGCCAGCGCGTCGAGGGCGCGGTCGACGTCGTCGGCGGTGGTGTAGACGTGGAAGCTGGCGCGTACCTTCCCGGCCCGTACGGCCGCACGGATGCCGGCCGCCTCCAGCCGCTCGCCCGGGGCGTCCACGGAGACGATGGCCGTGTCGGAGGGCTCCAGGCCCATCCCGGCCCTGAAGCGGTTGGCGAGCGCCACGTCGTGGTCGTGGACGCGCTGGACGCCGAGCTCGTTCAGCAGCTCGATGGCGGGGGCGGCGCCGACGTACGAGAACCAGGCGGGTGACAGGTCGAACGCGCGGGCGTCGGGGGCCAGGCGCAGCGGCGGGCCGTAGTAGGAGCCGCCCTCGCCTGCGTACCAGCCGGCGGCCAGGGGGCGCATGCGCTCGCGCAGGCGGGGCGACAGGTAGCCGAAGGCGGCGCCGCGCGGAGCCATCAGCCACTTGTACGCGGCGCAGGCCAGCGCGTCGATGCCGGCGACGTCCACCGGCAGCCAGCCGCAGGCCTGCGACGCGTCGGCGATGACGAGCGCGTCGCAGGCCCTGGCGGCGGCCACGATGTCGGCGAGCGGCGCGACCTGGCCGGTGGCGGACTGGACGATGCTGAAGGCGACGGCGCTGGTGGAGCCGTCGATCGCGTCGGCCAGCCGGTCGGCGGGAACGGTCTCCACCCGGGCTGCCACCGCCCAGGGGAACAGGTTGCTGGTGAACTCGATCTCGGGCACGACCACGCGCGCGCCCGGCGGGAGCGCCGTGGCGACCGTGGACATGATCTGGGAGACGGTGGAGCTGATCGACACGTCGGCGACGGGCGCGCCGATGAGGCGGGCGAACGCGGCACGCGAACGGGCGACGGAGGCGTCCCAGGGCGCCCAGTCGCTGCTGCCGTGCCGCCAGTCGGTCAGCACGGCCTGGAGCTCGTCGGCGGCGCGCCGGGGCGGCAGGCCGTAGGAGGCGGTGTTGAGCCAGCCCGGATCGGCGTCCCAGAGCTCGCCGGCCGTGGCGATGAGATCAGCGTCCATGAGCTCAGCGTAGGCCGCCCGATCCGCCCAGCGCCGACTGGTCACGTGACCGGGAGCCGGGCCGTCCAGTCCGCCAGCCGCCGCAGGAACGTCGTCGCGGTCGGCAGGTGAGCGTCGCCCGGGAACAGCACCACCGCGTGGAACGCGTGCGGCATGCCGTCGTAGACGTCGAGCGCCGTGTCGACGCCGGCGGCGGAGGCGGCCTCGGCGAAGCGCCGGGAGTCGTCGAGGAGCACCTCGTCGCCGCCCGCGACGATGAGGAGGGGCGGCAGGCCGCGCAGGTCGCCGTAGAGAGGCGATTGCGGCCCCTGGTCAGGGCGGGCGCCAGCGAGATACTGCTCGCCGATGAGGCCTATGATGTCCGGGTCGATGAGGTCGCGGCCCTTGTTGGCGCGGATGGACGGGCTCGAAACCGTGAAGTCGGTGATGGGGGAGACCGCCACAGCGCCCCCGGGCAGAGGGTCGCCGGCCTCGGCGAGCGCCAGGAGCGCCGACAGCAGCAGCGTCCCGCCGGCCGACTCGCCGGCGAGCAGGATCCGCTCGGCGGGCACCTCCTGGGCGAGCAGGCTCCGGTGGACGGCCACCACGTCCTCGACGGCCGCGGGGTAGGGGTGGGCCGGCGCGAGCCGGTAATCGACGGCCAGGGCGGGGCGGCCCGTCGCCTGGGAGAGACGGTAGGCCATGATCTGCTCCATCGCCGGGTCCTTCTGGGAGAAGCCCCCGCCGTGCACGTAGATCGTGACGCCCGCCTCGAGCTTCGCGCCGGGTGCGGTGACCCACATGCCGGGGACGCCGCCGGTCCGCGGCAGGACGGGGGTCACGTCGGGGTCGGCGTCGAGGGTGGGCGGGTCGGTGAACAACGTGCCGAGCTGGGAGCGTACGGCGGCCCTGGCTTCGGGCGTGACGGAGACGTGTGCGAGCTGCACGAAGGGGTCCCTTCGATCAAGGTGTGGACGAGCACGGGTGAGCACGGGTGAGCACGGCGTGGCCGGCGTCGGTGCCGCGGGAAACCACGGCGGCCAGGGCACGCGGGGATGAGCCGGGGGAGGCTCATGCGGGTCTGTGCCGGGGCGCTGGGCGCCTTCAGGGGCACGGAGACGTCACGCGAGGCGCGAAAAGGTCAGGTGAGGCCCGTGAACATAGAGATCAACCCCCGGGTGTCCGGTGCCGCCCACCCGCCGCCGTCCACCTGGCGACGTCACACGACACGTCGAGCATTACAGCCGTGCGCCCGCGCGATGTCAAACGCGGGACGCTTCTGGACCGGCCGTGCCGGCGGTGGGCGGAGCGGGCCCCGGGCGGCGACTGATCGCGGCGCCGCGGGGTTCCCGGCCTGGTTGAGCGGGTACGCGTACCTCTTCCCGTGAGAAAGGCCTGGGGTACGGTGATGATCGAGAAACTGGCCGAGCTGGGCGAATTCGGCGCGCGGGCCGCCGTCGCCCTCACCCGCAACGGGTTGCTGCGACCGGCCCATCCGGCCGCGCTCGCCCGCGTGGTGGAGGCGTACCGGCATTTCCACGTGACCCCGGCCGCCGGGCTGGCGATGGCGGCGGCGCGCTGGCCGGACCGGCAGGCCGTGGTGGACGAGGACGGCGCGCTCACGTTCGCCGAGCTGGACGGGCGCGCCGCCGCGCTGGCCGCCGGCCTGCACCACCGGCTCGGCGTGGAGCCGGGAACGACGGTGGCGGTCATGTGGCCCAACCACCGCGGGTTCGCGGAGGCGGTCGCGGCCGTGTCCCGGCTGGGCGCGGACCTGCTGCTGCTCAACACCGGGCTGGCCGGGCCGGCCCTGCGCGACGTGCTGCGCCGCGAACAGGCCGACGTGCTCGTCGCCGCGCCCGGCCTGCCGCCGGTGGACTTCGCCGGGCAGCGGGCCGGCGACCTGGACGAGCTCATGCGCTCCGGCGCCCCGCCCGCTCCGGTGCCGCGGCGGCCGGGACGGCTGGTGCTGCTCACCTCGGGCACGACCGGCCTGCCCAAGGGCGCGCCCCGGCGGCTGTCGGTGGCGGAGCTGGCCGAGCCGTTCGTCTCGATGCTGGCCACCGTGCCGGTGCGCGGCGGCGAGCCGATGCTCATCGCGCCGCCGCTGTTCCACGGGCTCGGCGTCCTCTGGTACGCGGTCGCGCTCGTGCTCGGATGCCCCGTCGTCCTCATGCGCCGCTTCGACCCCGACGCCGTGCTCGACGCCCTGGAGCGGCACCGGGCCGGCGCGCTGGTGGCCGTGCCGGCCATGCTGTCCCGGCTGCTGGCCCGCGAGCCCCGCGACCTGCCCGGCCTGCGGGTGGTGGTCTCCGGCGGAGCCGCGCTGCGGCCCGACCTGGCCACCGCGTTCATGGACGCCTACGGCGACGTGCTCTACAACCTGTACGGCTCCACCGAGGCCGGCTGGGCCGCCCTCGCCACGCCCGAGGACCTGCGGGAGGCCCCTGACACGATCGGCCGCCCGCCGCGTGGTGCCACCGTGCGGATCGCGGGACCGGACGGGGAGGAGCTGCCGGCAGGCGAGATGGGACGGGTCCTGGTCGGCGGCGGGCTGGCGTTCGGCGCGCGGGCGGGCGAGCTGATGAGCACCGGCGACCTGGGCCACCGGGACGGGCGAGGGTTGCTGTTCGTCGACGGCCGCGACGACGACATGATCGTCTCCGGCGGGGAGAACGTCTTCCCGCAGGAGGTCGAGAACCTCCTGGCCCGCCTGCCGGGCGTCGCCGACGTGGCCGTGCTGGGCGTGCCCGACGAGGAGTTCGGCCGGCGCCTGGCGGCGTACGTGGTCGCCGAGGAGGGCGTCACGCTGTCGGCCGACGAGCTCAAGAGCGCGGTGAAGGCGGAACTGGCGGGTTTCAAGGTGCCCCGCGACGTCGTGTTCGTGCCGTCGGTCCCGCGCAACCCGACCGGCAAGGTCGACCGCTCCCAGCTCACCGGCCGCTGAGCCCGCCGCAGGTCTCACCGGCAGGCGGGGGCGAGGTCGAGCGTGGCCAGCGCGCCGCCTTCCGGCGGGTTGGCGAAGGTGAGCCGGGCGCCCAGCACGCCGGCCTGACCGGCGGCGATGGTCAGGCCCAGGCCGTGACCCGCGGCCGTCTGGTCGCCGCCCTTGCGGAAACGCGCCGGCCCGTCGCGCAGCAGATGGCCGGGGAATCCGGGGCCGTGGTCGTGGACGGTGACGCGAGCTCCGTCGACCACGACGGTGATCGGCGGCCGGCCGTGCCGGGTGGCGTTGGTGAGCAGGTTGGCCAGGATGCGCTCCAGGCGTCGCGGGTCGGTGGCCACGACGGCGCCGGCGCGGACCACGACCTGCGCGTCCGGGGCGAGCGCCGCCGCGCGGTGCGTGGTGAACTCCCCGAGAGCGACGTCGGACAGGGCGGGGCGTTCTGTGGCGGTGTCCAGCCGGGCCACCTCCAGCACGTCCTCGACGAGGGCGCGTAAAGCCTGGGTGCGCTCCCGCACGATGTCGGTCATCCTGCCGGGCGGCAGGAGCTCGGCGGCGGTGGTGAGGCCGGTGAGCGGGGTGCGCAGCTCGTGGGCGATGTCGGCGGTGACCCGGCGTTCGGCTTCGAGGCGGGCCCGCAGGGCGCCGGCCATCGCGTCGACGGCGTGGGCGAGCTCGGTGGCCTCGTCGTGGGAGCGGCCGCCGATCGCCGCACCCACCCGGACGGTGGGGTCGCCGGCGCTGACGTGGCGGGCGGCGGTCGCCGCCCGGCGCAGCCGGTCCGACAGTCGCGCGCCGATGGCGATCCCGGCCAGGGTGCCGCCGGCGACGACCGCGGCCGAGCCCAGCAGCAGGACCCGGTCGAGCGCGGCCAGGTCATCGAGGCTGCGCCGGTAGTCGGAGCGCAACGACAGCATGTGGTCGCCGGTGCCGGCCGCCGCCCAGATGAAGGTGCCCTCGGAGGTCTGGCGCAGCGCGGTGGCGACCTTCCCGCCCCGCACCGCCGCGCGCAGGTCCGCCGGCACGGCCGGGTCGTCCAGCTGGCTGCCGAAGGCCGGCTGGCTGCCGCGGTGATATTCGCGCACCAGCAGCTGGATGCGTTCGGCCTGCAGACGGTGGGCGTCGTCGGCCTGCTTGCGGGCGTAGGCGAGATGGACGATGAGGCTGAGCGCCACCGCCACGACGACGCTGACCGCGGCGACCGTGGCACTGATCTTCCAGCGCAGGCTCATCCGCCATGGCCCCGTCGCCCGCCGCAGCCTCACTCGCCCTCCGCGCGCAGCTTGTAGCCGAAGCCGCGCACCGTCTCGATGCGTTCGCCGCCGATCTTGTTGCGCAGCCGCTGCACGTGGATGTCGGCCAGCCGGGAGTCGCCGCCGTAGGCGTAGTCCCAGACGCTTTCCAGCAGCACGTCCCTGCTGAGCACGGTGCCGGGCGACTCGGCGAAGCGCAGCAGCAGCCGCATCTCGGTCGGGGTGAGCGCCACCGGCCTGCCGCCGCGCAGCACCCGCATGCCGTCGACGTCGATCTCCACATCGCCGAAGCGCAGCGGGCGGGCGCGCCGCCCGGCCGGAGCGCCGCCCTGAGCGCTGCGGCGCAGCACCGCGCGGATGCGGGCCAGCAGCACCGAGCCGTCGAAGGGCTTGGTCACGTAGTCGTCGGCGCCCGCCTCCAGCCCGACGACCACGTCGACGGCGTCGTCCCGGGCCGACAGCATGATCACCGGGACGAGGCTCTCCTCGCGGATACGCCGGCACAGGCTCACTCCGTTCATGCCCGGCAGCATCACGTCCAGCAGCACCACGTCGGGGGTGCGGGCGCGGAAGGACTCCAGGCCGGCCATCCCGTCGGCGGCGGTCGTGACCGTCAGGCCGTCGCGTTCGAGGGTCAGCTGGGTCACCTCCCTGATCACCTCGTCGTCCTCGACGAACAACACGTGCGGGGTCTCGGTGGCGTCCATTGTTCAACCTCTCGGGTCGTCTCACGCGCCGTCGAGGACGAGCGTGCGGCCGCTCCAGCGCAGCGGCGTCGTCCGCGTCGCGGTCGGGCAGGAGGCGGCGTCGCCCGGCCGGTATTCCGGCCGGACCAGGACCAGGGCCGCGTCGCGGACCTCGACGCGGCTGCCCGCGCCCTCGTGGACGTAGACGCGCTCACCCGGCTGATCTCCGGCGAGACGGTAGACATAGGTGCCACGGGTGCCCTCATATCCGCAACTCCGGCCCGGGCAGGTGTAGACGGTGACGGCCACCAGGCGGACGTGCCCCCAGTCGCCGGACAGGGAGATCTCCTCGGAGTAGACGGGGAACTTGCCGTGCTCGCACCGCCTGATCGCGGACGTGCTCTTGGTGCCCAGCCGTGGATCCTCCCGCAGCACCTGCAGGCCGTCGAGGTCGGACGGCGCGCCGGCAGCCGTCTGCGCCGGCGCGGGCGAGCCCCGGTCATGACTGGCCTGCCCCTCCACCCGCACCCGCGGATCGATCCCGCACCCGGCCACGGCGGCCGATCCGGCCAGGGCGAGAGCGCACAGCACGGCTCCCGCGACGGCGGACGGTTTTCTCAGCGACATGCCGCAGATAATACCTGCCGCGCATTGTTACAAGACCTATGGAATACCGCTGGCATTTCGATGTGAAAGCTGAAAGGAATCGACGGCGACCGCCTTTACGGTGGTCGCCATGGAGCTTCGCGTTCCGTCCCGGCCTGTGCGTCATGGCCGGTGTTCCGGCCGGAAACCGTGCGGCCGATAACGCGAGAGCCCCGTCGAAAAAATTCCGTGACGCATTCCGAGAAGACATCGAAACGTTCGCCCGGAGAAAGCCGGGACCATGTCCCTGCCTTGGGAGGCCGACCTGAAATGAACCATCCCGTGGACGTTCCCCATGACGCCCCGCCGGCGAACCGATCCCGGCCCCCGCGCGGGCGGCTGCTGGGGCTGGACGCCGTGCGGGCGCTGGCCATCGTCGGCATGGTCTACATGCACGTCAGCCCGACCGGATGGCTGGCCCCGGCCCCCATGCCGGAGAAACCGGCGGTGCTCGACTGGGTCGAGCACGCCGTCTCCGGCCGGTCGATGAGCCTGTTCGTGCTGATGGCCGGCATCTCGGTGGCGCTGATGACCGGTGGGCCCGCGCCCCTGGACGGCGAGCGGCTGACGACGGCCAGGAGACGGCTCGCGGTCCGCGCGGCCATGCTGTTGCTGATCAGCCTGTGTGTGGACCAGCTGTCCGGCATGAACCTGTCGATCCTCGAGTTCTACGCCGTGTGGCTGCTGGTGCTGATACCGCTGGTCCGCCTGCGCCCGCGCACGCTCCTGGCCGCCGCCGGCGTCCTCGGGGCCGCGCTGCCCGTCTTCTGCTTCGTCGTGCTGAACTACGGCCGCACCTGGGCCATCTCCCCGATGAACGCCGCCGGCGCCGAGCCGGCCTTCGGCCTGACGGTGCTGCTGAGCCCGCAGGACTGGCTCGCCAAACTTCACCAGCTGCTGATGGGCGGCGGTTTCCAGACGCCGTACGCGATCCCGCTGCTGCTGGCCGGGCTGGCCATCGGCCGGCTCGATCTGCGCAGCCCGGCCGTGCGCGTCAAGATGGCCGGCTGGGGCGCCCTGCTGGTGGCCGTCAGCTGGCTGCTGTCGTGGGTCGCGCTCGTCCCGCTGGGCGCCGAGGCCGCGCTGGCGGCGATGATGAAGTCGACCGGCGGGCCGATGTTGCAGCCGTGGGCGTCGGTGCTGACCCTGCCGCCGCACCAGCTGTACGCGCTGAGCATCCCGATGGCGCCGATGATGACCGGGGTCGCGCTGCTGCTGCTGGCCGGACTCCTCACCCTGCTGGAGCGGCCCGGCTGGCAGGTGGCCCTGCGGCCGCTGACCGCCGCCGGGAGCCTGGCGCTGACCTGGTACGCCGCCCACCAGGTCTTCATCGAGCGGGTGGCCGGCGACCCGCCCTACGCCTTCACCCTGTTCGCCGGCATGGCGGTCTTCGCCTTCGCCGTCTCGCCGCTGTGGTTGCGGTGGATGCGGCGCGGGCCGCTGGAATGGCTGGTCCACCGGGTCATCGTCATGGTCGTGCCGGACCGCGCCGCGGCGGCCAGGCACAAGGCCGGCTAGGCGGCGCGCGCGGCCGAGCCGGGGAGGACCTGCGCGGACCCTTCCCGGCTCACCGGCCCCGGCGCCTGGCCAGCAGCAGGACGCACGCGATGGCGCCGAGCAACACGGTGGCCAGTCCCGAGGCGCCGAGCGTCGCCCGCGGGCCCAGCGCCGTCGTGACCGGTCCGCCCAGCGCCGTGCCGAGCGGCGATGCGGTGAGCAGCGCCGCGCTGCGGGCGGCGAGCATCGCGGCCAGGTGCTCCGGCGGCGACTTCGCCTGCATGAGCGTCACCGACAGTGCCACGAACGGCCCGTAGACAGCGCCGCCGAGCCCGAAACACGCGACGGTCACGGCCACCGGCACGTCGAAGGCGAACGGCAGCAGCAGGAGCCCCCAGCCGAGCACGATGGCGACCGTCACGGGCCAGAGCGGCAGCCGCCGCAGCGCGCCGGCCACGAGCCCGCCGAGCACCGCGCCGACGCCGAACACCATCCAGTAGAGGCCGAGCAGCGTGCCGGGCGCGCGCAGGTCGTGGGTCACGTGGAGCGGCAGGGCCACCTCGACCGGGCCGTACAGCAGGTTGAAGAACCAGGTGAGCGTCAGCAGCCCGAGCAGCTCGGGACGGGACCGCAACAACGCGAGCCCGCCGCGGGCGGCCGTCCGGTCGACGGGGGAGACGGGCCCCGACTCCGGCAGCCGCGTGCGCAGGACGATCACGGCGAGGAAGACGTAGGTGAGAGCGTCCAGGCCGAGCACGAGCGCGGAGCCGACGTACGTCACCAGCACACCCGCGAGCGCGGGGCCGGCGATCGTGGCGGCGAAGTTGAGCGTGCTGACGAGGGTGTTGGCGGCGAGCCGCTGCTCGCCCGGCAGTAATTCGGCCAGCAGGGTGTACTTGGCCGCGCTGCCCCACGCGTGCAGCAGGGACGAGCCCGCGAGCAGCACGACGTACAGCGGCAGGCTGAGCAGCCCCGCGAACCAGGCGAGCGGCACCGCGCCGAGGAACACGCCGCGCACCACGTTGTCGGCGACCAGCACCCGCCTGGCCGGCACCCGGCGCATGCGGCGGCCGAGCACCAGCGCGCCGGCGACGCCCGGCATCGTGTACGCGGCCACCGCGCCGCCGACCCACAACCCGGCGCTCGCCTGCGGCGCGAGCTCGATGGCCAGCCACGCCACCGCGACGAAGCTCATCCCGTCCCCCAGGTACGAGACCGCGAAGCCGAGGATCAGCCGCCGGAACGCCCGGTTGGCGAGCACCGGCCGGTAGGCGGCAGGGATGAGACGCCGGAGCACGGAAGGAACCTCGGAACGCGGCATCATGCACGACGGATCGGCTCGGCGCGGCGGCGGTCGGGGTCCTCGTGCGGGAGGAAGGCCACGTGAACGGTGATGCTCATGGTGGTCAGGTTAGGCACGGGCAGGGAGCGGCGCTTCTCGATTCCTGCTGGGCCGCACGCGGGCCTGGAGGCGGCGGGTTCTGGCGGGAGCGGCGGCACCGGGCGTGATTCTGGCCGGAGGGGCGGCGCTGACGCTCGGAAGTGACTCGGTCGAGACGTACGAGACGACCGTCGTACGCTGACCCTGGCCATGTCAGAAGGCGTTGACGAGGACGACGTACACGGTGGTGCCGATGCCGACGCTCAGGATCGTGCGGCGGCCGAAGGCGAGGTGGACACCGGCGGTGACGGCGACGGCGAGCAGCGCGTGGAGCGTCGCCCGTGGTTCGGCGGCGATGGTGCCGTGCAGGGTGGTGACGGCGAGGATCGCGAGGATCCCCACCGGCATCCACACCGACAGCTGCCGCACCGTCGCCGACGTGCGGAGCGCGCGCAGCGCCGCGAAAGGCATGGCGCGCAGGGCGAAGGTGATGCCGAACACGATCGCGAGGACGGCCAGCAGGTACGGCGTGCTAGGCACCGGCGGCCTCCCCGACGGCCTTCCCGGCGGTCCTTCCAGCGGCCCGGCGGGTGGCGAGCAGGTGGCGCGCCAGCAGCAGGGCGAGGAACACCAGCAGCGCGGTGAGCAGGGCGACGCCGGGAGTCAGCACGAGCGCGGCCGCGACGCTCGCCACGGCGAGCAACACGGACGGGATCTCGCGGCGTGAGCGGACCGCGTCCAGGGCGAGCGCCGTGAACAGGGCGACCAGGGCGAACTCCAGGCCCTTGACCGGGCCGGGCAGCGCCGTGCTGAGAGCGACGCCGGCCAGGCCGCCGCCGACCCAGTAGGCCTCGCACGCGATCTGCATCGCCAGCAGCCGGGGCGCCGAGCGTTCGGCCTCGGGCAGGGCGGCGTTGACCGCGTACGCCTCGTCGATCATCGCGTAGACGGCGTACGCCTTGGCGAGCGGGTGCCTGACCACGTGCAGCGGGAAGGAGAAGGCGTAGAACACGTGACGGAAGTTGACCACCAGGACGGTCAGGGCGATCGCGCCCAGCGGCGTGACCGTCGCCGCCATCCCCACCACCAGCAGCTCCACGGAGCCGGCGAACGCGGACAGCGACAGGGCCGGGGCCAGCCACCAGGGCAGGCCGGCCTGGACGACCAGCAGGCCGAGCGCGATCCCCAGCGGGAGGATGCCCAGCCCGGCGGAGAACGAGTCGCGCACCCCGGCGGCGATCTGCTGCCGCCGGGTGGCTGGGAAGGACGTGGTGACCTGCGAGGGAACGTGGTGTCGCACCTCTCCATGGTCTCGCATATCGCCCGCCATGTGGTTGCCGACGTTGCCCGTCAAGGCCGCTCTGGTGCAATGTTCTTACTGTGGATGCGATAGACAGAGCAATCATCACCGAGCTGGAGCGCGAGGGGAGGCTGACGAACGTCGAGCTGGCACACCGGGTCGGGCTCACCACGGGGCCGTGCCTGAGACGCGTCCAGCGGCTGGAGGCCGACGGCGTCATCCGCGGCTATCGGGCCGTCATCGACCCCGCGGCTGTGGGGAGGTCCTTCGAGGTGCTGATCGACCTCACCCTAGACTCGCAGGACGCCGGGACCGTCGAGCGCTTCGAGCGCACCCTGGCGCAGGCCGAGGAGGTCGTCGAGCTGCGCCGCCTCTTCGGCACCCCCGACTACTTCATGCGCGTGGCCGTCGCCGACCTGGCCGCCTACGAGACCTTCCTCAGCCAGTACGTCATGACGATCCCCGGCGTCAGGGGCGTCACCTCGAACTTCACGATGAAGAACATCAAGTCGGCCCCATAATGGCGGCTAGATCCAGCCCTCCTCCCAGGCGTGGTGGGCGGCCGCGTGGCGGGAGGTGACGCCGAGCTTGGCCATGGCTCCCGACAGGTAGTTGCGCACGGTCCCCGGCGCGAGGTGGACCTGGGCGGCGATCTCCTTGACGGAGGCGCCCGAGCGGGAGGCGCGCAGCACCTCCAGCTCGCGGCCGGTGAGCGGGCAGTCGTCCTCGGTCAGCGCGGAGGCGGCGATGTCGGGGTCGACGTAGCGGCGCCCGGCCGCCACATCACGGATGATCTCGGCCAGCCGGGCCGCCGGCGTCGTCTTCGGCACGAACCCGCTCACCCCCGCCGACAGGGCCCGGCGCAGCACGCCGGGGCGGGCGTGCCTCGTGACCAGGATGATCTTGGTGGGGAGTTCGGCCAGGATCTCCCCGGCCGCGCGCAGCCCGTCGGCCGGGGGCATCTCCAGGTCGAGCACGGCGATGTCGGGCCGGTGCTCGCGCGCCAGGCGCACCGCGTCGGTCGAGGTGGCCGCCTCGGCGGCGACGTCGAGGTCCTCCTCCAGGCTCAGCAGCGCCGCCAGCGCGCCCCTGATGAGGTCCTCGTCGTCGGCGATCAGCAGCCGGATCATCACGCCTCCGAGTCTCGCGTACGTGATGGGCGGCCGTCCACCGGCAGCGTGGCCGTCACGGTGAACCGGTCGCCGGCGTGTTCCCAGGTCAGCTGGCCTCCGGCGGCGGCGAGCCGCTCGGCCAGGGCAGCCAGGCCCGTGCCGGAGCCGGGCGGGCCGCAGGCGCCGTCGTTGCCGACACGCAGCCGGGCCAGGTCGCCGGCGACCCGGTAGCCGACCTCGGCGTGCCGTGCCCGGCTGTGGCGCAACACGTTGGTGGTGGCCTCCCGCATCACCAGGCCCAGCAGGTGGCGGGTGGTCTCCGGCAGGCCCGCCGGGTCGGAGGGGCCGGCGGGGTCGGCGTGCGTCGTGGCGTCGATCCCGGCCGCGGCGAGCACCCTGGTGGCGTTGGCGATCTCGGCTTCCAGCGTGGTGCGGCGGTAGCCCTGCACGACGGCGCGGGTGTCGCGCAACGCGTCGGCGGCCAGCCGGCGTACCTCCTGCATCTCCGCCGCGGCCCGCGCCGGGTCCGCCGCCGCCAGCCGCGCGGCCAGCTCGCTCTTGAGCGCGATCACCTGCAAATGGTGGCCCTGGATGTCGTGCAGGTCGGCGGCGAAGCGCAGCCGCTCGTCCTTGACCGCCAGCTCCGCCGACAGGCGACGGGCCTGGTTCAGCCGATCGGCGACGTCCCAGGACCACAACATGCCGAGGGTGACCCAGCCGGTCAGGGCGACCAGCCCGGCCGGCAAGGCGGCGGCGAGGAACGGATCGTCGCCCAGGGCCAGCGCGACGCCGCCGCCCGCGACGCCGGCCGCGGCCGCCGCGGCGGCGACCAGCGCCCAGCGGCGCCCGGCCGGCAGGTACGTCGCGGCGATCGAGACCATCGTCGCCGGTGCGAAGGACCAAGGCCCGTAACCGCGGGCGGCCAGCAGCACCCCGCCGAGCACGGTCGCGCCCGCGCAGCCCGTGGCCAGCCACACCGCCGGCGCGCGGCCCGGGGACCCGCCGGGATCGCCGCTCAGGCGGCGGCCGAACAGGACCGCGGCGGCCACGGCGGTGACGGCCAGCCCGCCCGCGGCGGGCGGCCTGGCCGCCGCGGGCACCCCCGGATTCAGGATCCACGGCCCGCTGCTGAAGATCAGGAGGGAGCCGGTGAGGAGGATCAGGGTCCACCACGTGAAGCGGCGGAAGCTCCGCAGCCCCGTATCGGCCGGCAGGTCGCGCACGCGGCCATTCTCGCAGCAGTACGGGTCCCGGCCACCGCCGGCGGCCTGACCGCCGCATGACAGATGTCATCAGACCGGGTGACACATCGAGGCCTGCACGTGCGGTTCCGGCCCTGCCGCGGGCGACCCTGCTCGGCCAGGCTGAACGTGGGACGGATACCCCGCCCCCCTAAGCGAAAGGAACCGCGTCATGGCGACCCCGCACCACACCGACCAGACGACGGCACAGCACGCCGGGGATGAGGAGCCGCACATGGACCGCCGGACACCTGGTCGCACGCACTGGGCTCGTTTCCTGCTGAACCGCTGGCCCACGGCACTCGCCCTGGCCATGACCGCCCTGCCGTCGAGTGGCGGCGGTGAGGGCGCGGTGGGCGTCTTCGCGCAGGTGCTGACCCTGCTGCCGCTGCTGTACCTGGTCGTCGCCAAGGTGGGAAGGCGTGCGCTCACGTGGCCGCTGCTCGGCGTGGGGGTCGTCTCCGTCGTCGGGCTGCGGATGCTGGACGTGGTCGCGATCTCCACCGTCTTCGTGTCGATCGCCCTGATCGTGCTGGTGTGGGGTGCGCTCGACGGCCACCTGCGACGGCCCGGCGAGTTCCGGCTGCAGGCGCTGGGCTGGGCGGTGTTCACGGCGCTCGCGCTGACCGGGCTGTTCGCCGACCCCGACCTGGGCCGCTACGTGGTCGCGGCCGGCTGGTTGCTGCACGGCGTGTGGGACTTCGTGCACCTGTGGCGGAACAGGACCGTGGCGCGTTCGTTCGCCGAGTGGTGCGGCGTCGTGGACGTCGTGGTCGCCGTGCAGCTGATCGTCCTGGTGTGACGGGATCCCAGGCGGGGGCCGGCGCCGCTCCGGGCGGGTGGCCACTGCAACTGCGCGCAGGAATGCCCCGCAGCGCTGGAACATCGCGGGTTCGTGATCGACGATGGAGGGCCGGAAGCACCCCATCACACGGAAGGCCGATGTCATGCGTTCACGCTTATGGGCCGGGCTCGCCGCCACGATCACCGCGGTGCTGCTGACGGCGCAGCCCGCGGCGGCCCAGGCGACGGTGGAGTTCTCCGCCGACTCCGGCGACCAGTGCCGCCACGGCGTCACCGAGGGCACGCTGGAGTGGGTCGAAGGGCCCGTCATCCGGCCCGCGGTCCAGGTCAGGGGCACCCTGTCCGACAGCGCCGGCCCGTCGATCTGCGGCCCCGACGAGATGCACTCCCGCGCCGCCTTCACCGCCTACAACGGCGCCACCGTCGTCGACTCCGAGGAGGTGAAGGCGGACGACGCGACCGTGGCGGTCTCCATCGGGTTGTCCGACCCGACCGGAGTCACCTCCATCGACCGTGTGGTCGTCCAGGTGTGCCGCTACAGCAACTCCCCGTTCGGCACCAGCTACTGCGGCAAGGCGGCAGAGTACAAGATGCCCTGAGCCGTGAACGGGGCGGCATCCCCTCGCCGGGTGCCGCCCCCGGGCTCTTGCCCGGCGCGTGAGCTTACTTGACGCCGCAGGTGGGAAGGCGGATCCAAGGGGGACACGATCGCTTGGGGGGCGTCATGGTCACGTCGCGAGGCGTCTTCAGGCGCAAGCCTGTGGAGCAGATCGCCACCGAGCACGAGGGGGAGCTCGCCAGAACGCTGGGGTTGTGGCAGCTGACGGCCATCGGCGTGGGCGGCATCATCGGCGCGGGCATCTTCGCGCTGGCCGGCGCGGTGGCCAACGAGACCGCGGGGCCCGCCGTGCTGGTGTCGTTCCTCATCGCGGGCGTCGCCAGCGCCGCCGCCGCGATGTCGTACGCCGAGTTCGCCGGAATGATCCCGAAGGCCGGGTCCGCCTACACCTACGGGTACGCCGTCCTGGGGGAGATCGTCGGCTGGTTCATCGGCTGGGACCTGCTGCTGGAATACACCGCGATCGTCGCGGTCGTCGCCATCGGCATCTCCGGCTACTTCGGCTTCCTCGTCCAGCAGCTGGGGTTCGCGCTGCCTCCGTGGATGCTCGGCGCGCCCGGCACCGGCGAGGGGCGGGTCGTAGACCTGTTCGCGGTGCTGCTCTGCCTGCTCATCGCCTTCCTGCTGAACCTCGGCATCCGCAGCGCCGCCCGGTTCGAGACGTTCGTGGTGGGGGTGAAGGTCGCCGTCGTGCTGCTCGTCATCGTGGTCGGCTTCTTCCACATCAACACCGCCAACTACCACCCCTTCTTCCCTTTCGGGATCGGCGGGGCCATCACCGGGGCCGCCACCGTGTTCTTCGCCGTGTTCGGCTACGACGCGATGAGCACCGCGGCCGAGGAGTCACGCGACGCGCGGCGGCACATGCCCAAGGCGATCATCTACTCCCTCATCATCGCCATGGTGCTGTACGTGCTGGCCACGCTCGTGCTGACCGGCATGCAGAACTACCGGGAGATCGACCCCGAGAGCGGCTTCTCCTCGGCGTTCGCCTCGGTCGGCCTCTCCGGGCTGGCGTCCGTGATCGCGGTGGGCGCCATCATCGGCATCCTCACCGTGATGTTCACGTTCATGCTCGGCGTCACCCGCGTGTGGTTCGCGATGAGCCGCGACGGGCTGCTGCCGCGATGGTTCGCCAAGGTGCACCCGGTACGGCGGGTGCCCTCGCGCGTCACCTGGATCGTGGGCGCCGCCTCCGCGGTGATCGCCGGATTCCTGCCGATCCGGGAGGCCGCCGAGCTGACGAACATCGGCATCCTGCTGGCGTTCGTGGTCGTGTGCCTGGCCGTGATCGTGCTCCGCTACCGGCAGCCCGGCCTGCACCGCGAGTTCCGCACCCCCGGGATGCCGGTGGTGCCCGCCGTCGGGGTGGTCTTCTCGATCTGGCTGATCACGTTCCTGGACCCGGTGACGTGGCTGCGCTTCGCCGTCTGGTTCCTGATCGGGCTGGTCATCTACTTCGCCTACAGCCGCCGGAACTCCGCGCTGGAACGGTCGCCGGCCGGGACGGGCGAGCGCTGACGCGCCGTCGAGCCGTTCGCCTGACGTCGCCTGCTGTGCCGGCGATCACACCGTGAAGCCGTCACGAAGTGAAGGCCGCAGGAGTCAAGAGAGGGACATGACCCTCACAGGCAAGGAACGACCATGCCGAAGACCAGCACCGCTCTCCTGCGCGACCTGCACAAGCCCGGCGACCCGCTGATCCTGCCCAACGTGTGGGACGCGGGCAGCGCCACCGTCGTGGCCGAGGCCGGCTATCCCGCCCTGGCGACCGCCAGCGCGTCCATCGCCGCCCTGCTGGGACGCGACGACCACGAGGGCGCACCGGTCGGCGAGATGTTCGACATCGCCGCCAGGATCATCAGGGCCGTGGACGTGCCGGTGACCGTCGACGCCGAAGCCGGCTACGGCCTGCCGCCCGGCGAGCTCGTCGAGCGGCTCACCGCCATCGGCGCGGCCGGCTTCAACATCGAGGACACCGACCACCGGGCCGGGGGACTCGTCGACGCCGACGCGCAGGCCGCGCGCATCGCCGCCCTCCGGGAGGCGGGTCCCGACCTGGTGATCAACGCGCGGGTCGACGTCTTCCTGACCGGCTCCACCTCGACCGAGGAGGTCGCCGAGCGCGGGCGCCGCTACCTGGAGGCCGGCGCCGACTGCGTCTACCCCATCATGGCCCCGTCGGAAGAGGTGGTCGGCGACCTCGTCAAGGCCGTCCCCGGGCCGGTCAACGTCGCCTGCATGCCCGGCATGGATCTGGGCAGGCTGGCCTCCCTCGGCGTCGCCCGCGTGTCCTTCGGCCCGCTGACGTACCTGACCGCGCTGGAGGCGCTCAAGACCATGGTGGGCCGCATCCGCGCGGGCCAGGACCCGTACGCGGCCTGACCCGCGGCGGGCAGGCAGGTGCTCCGCGGAGTTCTCCGCCTGCCCGAACCCGGTCAGGCGGCCGTGCGGCCCAGGGCGCGCAGCTCGTCGGGGGTGAGCGCCGAGACGTTCTGGTCGATGGGGGAGTCGGAGTACTGGTGGATGGTCCAGGTCTTCCAGTCGGCGGGCGGCGTCACCGTCCCCTTCGGCTTGCTGTAGTGGGCCACCCACAGCGGGTACTCGGCCAGGCCCTTGCCGTAGGTGTCGGCGAAGTTCCAGCCGCTGTAGAACATCGGGGTGACCCCGGTCTCGGCCTTCACGTGCGACAGCCACGCCTTGGCCCAGGCGTTGACCTCCTCGACGGACTTGCCGTCGGTGGTCTCCAGGTCCAGCACCAGCAGGTCGCCGGGCTTGGAGGGCTGGGAGTTCACCATGGACAGGAAGTGCTCGGCCTCGGCGATGGGGTCGTTGCCGGGGTGTGCGTAGTGGTACGCCCCGCGCACGATGCCCTTCTTGCCCAGCTCGCTCCAGTGCCTGGCGAAGGCGGCGTCGCGGAAGTCGGTGCCCTCGGTGGCCTTGATGATGCCGAACTGCGCGGGGCTGGCGGCCCAGTCGTGCAGCGGCTGGTGGTTGGACACGTCCTGGCCGTAGGTGAGCGTGCGCTGCTCGGCCGCCTGGGCCGGGCCCGGCTCGACGGGCGACGCGTGCGCGGGCAGGCTCACGCCCGCGATGGCGGTGGTCCCGGCCAGCAGGGCGCCGGCGGCGGACAGGGTGAGACGTCGCGTGAGTTCGCGCATGGGGGGATCGACTCCTTGCTTCCATGTGCCTACCGGGTTAGCTGACGGGTTCGGGCTTGGAAGTGCCCTACGCGCGCAGCCCTCGGCTGGCGTGCGATTCACCCCGGAAAGGTGGGTCCCCGGCTCCGCGCTGTGCGGATTCGGCCTGTCAACGTCGCGGCAAACGGTTCGGCAAGCGTTCGCCTGTGCCGTATGCCGTAATCCCAAGAAGGTATAGAACGCCCCATAAACGCTGCAAGCGGTACAAATCCCCGCACAATGTCGTTTGCCATGGGGAAGCCCTGGATCGCCGCTCTCGCAGGCGTTCCAGGGCTTTGGCAAAGTTTTTCCGGCACCGTACGCGGGTCCACCGGAATGGGACGCGTGATACGGCTGTGACGCGAGCCGGTGGGCGTACCGCCGGCATTCGGCGCCGCCTGCCGGCGCCGCGGGCGCGCCGGCAGGTCATCCCGGGGGCGCCGGGGCCCTCCGTCTACCGCTGCCGGGCGAGCCAGTCGTCGAAAGTGGTCGGCGCGATGCGCGCGCTCTCGCCGGGCAGCAGCACGTCGCCCGCCATCGCCGGGCCGAAGATCCCCGACCACGTCGGCACGAGCCGCACCGTACGGCCCCGCGCCTCGTGGGTGCGCCGGGCCATGTCCACCAGGTCCTGCGGCTCGGGGCCCGCGACGTCGGCGTGCCGCCCCCGAGGCTCCCCGGTCGCGAGCTCGGCGAGGACGCCGGCCACGTCGGCGGGCGCGATCGGCTGCACGAGCAGCGGCGCGATCGTGGCGACGCCGTCCTGCTCCGTCCAGCCCGCCACCATTTCGGCGAAGTCGTGGAACTGCGTGACCGGCACGATCGTCCACGGCACCGGCCCGGCGGACACGAGGCGCTCCTGCTCCCGCTTGCCGGCGTAGTGGGCGTTGCCCTCGACGCGATGGATCCCGACGATCGACAGCAGGACGTGGTGGCGCACCCCTGCCCGCTCCTCGGCGGCCAGCAAATTGCGCGTGGTGGCGCCGAAGAACGCCGCCGTCTCCTCCGGGCCGGCCGCCGGCGCGTTGATGGCGTCGACGACCGCCTCCGCGCCGGCCAGGGCGTCGTCGAGCCCGTCACCGGTCGCCAGATCCACGCCGAGCGAACGACTGATGCGCACGACCTCGTGGCCGTCGCGTTCGAGGGTCGCGACGGTGAGCGCCCCGATGTTCCCGGTCGCGCCGGCGACTGCGATCCGCATGATGATCCCCTTAATTATGGACTAAACGGATCCATAATAGCTGCGATAGAATCGGGGCGTGAAGCTGCCTGTGAGCACCGAGTGGGTTCTGCACTGCGCGACCACGCTGGCCCAGCTCGAGCCGGGAGCCAGCGCGTCGGCGGCGCAGCTCGCGCTCCACTACGACCTCCCCGCGGCCTACCTCACCAAGCAGCTCAAGGAGCTGGTCAAGGCCGGGCTGCTGGCCGCCTCCACCGGCCCCAGGGGAGGCTTCCGGCTGGCGCGGCCCGCCGCCGAGATCACGCTGCTGCAGATCGTCGAGGCCGTCGACGGCCGGTCCACGCCGTACGAGTGCCGCGAGATCCGTCAGCAGGGACGCGGCGCGCTGCCCCCGGAGGAGTGCGAGCGCATCTGCGTCCTCGCCGAGAAGATGGCCGACGCCCACCGGGCATGGCGGGCCAGCCTCGCCGACGTCACCCTCGCCGACATCCTCGCCGAGCTGCCGGAGTGGGCGCCGGCCCGCACCAGGCAGCGCCTGTCGGGCACCACGTAGCCGGAGATCAGATCGCGGGCCCGCCGCCGATGACCACGTGGGCGGGTCGGCCATCGCCGAGATCGCCTGGCGCGACACCCTGGCACGCATGAGCGAGGCCGGAGCCGGCTGGGACGAGGGGGCCGCGGGATTCGTCCGCGAGATCATCGAACGCCACCCGCTGCCGGCCCGCCGGTCCTTTCGAGGTCGGCCGTGTGCGGCGGAAAGGGAGTCCTCCGCCGCGCTCACGAGGGGTCAGGCGTCGCCAGCAGGTCCTCCACCGCGGACAGCACCGCGCCGACGGCGAGGTCGCCGTCGATCATGTAGTGCAACATCAGCCCGTCGATCGCCGCGACGACCAGCGTGCCGACCGGAGCCCGGCCAGCCCGCCGAAGTGATAGTGGATCAGGCCGGGATTGGTGCCGGCCCGCTGGGCCACGGCGCGGGTCGTGACGCCCTGCCAGCCGTCGTCCCGCAGCACCGCGATGCCGGCCGCCACGAGTTGCTCGCGGCGGCGATCCCCGCGCGGCAAATTTGGTCGGTCGGCCAAGTTGGTCATACGGCCAAACTAGCAGAACGGCGCCGGGCACGGAAAGCGCGACCGGCACCTTCTAGAGTGGAGATCATGATTGCCATCCGGAGCGCCTCGCCCGGGGACGTGGCGGCGATCGCCGAGCTGATGGCCCGCCGCCGCGAAACGTACGAGCGGTACCAGCCGGTCTTCTGGCGGCGCGCGGCCGGCGCGCAGGCCCGCCACGCCGCCTTCCTCGCCACGCTGGTGGAAGACCCCGAGGCCATCTGCCGGGTGGCCGAACGAGAAGGCCGCTTCGCCGGCTTCGCCATCGCCTCGCTCGTGCCCCCGCCCCCGGTGTACGACCCGGGCGGGCCGGCGTGCACGCTCGACGACTACGCCGTCGTGGACGACGGTGACTGGGCCACGATCGGCGCCGACCTGCTGCGCGCGCTCACGGAGGAGGCGGCGCGGCGCGGCGCGGTTCAGGTCGTGGTGGTGTGCGGCCACGCGGACGAGGCGAAACGCGAGGCGCTCCGCCTGGCCGGGCTGTCCATCGCAGCCGAATGGTGGACCGCCCCGCTGTGACCGCGACACCCGTGGGACCGGCGGGCCCGAGGGCCAGGGTCCGTCCGCGAGGTGCTTGACGATCCCGGTGTGGTCGGCGCAGGGCGGTCGGCGCCGAGGCCGCGCCCATCCTCCAGGAGGAGCTGAGCCGCACGGCCCTGTGACCCCTGATGACCGTGGCGCGGCGTCAGGGGTCATGGGGGCGCCGCGCCACGGTCCGGGGTGGCTCAGCCCGCGCTGCAGGAGACGGACGGCCAGGTGTGGTTGCCGTTGTGCTGGATCGTCACACCCCAGTTGTTGCCGTTGCCGTTGGGTCTGGCGTTCAGCACCTGGGAGCTGGGATAGGTGGCGCTGATGTTCCACGTGGCGATGATCCTCGCCGGAGACGGCACGTTCATCGTCACGGTCCAGTTGCTCGAACCGCTGACCGACACGGAGAGGTTGTACCGGTCGCTCCACTGCTGGCCCGCCGACAGCGTCGCCGTGCAACCGCCAGGGTTGCCCGGGTTGCCGGGGTCGGGGTTGCCGCCGCCCGAGCCGATCGTGATGTTGGAGTTTCCGCTGCTCTGATAACCCTCGGTCGCGAGGATCATGTAGTCGTGGTTGCCCAGGTTCATGCCGTTACGGGCCCATGCGTCGAAGTGGTTGCCCGAGGTGATGCTCCCGCCGGTCCTCTTCTGCTGCCGGACGCTCCAATACTGGTCGAACGTCCTGGTGCCCTCGATGGAGGGGGCGTTGTAGCGCGTCGTCTTGTAGATGTCGTACGTGCCGCCGTCGCTGGTGACCGTGCCCCGGTATTCGCCCGTGGGCCGGTAGGTGCCCCAGTTGTCGACGACGTAGTACTCCACGAGCGGGTTCCTCGTCCACCCGTAGAGCGTCAGGTAGGCGTTGCCCGACGGGTTGAAGCTGCCCGAATAGCTCACGGTCCTGCGTCCGCCGGTGCTCCAGCCCTTGCCGGCGACGAAGTTACCGGTGTTCCTCCATGAGGTGCTGTAGTTGCCGCCGGAGCCCAGCTCCATGGAGACCGTTCCGTTGCTGTCGGTCCAGAACGAGTAGAAGTAGCCGTTGTTGGTGCCGGTCTGGTTGGAGGTGATGGCCGCGTTGGCGACGGACGGCAACATCGCGGTGACCACGGCGAGCACCACGGCTCCTGCGCGGGCGGCGAACAACCTGGCGCGGCCGCGTCTGCGGCGGGGGGCGGGGGCGTCGTTCATGTGCGTGCTTCCTCCTCGTGAGGGCTCGCTGGGGGCGGGCAGCGACAGTGTTCGTCCGGCCCTGGCGGGCTGTCAACGACGCCCGTCCGATGGTGGGTTTTCGGCCGGTCGGCGGCGTCCTGAGCGGGGATCTGGCCTGGTCAACGGGGATGCCCGGCGAGTCGTCCCGCGCCTGGTTCATGAAACTTTCAAGATTTGACCGAAACATTCGGCACGCACGATCAGGGGCCGGTCCGTGCCGGATCGAGTGCTCGGCGGGTGTTCCTGGCAGCCCGAATCCGGCCAGTGTGCACTTCGACGCAGACGCGCGGGCGGGTCCGGCGCAGAGTGGTCCTCGCAAGCCAGGACGTCCGCACGGCGGAACAGCGGGCCGGGCGCCGCAATCTGACAAGCAGGCCCGCCGCCGAACCATGAGCGACAGCACGATCACCTTGACCACCGGCAGGACGATGGCCGTCCTCGGAATGAGCGCCGCCCTGGCCGGCGGTGTCCTGACCACCGGCCTCATGACCGGCACTGCCCAGGCCGCGTCGGTCGCGGGGACCGCGGCGCGGGCGAGCGCTCACCCGTACGACGGAAAGGACCCCTACCGGAGCGGGTGCGCCAGGACCAAGGTGAACACCGGGAAGAAGGCCGCGCTGAAGAACGAGGTCGGTGACCGCCTGGGCACGATCCGGCCCTACTACTCCCGTCACTGCGGTACCAACTGGGGCGAGGTCTCGGTTTCCAGGAGCGGCACCGGCACCATCACCGTCTTCACCAGCTCCAAGAGCAGATCCTTCACCTACCGGGCCGGCAACGGCGGCCACCACTGGGGCAACATGGTCCACGCCCCCAGCGGCGTCTGCGCCAAGGCCACGGGCAGCGTGAAGTTCGGGATCGGCCGCGCCGGCAAGGGCAGCGGCACCACGGGGAAGGCCTGCGGCTGACCCGGCGCGTTCCGGATCCGGGCCGGCCGGCATGGCCCCGGCACCATGGCGATGTGGTGCCGGGGCCATGCCCGTGCCCGCGGGCCACGCCTGGCGATCACCCGTTGCCGACGCTCGCGACGTCGATGACCCAGACGACACCGAAGCGGTCCCTGAGCATCCCGTAGAGCGCGGACCACTGCGCGGGTGACTGGCCCCACATCACCTGGTCCGCCTCAGCGGGATCCCGCACGTTCCCGGCGTCCTTGTACGTGATGACGGCGAGGTCGCCCCCGAACACGGACTGGTTGCTCTCGCTGCTCCAGGCGCGCCGGGACTGGCCGGGGGCGCTGCTGGCCGAGCGGCTCGACGTCGGCCCGCGCACCGTGCGCCGCGACGTCGGCCGCCTGCGCGAGCTGGGCTATCCCATCGTGGCGTTCAAGGGACCCGAGGGCGGTTACCGGCTCGACGCAGGCGCGGAGCTGCCTCCGCTGCTGTTCGACGACGAGCAGGCCGTCGCTCTGGCCATCGCGCTCCCGATCGCGGCCACCACCGGCGCCGGCATCGAGGAAGCCGCGGCACGCGCGCTGAACACGGTCCGGCAGGTCATGCCCGCACGGCTGCGCCGCCGGATCGACACCTTCCAGGTCACGGCCATCGAGCGGCCCGCGGCCCGGCCCGGCCCGCGGGTCGGCGGCGGCGTGCTCATGGCGCTCAGCGCCGCCGTCCACGGCCGCGAGGTGCTGCGCTTCGACTACGCTTCCGTGTCCTCGCCGGGGGTGGACGACGACGGCATGGGCGATCCGCCGCGCCGGGTGCAGCCCTATCACCTCGTCACCTGGGGCGGGCGCTGGTACCTGGTCGCGTGGGACCTCGACCGGGACGACTGGCGTACGTTCCGCGCCGACCGGATCACCCCGCGCACCCCTGCCGGACCCCGCTTCACCCCGCGCGAGCTGCCCGGAGGTGACGTTGCCGCCTTCGTGGCCGGCAGGTTCCTGGGCTCCGGCGGCGCTGAGGGCCGGCCCTGCCGCGGCGAGGTGATCCTCGGGGCGCCCGCCGCGGTCTGGCCGCCGCCATCGGCAGGTTCGACGCCGACATCGAGGTCGTCGGCCCCGCCGAGCTCAGGGACGCCTTCGCGCAGCTGGCCCGCCGCTACGCCGCCGCCGCGACCGCGAGAAGTTGACGAGATCGACCCGGCTGTGACATTCTGAAGGCGGAAGCGAGGTTGACACTTATATTAAGTGTAGACATTCGTTTCTCTTCTGCGTTATGCTGCTTCCTCGCGCTGCCCTCTGACGCCCCGGCTTCTGCCGGGCGCTTGGCGTGCGCGCAGTCCGATTCCATCCGTGCCTTCCGGAAGGACTTCTGTTGGCAGCCTCGCGCAACGCCTCCGCCATACCCGCCGGTCCCCGTCGCGTGTCATTTTCGCGCATCCAGGAGCCTCTCGAAGTTCCTGACCTTCTCGCTCCGCAGACCGAGTCGTTCGACTGGCTGCTCGGCAACGAGAAGTGGAAGGCCCGGGTAGAGGCGGCTCGCCAGGCCGGGCGCAGGGACGTCCCGTCCCAGTCGGGTCTCGAAGAGATCCTCGAGGAGATCAGTCCGATCGAGGACTTCTCGGGGACCATGTCCTTGTCGTTTCGCGACCACCGGTTCGAGCCACCGAAATACTCGGTGGACGAGTGCAAAGACAAGGACATGACCTTCTCCGCCCCGATGTTCGTGACGGCGGAGTTCATCAATAACACCACCGGTGAGATCAAGAGCCAGACGGTGTTCATGGGCGATTTCCCGCTCATGACGCCGAAGGGCACGTTCATCATCAACGGCACCGAGCGTGTCGTCACCTCGCAGCTGACCCGTTCGCCCGGCGTCTACTTCGAACGTAACGTCGACAAGACGTCCGACAAGGATCTGTACGGCTGCAAGGTCATCCCGTCCCGGGGTGCCTGGCTGGAGTTCGAGATCGACAAGCGCGACAGCGTC